>NZ_CP088930.1:1500000-1797008 GCF_027594825.1 Serratia liquefaciens | reverse complement strand
AAAAAATATCAAGTCTTGAAGAGTGACCAAGCAATAAGTCAGTCGGTTGATTCGTCAACGGTCTGATTATTACGAAAGTTAATTTTCGAGCATCGCTTCACGAGTTGAAGCAAATCAAGCTTTTAATTGAAGAGTTTGATCATGGCTCAGATTGAACGCTGGCGGCAGGCCTAACACATGCAAGTCGAGCGGTAGCACAGGAGAGCTTGCTCTCCGGGTGACGAGCGGCGGACGGGTGAGTAATGTCTGGGAAACTGCCTGATGGAGGGGGATAACTACTGGAAACGGTAGCTAATACCGCATAACGTCTTCGGACCAAAGTGGGGGACCTTCGGGCCTCATGCCATCAGATGTGCCCAGATGGGATTAGCTAGTAGGTGGGGTAATGGCTCACCTAGGCGACGATCCCTAGCTGGTCTGAGAGGATGACCAGCCACACTGGAACTGAGACACGGTCCAGACTCCTACGGGAGGCAGCAGTGGGGAATATTGCACAATGGGCGCAAGCCTGATGCAGCCATGCCGCGTGTGTGAAGAAGGCCTTCGGGTTGTAAAGCACTTTCAGCGAGGAGGAAGGGTTCAGTGTTAATAGCACTGTGCATTGACGTTACTCGCAGAAGAAGCACCGGCTAACTCCGTGCCAGCAGCCGCGGTAATACGGAGGGTGCAAGCGTTAATCGGAATTACTGGGCGTAAAGCGCACGCAGGCGGTTTGTTAAGTCAGATGTGAAATCCCCGCGCTTAACGTGGGAACTGCATTTGAAACTGGCAAGCTAGAGTCTTGTAGAGGGGGGTAGAATTCCAGGTGTAGCGGTGAAATGCGTAGAGATCTGGAGGAATACCGGTGGCGAAGGCGGCCCCCTGGACAAAGACTGACGCTCAGGTGCGAAAGCGTGGGGAGCAAACAGGATTAGATACCCTGGTAGTCCACGCTGTAAACGATGTCGACTTGGAGGTTGTGCCCTTGAGGCGTGGCTTCCGGAGCTAACGCGTTAAGTCGACCGCCTGGGGAGTACGGCCGCAAGGTTAAAACTCAAATGAATTGACGGGGGCCCGCACAAGCGGTGGAGCATGTGGTTTAATTCGATGCAACGCGAAGAACCTTACCTACTCTTGACATCCAGAGAATTCGCTAGAGATAGCTTAGTGCCTTCGGGAACTCTGAGACAGGTGCTGCATGGCTGTCGTCAGCTCGTGTTGTGAAATGTTGGGTTAAGTCCCGCAACGAGCGCAACCCTTATCCTTTGTTGCCAGCACGTAATGGTGGGAACTCAAAGGAGACTGCCGGTGATAAACCGGAGGAAGGTGGGGATGACGTCAAGTCATCATGGCCCTTACGAGTAGGGCTACACACGTGCTACAATGGCGTATACAAAGAGAAGCGAACTCGCGAGAGCAAGCGGACCTCATAAAGTACGTCGTAGTCCGGATCGGAGTCTGCAACTCGACTCCGTGAAGTCGGAATCGCTAGTAATCGTAGATCAGAATGCTACGGTGAATACGTTCCCGGGCCTTGTACACACCGCCCGTCACACCATGGGAGTGGGTTGCAAAAGAAGTAGGTAGCTTAACCTTCGGGAGGGCGCTTACCACTTTGTGATTCATGACTGGGGTGAAGTCGTAACAAGGTAACCGTAGGGGAACCTGCGGTTGGATCACCTCCTTACCTAATGATATTGATTGCGTGAAGTGCTCACACAGATTGTCTGATGAAAAAGTAACGAGCAGAAATACCTTTATAGGCTTGTAGCTCAGGTGGTTAGAGCGCACCCCTGATAAGGGTGAGGTCGGTGGTTCAAGTCCACTCAGGCCTACCAATTCTTTCCCATACTGCGTTGCTTCACCGCATGGCTGTAAAGCCGCGTGGCGCCGCGTCTTGTTTGGAATCGAATGAGGTAACAAAGGTATCTGCAAGTGACTGTATGGGGCTATAGCTCAGCTGGGAGAGCGCCTGCCTTGCACGCAGGAGGTCAGCGGTTCGATCCCGCTTAGCTCCACCATATAGTCCTGTATCAATACTTCAGAGTGTACTGGCAACAGTATGCTGCGAAGTATTTTGCTCTTTAACAATCTGGAACAAGCTGAAAATTGAAACATGACAGCTGAAACTTATCCCTCCGTAGAACTATTGGGGTAAGGATTAACCTGTCATAGAGTCTCTCAAATAAACAGCACGACAGTGTTTTCTGTTTACAGAAACACCTTCGGGTTGTGAGGTTAAGTGACTAAGCGTACACGGTGGATGCCTAGGCAGTCAGAGGCGATGAAGGGCGTGCTAATCTGCGATAAGCGTCGGTAAGGTGATATGAACCGTTATAACCGGCGATACCCGAATGGGGAAACCCAGTGCAATTCGTTGCACTATCATACGATGAATACATAGTCGTATGAGGCGAACCGGGGGAACTGAAACATCTAAGTACCCCGAGGAAAAGAAATCAACCGAGATTCCCCCAGTAGCGGCGAGCGAACGGGGAGGAGCCCAGAACCTGAATCAGTTCTTGTGTTAGTGGAAGCGTCTGGAAAGTCGCACAGTAAAGGGTGATAGTCCCGTACACTAAAATGCATTAATTGTGAGTTCGATGAGTAGGGCGGGACACGTGACATCCTGTCTGAATATGGGGGGACCATCCTCCAAGGCTAAATACTCCTGACTGACCGATAGTGAACCAGTACCGTGAGGGAAAGGCGAAAAGAACCCCGGCGAGGGGAGTGAAATAGAACCTGAAACCGTGTACGTACAAGCAGTGGGAGCCTACTTTGTTGGGTGACTGCGTACCTTTTGTATAATGGGTCAGCGACTTATATTTTGTAGCAAGGTTAACCGTATAGGGGAGCCGTAGGGAAACCGAGTCTTAACTGGGCGAATAGTTGCAAGGTATAGACCCGAAACCCGGTGATCTAGCCATGGGCAGGTTGAAGGTTGGGTAACACTAACTGGAGGACCGAACCGACTAATGTTGAAAAATTAGCGGATGACTTGTGGCTGGGGGTGAAAGGCCAATCAAACCGGGAGATAGCTGGTTCTCCCCGAAAGCTATTTAGGTAGCGCCTCGTGAACTCATCTTCGGGGGTAGAGCACTGTTTCGGCTAGGGGGCCATCCCGGCTTACCAAACCGATGCAAACTCCGAATACCGAAGAATGTTATCACGGGAGACACACGGCGGGTGCTAACGTCCGTCGTGAAGAGGGAAACAACCCAGACCGCCAGCTAAGGTCCCAAAGTCATGGTTAAGTGGGAAACGATGTGGGAAGGCATAGACAGCCAGGATGTTGGCTTAGAAGCAGCCATCATTTAAAGAAAGCGTAATAGCTCACTGGTCGAGTCGGCCTGCGCGGAAGATGTAACGGGGCTAAACCATGCACCGAAGCTGCGGCAGCGACGCTTAGGCGTTGTTGGGTAGGGGAGCGTTCTGTAAGCCGTTGAAGGTGACCTGTGAGGGTTGCTGGAGGTATCAGAAGTGCGAATGCTGACATAAGTAACGATAAAGCGGGTGAAAAACCCGCTCGCCGGAAGACCAAGGGTTCCTGTCCAACGTTAATCGGGGCAGGGTGAGTCGACCCCTAAGGCGAGGCCGAAAGGCGTAGTCGATGGGAAACAGGTTAATATTCCTGTACTCGGTGTTACTGCGAAGGGGGGACGGAGAAGGCTAGGCTAGCCGGGCGACGGTTGTCCCGGTTTAAGCGTGTAGGGGGAGTGACCTGGTAAATCCGGTGACTTATTCAACCCTGAGGCGTGATGACGATGCACTACGGTGCAGAAGTAGTTGATGCCAAGCTTCCAGGAAAAGCCTCTAAGCATCAGGTAACACAGAATCGTACCCCAAACCGACACAGGTGGTCAGGTAGAGAATACCAAGGCGCTTGAGAGAACTCGGGTGAAGGAACTAGGCAAAATGGTGCCGTAACTTCGGGAGAAGGCACGCTGGCGCGTAGGTGAAGAGACTTGCTCTCGGAGCTGAAGCCAGTCGCAGATACCAGCTGGCTGCAACTGTTTAATAAAAACACAGCACTGTGCAAACACGAAAGTGGACGTATACGGTGTGACGCCTGCCCGGTGCTGGAAGGTTAATTGATGGGGTCAGCCGCAAGGCGAAGCTCTTGATCGAAGCCCCAGTAAACGGCGGCCGTAACTATAACGGTCCTAAGGTAGCGAAATTCCTTGTCGGGTAAGTTCCGACCTGCACGAATGGCGTAATGATGGCCAGGCTGTCTCCACCCGAGACTCAGTGAAATTGAACTCGCTGTGAAGATGCAGTGTACCCGCGGCAAGACGGAAAGACCCCGTGAACCTTTACTATAGCTTGACACTGAACATTGAGCCTTGATGTGTAGGATAGGTGGGAGGCTTTGAAGCGTGGACGCCAGTCTGCGTGGAGCCAACCTTGAAATACCACCCTTTAATGTTTGATGTTCTAACTCGGCCCCGTAATCCGGGGTGAGGACAGTGTCTGGTGGGTAGTTTGACTGGGGCGGTCTCCTCCCAAAGAGTAACGGAGGAGCACGAAGGTTAGCTAATCACGGTCGGACATCGTGAGGTTAGTGCAAAGGCATAAGCTAGCTTGACTGCGAGAGTGACGGCTCGAGCAGGTACGAAAGTAGGTCTTAGTGATCCGGTGGTTCTGAATGGAAGGGCCATCGCTCAACGGATAAAAGGTACTCCGGGGATAACAGGCTGATACCGCCCAAGAGTTCATATCGACGGCGGTGTTTGGCACCTCGATGTCGGCTCATCACATCCTGGGGCTGAAGTAGGTCCCAAGGGTATGGCTGTTCGCCATTTAAAGTGGTACGCGAGCTGGGTTTAGAACGTCGTGAGACAGTTCGGTCCCTATCTGCCGTGGGCGTTGGAAGATTGAGAGGGGTTGCTCCTAGTACGAGAGGACCGGAGTGAACGCACCACTGGTGTTCGGGTTGTCATGCCAATGGCACTGCCCGGTAGCTAAGTGCGGAAAAGATAAGCGCTGAAAGCATCTAAGCGCGAAACTTGCCTCGAGATGAGTCTTCCCTGGGCCTTTAAGGCCCCTGAAGGAACGTTTAAGACTAAGACGTTGATAGGCTGGGTGTGTAAGTGCAGCGATGCATTGAGCTAACCAGTACTAATGATCCGTGAGGCTTAACCTTACAACACCAAAGGTGTTTTAGAGACAAAATCGTCGGGAACGATTTTGAACGTCGCTTGCGACGGCCCCGAAGGGGTGAGTATCAGGACGATACGAATACTCTAGATTTTCAGCGAAGTTCCGAGATTGGTTTCAATGGCTACGTGAGTAGCGGTTGGAATGAAACAGAATTTGCCTGGCGGCAATAGCGCGGTGGTCCCACCTGACCCCATGCCGAACTCAGAAGTGAAACGCCGTAGCGCCGATGGTAGTGTGGGGTCTCCCCATGCGAGAGTAGGACACTGCCAGGCATCAATCAAGCCAAGAGGCCATCCGCAAGGATGGCCTTTTTGCTATGTCCGCTATAAATATTTGCTGTTATTTCGCCCGATTTTTACGCCAGTCTTCAATGCGCATCACAAAAATCACGCTATATTCTTCGCCCGCTATTTGTTTTAATTGTTAACTCAATATTAACAATTTAATTACATTTAAGCGGCAGGACGCCGACTTCACGGTTTATCTGGCTTGGAGAATACAAAATGACAGAAACAACCTCGGCCATTGAGGATGGAAATGCCGTCGATCCGGCAGTGCAGGACAAAAAGAAACGTATTTTCGCTATTGTTGGCGCTTCATCGGGGAACCTGGTGGAGTGGTTTGATTTTTACGTCTATTCCTTCTGTTCTATCTACTTTGCCGCTTCATTTTTCCCCGCTGGCAACAGCACCACCCAATTGCTGCAAACTGCCGGCGTGTTCGCCGCCGGTTTCTTCATGCGCCCGATCGGCGGCTGGTTGTTCGGTTATATTGCCGATAAGCATGGTCGCAAAAACTCGATGCTGATCTCTGTTTGCATGATGTGTGCAGGATCGCTGGTGATCGCCTGTTTACCGACCTATGAATCGATCGGCAGTTGGGCTCCGGTGCTGCTGCTGGTTGCGCGTCTGTTCCAGGGCCTGTCGGTCGGCGGTGAGTACGGCACCAGCGCCACCTATATGAGCGAGGTGGCAATAAAAGGGCGGCGTGGTTTCTATGCTTCTTTCCAGTATGTCACGCTGATTGGCGGCCAACTTTTGGCATTGCTGGTTCTGGTGGCTCTGCAACAAATCCTCTCCGCAGAGGAACTAAAGGCCTGGGGCTGGCGTATTCCCTTTGCGATTGGCGCGGTATTGGCGGTAGTGGCGTTATATCTGCGTCGGTCGCTGAATGAAACCTCCGATGCCAAAACCCGTAATCATAAAGATGCGGGTTCACTGAAGGGGCTGTGGAAGAATCGTAAAGCCTTCCTGATGGTGCTGGGTTTTACCGCCGGAGGGTCGTTGAGCTTTTATACTTTTACCACCTATATGCAAAAGTATCTGGTCAATACCTCCGGGATGGATGCCAAGCTGGCCAGCGGTATTATGACTGCCGCGCTCTTTATCTACATGCTGCTGCAGCCCTTGGTCGGGGCATTGTCAGACAAGATCGGTCGCCGCAGTTCAATGCTGATCTTTGCCTCACTGGCGACCTTGCTGACCGTGCCTATCTTGCTGACGCTGAAAAATGTCAGCAATCCTTATGCGGCCTTCGGTTTGATTGTGCTGGCGTTATTTATCGTCAGTTTCTATACCTCGATCAGCGGGCTGCTGAAGGCTGAAATGTTCCCGCCGGAAGTGCGCGCGTTAGGCGTTGGTCTGTCTTATGCGGTGGCTAATGCGATGTTTGGCGGGTCGGCGGAATATGTTGCACTGTCGCTGAAGTCGTTTGGCTTCGAGAATGCCTTCTTCTGGTATGTTTCCGGCATGTGTCTGCTGGCGCTGATAGTTTCTCTCCGCTTGCATCGCAAAGGGAAAGAGATCCAACTGTGAATCAGCGGGTTGCGTGGTAAAGGCTATAACCGGTCGCCGCTCCCGCGACATCCCAGGCAAAATCTTTCCAACTCCAGCCGGTGCCGCCTTCGCGACTGTCATACAGTTCTTTGGCGGCGCCGAGACCGATTGAAAACATCAGGCCAAAGCTGCGGCTGCGTGCCTCATTCCAATTTTGATGATCGCCATAAGCCGCACCGGCAGCAGCGAAGGCTGCAGACGCGACAAAATGCTGTGCCTTGTCTTTCCCGGTCCAGCTGTCATTTGCCAGGTGAGTACAACCGCTGGTGAGCAATAAAAAGGGGAGCACGGCCAGGCAGCGGAGTGGGCGCATAATGAAAACATCCTGTTGTCATGACACATAAAAACCCCGGCATTGGCCGGGGTCTGCGATAGCTAAATTATAGCGGGATTACAGTATACGGCTAATCAACCGGTCAATACGGATACGACGCAGACGGCGGATCAGCTTGCGCACTTTGATCGGGTACTGCTGGATACTTTGCAGTTCCAGGTAGTTCCCCACCACGGTGGTATGAGTGCGGATGCACTCCAGCTCTTTATGCCGTTGCTCACGCATCTCCTGCTTGGGATCGTGGATCAGAATGGCATTCTCCAGATCCAGTCGCCAGGCGCGCGGATTGAGGTTATTGCCGGTAATCAATTGCCATTCGTCATCCACCCACATGCCTTTCAGGTGGTAGCTGTTGTCGCCGTCTTTCCACAGGCGAACAATCAATTGGCCGGTATCGACGTAGCGCTGCAAGCGGCTGAGAAAGCGTCGCAGGTTGATTTCGTACAGGTAAGGCAGGGCGCCGATAATTTTGAACGGCTGATCTTCCGGAATATAGAAATCATTGGCGGTTTTGTCGCCCACAATGATTTCCACCTGTTTGCCCTGCCGCAGCAGATAGATGATATTGCGCACCAGCAGGGCCGGCAGGTTGAAGTAAGGGGTGCACAGCGTCAGTTTCTGATCGGCGCAGGACATCAGATGGTGAATGGTTTTATTCAACACGCTTTGCTTGCCCAGCCCAACCAGCGGCGTTACCGCCAGCTCATCGTTGCCCGCCTGGTTGCGAAACTGATAACCGGCCCGGCGCAGACCGAAACGGAATAAGCGAGTTTCGTTTTTGATCTCTGGGCTCTTGGGACGATCGTCACGATCCAAACGTTGCACGGCACCGGCGGTCAACAGGTGCTGCTTGATGTAGTCGATCATGGTATTGGCCAATTCGCCGTTGGTGATCAACTGGTAACGATCGTAGCGGTATTTCTCATGCTGATGCAGGTAAACGTCATTGATACTGGCACCGCTGTAAACCACGGTATCGTCGATCACAAAACCTTTCAGGTGCAACACGCCCAGGGCTTCGCGGGTATTCACCGGCACGCCGTAGATTGGCACGGAAAGCTCTGGGTGCCGGTCTGCCATTGAGCAATACCAATCGGCGTTGGTATTGGCGGCCGCGGCGCCGATGCGCCCACGCTGGGCGCGATGCCAGTCGACCAGAATGCAAATCTCCAGCGCCGGACACCGCTGCTTGGCTTGATAAAGCGCGTTGAGAATGTCGCGTCCGGCGTCGTCATGCTCCAGATACAGAGCGACCAGATAAATGCGTTGGGTGGCGTTAGCGATCAATTCCAGCAGCGTGGCACGGTAATCAGACGGTGTGTACAAAGTACGTACATCAGCTACCGTCTGGGGGAGTTTGGGCAGTTGTGCAAGGTGTTGTTGATGTTTGCTACGTTTAAATTTTGACAACATCACAGTGCGCTTCTTCTCTCATGATTAGATGGCCGGAACGCCAAATACGGGAAAACAGTAAATCGAATAATCGGGCGATAATACCACTAGTTGTCCCGATTGTGCGTATGTTTTGGCGTTAAGTGGTGGATTCGTAGCGCATTGCGACACAGGTCACTGCACTTCTTCCGCCTGCAGCGGCAGGGTCAAATTGACGATGCCGTCCTCAAGCTGCACATCGATGCCAAAGCCCAGACGTTGCGCCAGCGCTATCATTCCGCGGTTATTTGGCATGGTGATGCCGGTCAGGCGGGTCAACCCGTGGGCGCGGGCATAGGTAATCATTTTTTCCAACAGTTGGCGGCCCAGGCCGAGCCCTTTCAGATCTGAACGTACCAGCACGGCAAATTCCGCGTCGGTGTTGTCCGGATCGGAGAGGGCACGCGTTACGCCAATGATTTGGTCATCCCGCACCGCGACAAAAGCCATCTCCCGATCGTAGTCGATCTGCGTCATGTTAGCCAAATCGTCATGGGTAAACTCGTTGATCTCACTGAAGTAGCGATAGTAGAGATCTTCCTTGGTCACGCGATCGATAAAGTGTTTCAGCGCGGGTTCATCTTCCGGCAGGATCGGTCGGAACAGGCATTGCGAGCCGTCTTTCAATCTGATGGTTTCTTCCAGCTCATGAGGGTAAGGGCGGATCGCCAGCCGTGCCTGTGGATCGCCTTCGAAGGGGGCGATCTGCATGGAAACGTCGAGCAGGGTGAATTCGCTGCCTGAGGCCAGTACCGGGTGGATATCCAGACGGGTAATTTCCGGACAGTCGAGGATCAGATTGGACACCTGCACCAGCAAGCGGCTCAGCCCTGGGATATCCAGTGGCCGTAAAGCGCTGCGGCCGCGAATTTTTCCGCCTTTCACCGCCTGCAATACCAGATAACGCGCCAACGCCATATTCAGCGGCGGTAGCGCTACGGCAACCTGATTTTCCTGGCGCCATTCGATACCGCCTTCGCCCAGCATGATCAGTGGGCCGAAAATGGCATCTTGCTCCACCGCGATACGCAACTCCTGCGCTCCGGCGCGGTTGGCCATGCTTTGTACCAGCAGGCCGTAAATGCGCGCCTGAGGATAGGTGCGCTTAACCCGATCAAGAATCGCCTCCGCGGCTCGTTGTACCTCGGTAGCGGTGCGCAAATAGAGCATTACGCCCTGAACTTCTGACTTGTGCGGGATATCGGGAGAACGCAGCTTCAGGGCCACCGGGTAGCCGATCTGCTCGGCAATATGTACCGCTTCGGCGCTGTCTTCGGCAATCCAGGTGGGCAGCGTCGTCAGGTCATAGGCCTTCAGAATGGACTGCACTTCATGGGTATCGAGCTGCGCTGCCCCCTCAGCCAGCGCTTGCTGAATCAATCGGTGAGCGTCGGCGGTGTTGGCGGTCAGACCGACCGGAAGCGCCGGGGTTTCTTTAAGCTGTTTCTGATTACGGCGATATTCCACCATATGCATAAACGCGGTCACTGCGCCTTCCGGCGTTCGATAGGTGGGAATGCCGGCTTCGGTAAATAACCGGCGGGCTTCTTGCGAAGAGTACTCGCCACACCAGTTGGTCAGCAGCGTCACGCGTTTGCCACGCGGATGCTGACGCACGACCTCGATAATACGTTCGGCGGTCAGGGTGCCAGGGGCTGCCGCGCTTGGGGCGTGGATCAGCAATAAAGCGTCGTAGTCGTGGCTGTCGAGCAGGGTCTTAACCGCCGCCAGATAGCGCTGCGGTGTTGCATCGTCTCGCAGGTCAATCGGGTTGCCGGCACGTATAAAGTCAGGCAAGGCGTCACCCAACTGCGCTAGGATCTCGTCCCCCAGCGGCGCCAGCTTGCCATTGCGCCCCAGCAGTTCGTCCAGCGCCATTGCCGCCGGTGCCGCACCGTTGCTGACGATCATCAGCCGCTCTCCGCGCAACGGATGCATATGGCTCAGGGTTTCCACCGCCGAGAACAGCTCGTGGGTATCCTGTACGCGCAACAAACCGGCGCGTTGGATCGCGGCATCGTAAGCGGCATCCAGCCCTTGCTGACTGTTGAGCAACAGTTGGGCCTGCTGACTGCGTCCGCTTTTGACCACCAGAATGGGTTTGTTGCGTGAAGCACTGCGCGAGGCGGATAAAAAGCGGCGCGCGTCGCTGATGTTTTCCAGATATAGCAGGATGGCGCTGGTCTTGCTGTCGCGCGCCAGAAAATCCAGCAGGTCGTCGACGTCAATATCCAGGCTGTCGCCCAGCGCGATAAAATAGGAAAAGCCGACTTCTCGTTGCTGCGCCCAGTCGAGAATGGTATTCGCCACCGCGGCAGACTGGGAAATGAACGCCAGCTTGCCCTTGAGGATCGGTACCGGCGAGAAACTGGCGTTTATGCCTTGCCAGGGGGCCAGCAGGCCCAGGCTGTTCGGCCCCAGCAGGCGCATCGAATAACGCTGCGCGCAGGCTTTCAGCTCGGCGAACTGCTCTGGCGGCGAGGAGAGCACAATGGCTGTTTTGCAGCCGCGTTTGCCCAAATCCTCAATCAAGGCCAGGTTGCGTTGCGCATGGGTACAAAGAATGGCCAGATCGGGGCTGAGCGGCAGGCTGGCGACGTCCGGATAGGCCATGACTCCGCAGACCGCCTTATAACGCGGCGTGACCGGCATCACCGGCCCGTTGAAGCCACCGGCCAGCAGGTTGCTCATCATCAGGTTGCCGGCGCGGCCAGGCTGCTGTGAGGCGCCGAGAACGGCAATCGATTTAGGACGTAAAAGCGCTTCTAACCCTCGCTGGCTCATGCACGGCTCCTTTAGGCAACGTTACCGCCTTGATTCTAGGCGTTTTACAACGACTTTGCTGTGACCGGTGCCTCTGGGCGGGTAGGTTTCCCTGCCAGATACTGCTGACGGAAGTAGCGAAAATGCTCCGCCAGGCCGTCGGCCGCAGCGGCATCACCGGCCTGTTGCAACAGTGCTGTCGCCACTTCCGCGGTGCAGTGCTGCTCGGTGCGGCTGGCTTCACGCAGTTGGTAATTTGAGGCGGCGGTGACATTGAGCGAAAACACCGGAAACTGATTGAGGTACGGGCTTTTGCGGAACATCTTGCTCGCTTCGGTCCAGGTGCCGTCGAGCATAATAAACAGCGGCGGTTTGCCCCCGACGGGCAGTTCGCTGAATATCGGTCGTTCAGGGGCGGCATAGGACGCGGGAAAGACCACGTAAGGCTGGCGCTCGGGATCGTTAATCGCCGCCAGCAGGCCAGGGTCAACTTCGGTACGCGACCATAGAAACGCCTGGGTGTCCGGCAGAATATCGGCGATCAATCTGCCGGTATTGCTTGGTTTGAGCGGTTCTGCGCCAAACATGATCAGGCAAAAACGGCTGGTGGCCGGCTGCGGCTGGATGGTGTCACACAGGCAGTTTTTTTGTGGCAGCAGACACCCCTGACAACGCGTAATGCGGTTGCCACGCGCCAGAAAAGGGCGGGTTGATCGTTCCAGGCGAAACTGGCGCAGGCGAAGTACGGCGTTGTCGGTCATAAAGATCCCGGGGAAAACCGGTATTGTAACGCAGAAAAAAGCCCGGCGAGAGCGTTCGGACCGGTTTGAAGTGCGGCGATGTAACCTTCAATGGGCAACACCGCCTATACGCGATGACTTTCGATGCCCAGTTGGCTCATCCCCCAGCCACCGGCTTTAGTCAGTCACTGGGGGGAGTGCAGCTAACAACGCGGCAGCTTGAAAGGCGACGGGTATCTGCTTTCTGCGTTAAACTAGTTCATTGAGCCAGTTATCGAACGGCGTTTTCGGCATGGCGCCGTTGAGCATGTCGACCATTTTCCCGTCGCGGAAGAGCATGATGGTCGGGATGCTGCGGATGCGGAAACGGGCGCTCAGTTCCGGTTCAGCCTCGGTATTCACTTTTACGAAGCGGACTTTACCGGCGCGCTCTTCGGCAACGTCTTCGAAGATCGGCGCAAAGCTGACGCAAGGGCCACACCAGGGTGCCCAAAAGTCGACCACGACCGGCAGGCCATCCTGCAGCAGCGCGTCCAGTGTCGCGGCGGTGGCATTGATCACTTCACCGTCAAAAAGCGCGTGGCCGCAACGGCCGCATTTTGCGCCGTCAGCCACACGATCTTCAGGTACGCGGTTGGTGGCATTACAAGCGGGACAAACTGTATTCATGATGACCTCGGATACTGGGAAAGCACGACATACCGCATTCGGGTTGCGGAGATGTATCTTTAATGCTGCTTATTATCGTTAAAAGCGCGCCAATGAACAAAGAGGTTTGTTCAATGAATACGATAGTTGTTAGCTTTTAGCGCAAGTAGGTGGCTTAGCACCCCAACATCAGGTAATCTTCGCGCCCTGCGCGTTGGTGGAGAAGAAAATGAACGATTCATTTAGTGGCAAGAACGGTAAAGTTAAAGTGATGTACGTCCGCAGTGACGACGACAGCAACGGCGACGACCGTAACAAGAATAAGCGTCCGGCCGGCAAAGGCCGTCCGGCAGACGGTGCTCGCTCTTCGGGCCGTACCGGTCAGGACAAGCCGCGCGGTAATAACGATCGCCGTGGCTCTGGCTCTGATTCCCGCCGCAGTGAAAGCGATCGTCCTCGCCGTCCAGCGCGTACTGAAGACCGTGGCGGTTATGATTCGCCATGGAAAACTGTGTCTCGTGGTCCGGAAGAAGAGCCGGCGTTCGATCACGGTGGTATCAGCGGTAAAAGCTTTATCGATCCTGAACAACTGCGTCGCCAGCGTGCGGAAGAAACTCGCGTGTACGGTGAAAACGCCTGTCAGGCTCTGTTTGCCAGCCGTCCGGACGCGATCGTCCGCGCCTGGTTCGTACAGTCGGTCACGCCGCGTTTTCGTGAAGCGCTGCGCTGGATGGCGGCGAACCGCAAAGCCTACCACGTGGTGGATGAAGAAGAGCTGGCCAAAGCGTCCGGCACCGAGCACCACGGCGGCGTATGCTTCCTGATCAAAAAACGTCAGGGCCTGGATGCGCAAACCTATCTGAAAGAAGCACCGGCGAAAGACTGCGTGCTGGCATTGGAAGAAGTGGGCAACCCACACAACCTGGGTGCTATTGTCCGTTCTTGCGCACACTTTGGCGTGAATGGCGTTCTGTTGCAGGATCCGGCATTGCTGGAGTCCGGTGCGGCGGTACGTACCGCAGAAGGCGGCGCGGAACACATCAAGGCGATCAGCGCAGATGACTTCCTGTCGGTGCTGGATACTTTCCGCAAGGCCGGTTATGCCATCGTGACCACCTCGAGCCATAAAGGCACCCCGTTGGCGCAGGCTAAGCTGCCGGCCAAAATGGTGCTGGTGTTGGGTCAGGAGCGTGATGGCCTGAGCGACAGCGCCTGGCAGCAGGGTGATATGAACGTGTCTATCGGCGGTACCGGCAAGGTGGAAAGCCTGAACGTTTCGGTCGCGACCGGTATTCTGTTGGCTGACTGGTGGCGTCAAAACCAGGCTTGATGCTGTGCGGAATAAAAAACGGGCGCCTCTGGGCGCCCGTCAGGTTATTGACAAAGGGGGATAAAAGCGTGGTTTTTCCCCCTTTGTGTTATCAGCCGAAAATCAATAAATTGATTTTTCTGGTTTATTTTCAAACCTTTAACGCCTACCGCCAAACATTATATGTTTGTCGGCAGTCTGACGGGCGCCTTTGGGCGCCCGTTTTGCTTTCTCTGGTTTAGTGAGCGCCGCCGCCCCCACCGCCGGAGCTGAACGGCGGTTTTGCCACCCAGACCAGCGCCAGCAGGACCAGAAACACCCCGGCCGACAGCCAGAAGATCTCGTTGGCGGAGATAATCAACCCCTGCGCGGTGATCTCGTTGGCGATGTAGGCCGAAGCCTGCTGCTTGCTCATGCCAATTTGTTCCAACTGCCGGTACATCTCTTGTGACTGCGGGCTGTAAGGGTTCACAAACTCCGCCAGCTGCGAGTGGTGCTGCGATTCGCGCTGGGTCCACAAGGTCGTGGTGATCGACGTCCCGATCGACCCCGCCAGCGTACGGGTAAAGTTCGACAGGCTTGATGCCGCCGCCATGCGATCCGGCGGCAGGCCGGACAGCGTAATGGTGGTCAATGGCATAAAGAAGCAGGCGATGGCGAAGCCCTGGACAAACTGCGGCCAGGCCGAGGCGCCAAAGTCCATTCCCGGTTCAAAGGTATAGGCGCGCCAGTAGAAGCACACGGCATACATTATGAAACTGAAGGTCACCAGCCGCCGCATGTCGAGCCGGTTGCCGAACTTGCCGATGATCGGCGACAGCAATACCGGTATCAACCCGATGGGCGCCGAAGCCAATCCGGCCCAGGTGGCGGTATAGCCATAAACCTCCTGCAGCAACTGCGGCAATAGCACAATGGCGCCGAAGTACAGCATATAGGCCAGGCTGATACACAGACAGCCGACGGTAAAGTTGCGCGATTTGAACAACGACAAATCCACCACCGGGTGGTCGTCCGTCAGTTCCCAGACTATCAGGAACAGCAGCGCCACCACCGCCACCACCGTCAGAACGATGATCTCGGTCGAGTTGAACCAGTCTAGTTCCTTACCCTGATCGAGCATCACCTGCAGTGACCCTATACCGACGATCAGCAGCACCAGACCGACGGTGTCGATCGGTTTGATTTCGGTTTTGGTTTCCCTGCCTTTCAGCGTCGACATCGCCACCAGGATCACCACGGCACCGATCGGGATGTTGATGAAGAAGATCCAGCCCCAGTGGTAGTTGTCACTGATATAACCGCCGAGGATAGGCCCGAAAATCGGCGCGACGATCACCGTCATCGACCATAGCGCCAGGGCCATCGCTCGCTTGGCGGGCGGATAGTTGTTCAGCAACAGACTCTGCGACAGCGGGATCAACGGCCCGGCTACCACACCCTGGATCACGCGGAAGAAGATCAGCATGCCCAGGCTGTTGGAAATGCCGCACAGCCAGGAAGCGAGCACGAACAGTGCGGTGGACCAAAGGAACAACCGCACTTCACCGACGCGCTTCGCCAGCCAACCGGTGATCGGGATGGAAATGGCGTTCGCCACGCCAAACGAGGTGATCACCCAGGTCCCTTGCGAGTTGGAGGACCCGAGGTTACCCGCAATCGTTGGGATCGCCACGTTGGCAATGGTGGAGTCCAGCACCTGCATAAAGGTCGCCATGGCGAGCGCGACCGTCATCCAGGCGAGCTGAGCGCCTTCAAGCGGTTTCTGTGCCAAGGTAGCCTCCCGCGCGCTTAACCGGCATTCGCATGGATCACGTCGGCGATCATTTGGTTAACCGGCGCCAGGTTCAACGCCAGGGCATCGCTCTGGTACAGCGGTTTGTCGCGCACCACGTCAGACAGCACGCGGCCGTCCAGATTCGTGGTGTCAACTTTAACCAGGGTCGACAGACCGATACGCAGCGGATGATCGGCTATCTGCTTGGCATCCAGCTCAATACGCACCGGCAGACGCTGAACCACTTTGATCCAGTTACCGGTGGCGTTCTGCGCAGGCAGCAGCGAGAAGGCGCTGCCGGTACCCATATCGATACCGACCACTTTCCCTTGATACACCACGTCATCACCGTAAATGTCACTGACCACGGTAGCCGACTGGCCGATACGCATATTGGCGATCTGGGTTTCTTTGAAGTTGGCGTCAACCCAGATGTGATCGGCCGGCACCACCGCCATCAGCGGAGAGCCGGCGGCGATTTGCGCGCCAACCTGTACGCTGCGGCGTGAGACATAGCCGGTGATCGGGCTGATGATTTTGGTCCGCTGCAATGCCAGCCAGGCGTCGCGCATTTGCGCTGCGGCCTGTTGAATAGCCGGTTGTTGCTCCAGCGGGGTGTTCAATACCATCGCCTGGTTAGCGTTGTATTGCTGCA
Source organism: Serratia liquefaciens (assembly GCF_027594825.1). Lineage (NCBI taxonomy): Bacteria > Pseudomonadati > Pseudomonadota > Gammaproteobacteria > Enterobacterales > Yersiniaceae > Serratia > Serratia liquefaciens. Next base: position 1,780,374 of record NZ_CP088930.1, on the reverse strand, counting down.
CCGCCACTTCCAACGCCGCTTTGGCGCTGTCGACCGCATCGCGAGCGTGTTGCAGTTCTTCACGGCCGATAGCGTCAACGCTGCCGAGCACTACACGGCGTTTCAGATCGTTCTCAGCCTTGCTCAGGTCAGACTTGCGCAGGGCAATGTTGGCCTGATACTGCTTGCTGTTGATGATCAGCTGGTGGGTCTGACGCACGCTATTGGCCAGGCCGGTTTTGGCGCGTTCAAGCGCCTGTTCGGCATCGGTCGGATCCAGGGTTACCAACACGTCACCCTGTTTCACATAGTCGGTATTGTCGAAGTTGACGCGGTTAACGCTGCCGTTCACCTGGGCCATGATCTGGACCTGGTTACCGGAAACATAGGCGTCGTCGGTTTCCTGATGATGACGTAACACCAGGAACCAATAGACTAAATATGCCACCCCAATAACGATGAAAATAACCGTCAGCAGCAGCAGCCAAAATTTACGCTGCTTCTTTTTGCCTGACGGTTGCTGCGGGTTTTGAGTCTCCGCGCTTGCGCTCATGGTGTTCTCCAAGCTCTCTATTTTATTATGCTTTTGAACCCGCAGCGGCCGGGGCCTGATAGCCACCGCCCAGCGCACGGATCAGTCCTATCTTCGCCTGCAGCAAGTTGCTGCTGGCATTCAGTTCCGCCTGCTGCTGCTGCAAAAGCTGCGTTTGGCTGGTCAACAACTGGTCGCGCCCGATAATCCCTGCCTGGTATCGAGCGTTAGCGACGCGGTACACCTGTTGCATCGATTCGGACGCAGATGCCGCCTGCAGCTGCTGTTGCGCAGTGCTTTGTTGGACGGTGATGGCATCGGCGGTTTCCTGCACGGCATTCAGGATGGTTTGGTTATAGGACTCCACCGCCTGGTCATACAGCGCGGACTCCTCACCCAGCTTGCTGCGCAGCGCACCGGCGTGGAAGATCGGCAATGAAATTGCCGGCATCACGTTCCAGGCCTGGCTGGCCGCTTCAAACAGATTCGGGCTGGTCCCACTGGTGTTGGTGGTGGTCAGGCCGGCAAAGGCTGAAATGGTCAGGCTGGGATAAAATTCTTTACGGGCGGCGCTGACGCGTTGGTTATAGGACTCTACCAACTGACGTTGCGCGGCGATATCCGGACGTTTGCCCAGCAGATCGGCGGTCAGTTCACCTTTTGGCGCCATCAAACTACTGGCGGGAAGGGCCACCGGGCGCAGGTGCTGCATGGCGCTCGGGCCCTGGCCTGCCAGCGCAGCCAGTTGGTGTCTGAGTTGTTCAATCTGCGATTGCAGCTGAAGGATCTGCTGCTTGGCGCCGTCGGCTTGCGCCTGGGTTTGTTGCGGGACGTCAACGCCGGTAATGCCGGCCTTATATTGCTGTTGGCGCAAGTCCGCCAGGCGTTGGTTGTTGTCCACTTCCTGCTGCAACAGCTTTTCCAGCGCGAAATTGCTCTGCAGCTGGTAATAGGCAGAGGCTACCGAACTGGTCAGCGTCAATGCGGCCTGTTCCTGCTCGGCGCGGGCTGCATCGACCTGTGCCTTGGCGGCGTTGACCTGGTTGCGGTATTTGCCCCACCAGTCGAACTCATAGGCCAGGTTCAGCCCCAACGAGTTGGAGGTTTCGTAGATCGGTTGATGAGGATACCCCAGCCCCAGGTTCACGTTTTGCGGCACTTTTTGGCGGTTGCTGCTGGCGTTGAGATCGAGATTCGGTCCGTTGGCCGCGCTGGCCTCTCCCATTACGCTTTGTGCTTCGCGCACGCGTGCCGCTGCCTGTCGCAGCGAAGGGGAGCTTTGCAGCGTCTGGGTCATCAGCGCGTCAAGTTGCTGGTCGTTAAGTGCGCGCCACCACTGCGGGCTGACGTTCAACGAGCTGACCTTCGGCTGCGCAAGCTGCAGAGCCTGCGGATCCATCAGGGTGGATTGCGGGGCAATATTATCGGTAGACGCACACCCGGCCAGCAGTAATACGGCGAACAGTGGGGTGAATCTCCAGTTAAATGGGGATCGCATAGTATGTAGGTACCTGAACAGAAATTATTGGGATAACTGTTCTGTAACTTCCATCTGGTCCAGGCGCGTCAACAACTTACGCGTCAGCTGTTCAAGCTGTTGCTGTTCTTCATCGTTCAGCGTGGACCACAGGAAATGCAGACACTTGTGCTGCGGTGGCAGCAATTGATTGAGAAACTCTTCTCCCTGCGGCGTCATGTGCAGGTGCAGGCAGCGACGATCGTTGTCGCTTTCACGGCGTTCAATCCAACCGCGTTTCTCAAGTTCGTCGGCAATGCGCGTGGCATTGGTCCGTGACGAGCCCAGGGCAGAGCTTAGCTCAGAAGGCTGAATGCTGTGGCTTTCCTGCGCATCCAGGGTAATCAGCGCCATAAACAATGTTTCGTTAATCCCTTGTGCTTTGAGCATTTTATTGCGGTTTTCCAGCAGCTTGCTTTGCATGTGCATGCACAGGCGGGTCAGCAGGATTTCCTGATAAGGGAAATCTTTCTGACGCTTGGCGCGGAAATTAAGCATCTGTTCAATGGGAGCAAACGAGCTTTCCATAATTTTGGGCCTCATTAGTTTCGTCCGAGATAGTAACGATAGTGATTAATAATGTAAATGTTCAGCAGGGTGATTAATTTAGCAATTCGTGTCATTTGTCAGCGGATTGTCAATAAACCCACTTTAAGCAAAAGGGTTAATGCGACGTGCTGCCTAAGATTAAAGGTTACCCTGACTGAAAATCATAAATAACTTTAATGTAATGCCAAAGGATGCCGCGCCAATCAGCGTCGACAAAATGATGCTTTTGGTTCGGTAAAAACACAGGCCCAGCGCGGCGAAACCGACCAGGGTGGGCCACAGTTTGTCCGGCTCGCGCATGACCACCGGGGTGCTGGAAACCACCAGCAACGCGCAGATAGAGGCGATGCCGATGCTGTCGAGCAACAGCGCGGTTTTGCCGCGTTTGATTCCCGGTTGTGCCCGCGCAGGTGCCAAACGCAAGGGTAAGTAGCGGAAAAGGTAGTTAGCACAGCCGACCACCAGGCCGATCACCAGCACATCAGTGTTCATCAATGGCCTCCGTTGCCGTGGGTTGGAACAGGGCTGCGAGACAACCGGCGCTGATGCCGGCCAAAATGGCCACCGGAATAGAAAACAGCACTACGCCAAGCAGGGCACCGGCCAGCGCGGCGGCGATGGTCAGGCTTTGCGGGCGTTTGAATGCCGCCAGCAGGAAGCTGAGGAACAGCGCCGGCAACATAAAGGATAATGAGGCTTCAATCACCGGGAACTGCTCTAGTGGCCCATTGCCGAACACGGCGCCAAGCGCGGTGCCTGCGACCCAAGACAGCCAGGAGCAAAGCGAGATGCCAATCATCCAGTTCTCGCTCCAACTGCGATTATTGCGCATCAATTTAGCGGTGGCCGCGGCGAACACTTCATCAGTCAGGCCAAAGGCCCAAAGTGCAGTTTTGCCGCCAGACATGCGCGAGACGATGCGGTGGCGCAGAGCAGGACCATATAACAGGTGCCGTATATCCATCGCCATCACTGTCAGCGCGGAAACCCACAGTGACATCCCGGCGCTCAGCAAGGCGGTGATCACGAACTGGCTGGCGCCCGCATAGATGATGCAGGAGAAGAAAATGCTCTCTAGCGGGGAGAACCCCAGCTTAACGGCGCTAAGGCCAAACGCAAAAGCCACCGGCACATAGCCGATGACGATCGGTAAACTGTCGACGATGCCGTGGGTGAAGGTGGAACTGACGGCAGGGGGATTGATACTTTCTGCAGCTTGGCTTTGCATAATGTATTTGAATCGCAGGGTATATAGGGAACCAATAGTTTATCCCCAGAACATTACCAGAGAGTAAGTAATGTTTATACCCTGCGCCGCTAATAAATTTCTGCTATGACTATTCGCTTGCTAATCAGATGGCCGCCGGTCCCTGGGGATCATGGCGCTTGCCCAACCACCAGGTGAGCAGGTTAAACAGGCACAAAATGCCCCCTGCGGCAGCAACCCCTGTCCACCCTGCGTGCTGGTAGGCTGAGGCAGACAGCAGCGAACCCAGAGCGCCGCCGATAAAATAGCTGGTCATGTAGCCGGCCGTCAGGCGATTGCGCGCTTCCGGCATAATGCGGTAAATCACGCTCTGGTTGGTAACGTGTACGGCTTGTACGGCCAGATCGAGGATCAGAATGCCGACGATCAGTGCCCACAGCGATTGTTTAGCGAAAGCGATGGGGATCCAAGACAGCAACAGCAGCACCAGGCCTACCGTGGTGGTTAACCCCGCCTTGCCCTGATCCGCCAAATGTCCAGCCCGGGAAGCGGCTAACGCCCCGGCGGCCCCCACCAGCCCGAACAGGCCGATGACCCCTTCGGAATAACCAAAAGGCGGTGCCGCCAACAGGAAGGCCATTGAGGTCCAGAGCACGCTGAAGTTGGCAAAGGACAGCGCGCCGAGCACTGCGCGGGTTCGCAGCAGCGGTGAACCGCAAAACAGGGTGAAAATAGACTTCAGCAACTGAGGGTAATTCAGTCCGGAGTGCTGTTTGTAACGTGGCAGCGCGCGCCACAAGATCAACGCCATGAGGATCATCAGTACGCTGGCCACCCAGTAAATGGTGCGCCAACCGCCGAACGATGCCAGTGCGCCCGCTACGGTACGTGCCAGCAGAATGCCGAGCAGCAGGCCGCTCATAATGATGCCAACGGTTTTTCCTCGTTTTTCCGGGTGTGCCAGCGTAGCGGCCAACGGCACCAAAATTTGCGCCACGACCGAGAACAACCCGGTGAGTGCAGTCCCCAGGATCATCATCGGCAGCGTGGTGGAGCTGGCGGTGATCAGCATGCCTCCGGCGGCCAGCAGCGTCATAAAAACGATCAGCCCACGACGTTCAAACATATCGCCGAGCGGCACCAGCAGCAGCAGGCCCACGGCGTAGCCCATTTGGGCGGCGGTAACGATAAAACCGGCCTGATTGACCGATAGCCCAAAGTTTTGGGCTATGGTTTCCAGCAGCGGCTGCGCGTAGTAGTTACTGGCGACGGCCAAACCGGTGGCGATGGCGATCAGCACAATCAGTGCCGGGCTGAGGCCAGGAGATGAATTTTGTTGGCTCATAAGTTTCAATCACAAGAAAAAGTGGTGCAAGTATCGGGCAGGACAGCGGGTTAAACCAATGTATAATTTTCATCTGATCAATCTCATTTAGAGATAAATGAATGAACCTGAAACAGATCCGTTTCGCGCTGGCGGTTGCCGAAGAGCAGAGTTTTACCCGGGCGGCGCAGCGCTGTCATACGGTGCAATCGGCGCTCAGCCACCAGATCGCCAAATTGGAAGAGGAGCTCGGCTGCGCATTGTTTGAGCGTACGTCCCGCCGGGTCAGGCTGACAGCTGCCGGGCAGGCATTTATTCAACCGGCGCAGCGACTGCTGGCGGCAAAACAGATGCTGGTGGAAGAGGTCGTCGCCGCCAGCGGCACGGTTTCCGGTACCCTGACCATCGGCACCATTTCAACCATAAACGCGATTGATCTGACTGAAAAACTGGGTAACTTTCACCGCCATTATCCCGCAGTAAATATCCGCCTGTACGTGGGCATGAGCGAGGAACTGCTCGAAGACGTCCGGCAGCAAAAGACCGATGTGGCCTTTGTCGGCCTTTGGCCGGGGGATATCGATATGTTGCCGGTGTCTCACCGGCAATTGACCGATGAGCCGCTGGTGGCGTTGGTGTCGCCACAACATCCGTTAGCCAGTCGGGAGCGCGTGAATTTGCAAACCTTGTCGGAAGTGCCGCTGGTGGACTTCTACAGTGGAACCGGCGCTAGACGCCAGACCGACCGAGCGTTTCAGGCGGCGGGCATCAAACGTCACGTCAGTTTTGAGATCGATCATATCGAATGGCTGGAGAACCTGGTGCGGCGTGGGTTGGCGACGGGCATTGTGCCAATTTCGACGGCGCAACGCCTGAGTGCGCTGGTGTCGATTCCGATAGAAGATGGCCCACGACGCCAGGTGTATTGCGTTTGGCCGCAGACACTGCCACGGACCGCCGAGCGGTTTTTACAATTTAGCGGCATTGAAATCGGCAAATAGGGCGCGACAGACTGAACTGCCGCGCCGGGGAGATTACTTCTTCGCGGCTTCCGCGGCGGTTTTCACCCAGCCGTCGAAGGTAGCCTGATGCGCCTTGATCCAGCCATTCACGTGGTTTTGGATATCGGCTTCGGAGGCCTGGCCTTCATGCATCCGCAGGTTCTGCGCATTCACGTCGGCAATCGGCAGTTTCATGATGGCAAACAGCTTGGCGGCCGCCGGGTTGGCTTCGGCCCACTGCTTGTTGGCGGCAATGCGCATGGTGTTGACCGGGAAGCCATAGTTGGCACCGTTAGGCAGCTTGGTATCGAGATTTTTCTGCTCGCCCGGCATGGCGGAGAACGGCACCTGCAACCAAACAACGTCGCGGCCCGGTACCAGCACGTCACTCACCCAGTACGGCGTCCAGGTGTAGTACAGCACCGGCTTGCCTTCTTTGTAGCGAGTAATGGTATCGGCGATCATCGCCGCGTAGTTGCCCTGGTTGTGCTCGACGGTTTTCTCCAGGCCGTAGGCTTTGATGTGATGGTTAATGGCCGCCTCGCAGCCCCAGCCTGGCGTACAGCCGGTCAGGTCGGCCTTGCCGTCGCCATTGGTATCAAACAGCTTGGCGATATTGGGATCTTTCAACTGTTCAACGTTGGTGATGTGGTATTTATCGGCGGTTTTCTTGTCGATCAGATACCCCTGGGCCGCCCCGTTGACGTAAACCCCTTCACGGTAAAACTTGGCGTCACCGCCTGCGGCCTTGTATTGATCGGCGTGCAACGGATCCCAGTTTACCGCCAGGAAGGTCGCGTCGCCGGAGGCGATGGAGGTGTAAGCGACGTTATAGTCCACTTCACGGGTGTCTTTAACGTCATAGCCCAGCTTTTCCAGCGCTTTGCTGACCAGCAGCGTCTGGAAGGTCTCTTCTGAAATGGTGCTTTGCACCGGCTGAACGGTGACGCCTTTGCCGGGCAAGTCGGCGGCGGAAACCGCCTGTGAGCTAATCAATGTGGTAAGGGCAACCGCCCAGATTCCTGTAGTGCGCATAGTGAAATACCTTTTTATGTTATGAAGCCGGGATTTCCGGCACCCTGGGATTATTTCGCTGCTGCCGCAGCCGTAGTGATCCAGCCGTCAAAAGTGGCCTGGTGGGCTTTGATCCAGCCGTCTACGTGACGTTGTATGTCGGCGGCGCTGTTCTCGCCTTTATGCATACGCAGGTTTTGCGCGTTCACGTCCGCCAGCGGCAATTTCATGATGGCGAAAAGTTTGGCCGCGGCCGGGTTGGCTTGCGCCCATTGCTTGTTGGCGACGATATGTTCGTTGTTGACGGAAAAGCCGTAATTCTTGCCGTTCGGCAAGGCGGTATCGTTGTCTTTCAACGAGCCTGGGCTGGCGGAGAAGGGCACGGTCAACCAAACCACATCGCGGCCCGGTGCCAACTCATCGCTGACCCAGTATGGCGTCCAGGTGAAATACAGCACCGGTTTACCCTGTTTGAAACGGGTCAGGGTGTCGGCGATGATGGCGGAGTAATTGCCCTGGTTTTGAGTCACGGTGTCGCTCAGGCCATAGGCTTTGATATGGGTGTTAATGACGTTGCCGCACACCCAGCCCGGTTCACAGCCTGCCAGGTCGGCCTTGCCGTCGCCGTCGGCATCGAACAACTTCGCCAGCTTGGGATCTTTTAACTGGGAGATATCGCTGATGTGGTATTGATCGGCGGTTTTCTTGTCGATCAAATAACCCTGGGCCGCATTGGTGATATAGGCGCCCTGACGATAGAACTTCTTGTCGCCGCCGGCGCTTTGGTACATGTCGGTTTGCAGCGGATCCCAGTTCACCGCCATGTAGGTGGCATCGCCGGAAGCGATAGAGGTATAGGCGATATTGTATTCCACCTCGTCGGTAGGCTGGACGTCATAGCCCAGCTTGGCCAGGGCGCGGTTGACCAATTCGGTCTGGAAACTTTCTTCGGCGAGGGTGCTCTGCAACGGTTTCACCGTGACGCCTTTGCCGGGTAATTCGACGGCGAACGCCTGTGTGCTTAGCAATGAAGTCAGGGCCAGAGCCCAAATTCCTGTCGAGCGCATAGTGGTTCCTTCGATTTTAGAGGTGCTGTCGGTGCCCCCGACGTTTGGCCGGGGGCAGGGCGATTAAGGCTTTTTGATGAAGGGCCGGGTGACTAATCCGATCGGGCCGTGAGCATACCAACGGCCCATGCCTTTGCTGCGGCGATCGCGCCCCAGCGACTGGGTGAGGCGGTCGAGAATTATCGCCAGGATCACGATACCGACCCCGCCAACGGCGGCCAGCCCCATATCCAGACGACCGATACCGCGCAATACCATCTGGCCCAGGCCGCCAACGGCGATCATCGAAGCGATAACCACCATCGACAGCGCCAGCATCAGCGTTTGGTTTACGCCGGCCATAATGGTCGGCATTGCCAGTGGCAATTGCACTTTAAACAGCAGTTGGCGCGGGCTGGCGCCAAAGGATTCGGCGGCTTCGATCAGATCTTCCGGCACTTGCTTAATGCCCAGAATGGTCAGTCGCACGATCGGCGGCAGCGCAAAGATAATGGTCACCACCACCCCCGGCACGTTACCGATACCGAACAGCATGACGATCGGCACCAGATAGACGAAGGCCGGCGTGGTCTGCATGGCGTCGAGCAGTGGCCGGATCACCTTGCCGGCGTGCTTGCTGCGCGCCAGCCAAATACCGAGCGGCAGGCCGATGACGATACAAAAGAACAGGGCGGTCAGAACCAGCGCCAGGGTCACCATGGCTTGCGACCAGGCGCCAATCGCACCAATGGCAATCAGCGACACCAACGTCGCAGCACCCATACCAAGGCTGGAGAGCTGCCAGGCAATCAACGAGAACAGCAAAATGGCGATCGGGGCAGGCATGCCGAGCAGCAGTTGCTGAAAGCCGCTGAGAATAAAGTCGACCGGCACGCGAATGCCCTGAAACAGCGGGCGAAAGTGCAGTACCAGCCAGTCGATGCCGTGGGTGACCCAGGAGTCAAACGGCACCCAGGTTTTGTGGAACGGATCCAGCAGGCTGAAATGTTCCTGTTGGACCGGTGCGCTGTTAAGCCAGTCGGCACCCTGCGCGGCCTGATTGGCGGCGTCATGGGTTTCCGGTGGCGGTGCGCTGGACCAGGCATCACCGGCGGGCGCTGTCGATGTTGCGGCGCTGGGGTCGGCAGGCGCAGTCGCCCATGGATCCTGTGTAGTATCACTCATTCGCTGGGCCCTCTTTATCTAAGGCCTGCAACAGCATGGCCTTGGAAATAATTCCGATATAGTTATTTTCTTCGCAGACCACGGGGACCGCACAAGGCGCCAAGGCAACCAATGAAATCAGTTCGCTCAACGGCATGTCGGCCGGGACCGGGGCAGGGGCTTCCAGCAGGGCGTCATCCAACGTCTGGTTGGCCGCCAGCGCCTGCTTAAGTGAATCTACCGACACCACGCCGATAAATTTCTTCCCGCGTTCAATAACATAACCATAATCGCGGTCTTCATCGCGCAGCAGCTGTAGCGCTGAACGCGGACCAAAACCGGGGGTTTTACGAATAAGGGCGACAGGACGACGCTTGGCGATATCCTTGGCGCTGAAAACGTGGCTGATATCGACGCCACGGAAGAAGGTGCGGACATAATCGTTGGCCGGATTATTTAATATTTCCTCCGGCGTACCGACCTGAATAACTTCTCCGCCTTGCATAATGGCAATACGATCGCCAATACGCATCGCCTCATCCAAATCATGGGAAATAAAGACGATGGTACGCTGATGCTGGGCCTGTAATTTGACCAGCTCATCTTGCATCTCGGTACGGATTAATGGATCCAGCGCCGAGAAGGCTTCATCCATCAATAATATGTCCGGATTATTCGCCATGGCACGGGCTAATCCCACGCGCTGACGCATCCCGCCGGAAAGTTCATCGGGATAAGAATAGGCATAATTCTCCAGCCCGACCTGACGCAATGCTTCCAGAGCTTTTTCCTGGCGTTCCTGCGGTGGAATACCGGCCAATTCCATACCGAATGCGGTGTTATTCAATACATTCATATGTGGCATTAAAGCGAATGATTGAAACACCATGCTGATCTTATTACGGCGTACGGCGCGCAGTGCGCTGTCGGATATTTTAGATATATCCTCGCCATCAATCAGCACCTGACCGCGGGTGGGTTCTATCAGACGATTGAGAAGGCGTACCAGGGTGGATTTTCCAGATCCGGAAAGCCCCATGATGACAAATATCTCGCCTTCTTCAATGGCCAGAGAGGCGTCTTTTACGCCCAATGATAATCCGGTTTTTTCAAGCAATTGGTCTTTTGTCAGGCCTTTTTCAATCAGTTTGAAAGCGCGATCCGGATGTTCGCCAAATATCTTATACAGGTTCTTTACTTCGAGTTTAATTGCCATGCAATTTGCTGTTTCCTCTGATGAATTATCAAACGATAAAAATTTCCCAATAGAAAATAATAGTCCCCTATACCCTAACACAGTGAATATCTGAGACAACCCTCAATGTCCGATGAATGGGATATTAACGATTTACATCAAGTTTTCGATTAGTTATGGTAATGGGGTGAGTGCTCAATTATCAGTGGCTGATATTTTCGATAAACGGTTGGTTTTTAGTAAGAATAATCCGTTCTGATTATTGCTATTATTTGCCTGCCCAAGCCTGTTTTCAGACAATAAAAAACCCGACCAGAGGCCGGGTAAAAGTCATCAGTATTTCATCAATTTTTAACGACAGGTGCCGATATCGAGGGGATATCGCCGAAGTTATATTACCCCTTCAATATGACAGCCAGATGGCAGCCTATGCCTTGCGATACAGGCGCCGCGGGTGACCGATATTGCCGTACATCATTTCAACGCGCACAAACTGGGTAGCGACGCAATATTCCAGATAACGTCGGGCGGTGGTTTTGCTGATCCCAACCTGTTCTACCACGTCTTCTACCGCATGCGCGGCCTCTGGTTGCTTGATAAACAGCGCCTGTACCAGTTCCAGCGTGTTGGCTTCTATGCCTTTGGCACTGGGTTCGCTGGAGAACTGTTTGGATTGCAGGTTATACAGCGCGTCGACGTTGCTCTGGTCGATCACCTTGAAGGTGCGCTGGGTTTGCACAAACTGCATAAAGCGCTCCAGTGAGTTGCGCAGCCGCTTGTAGGAGACCGGTTTAATGATGTAATCGAAGGCGCCGTTGCGGATCGCCTGGCTGCAGGTATTCATATCGCTGGCGGCGGTAATGAAGATCACCGAACAACCGGGGTTTTTCACCGCCGCTTCTTCCATCAGCTCAATCCCCTGGCCGTCGGGCAAAAAGTTGTCCAGCAGGATCAGCCGTGGCTGGTGGGCGTTGACTTTGGCTCTGGCCTCGGCCAGCGTGGCGGCATAGGCCACCACCCGCAGAGCAAAGTTCTGCTCGATAAACTCTGCGTGCAGAGTCGCCAGCTGTGGCTCATCTTCCACGATCAAAACGTCCAGTGCTTCTGGTTGCATCATTCGGGTGCTCAAGATTGTTTAGGGATAAACAAAGAAAAAATAGCGCCGTGCGGATCGTTGTCCGACACTTCTATGCTGCCGTGCGCCTGCGCCACGTGGCTGGCAACCAGATGCAGGCCGATGCCGTGGTCACCCTTGTCATCTTTGGTGGTGACGCCCTGTTCGAACAGCGTATCGCGCACCTCAGCGGCAATGCCGGTTCCGCGATCGGCCACTTCAATCACCAGTTCATTGCTGCTGTCGCTGATATAAAGTTCTACCGCCTCATAGGGCGCACCGTAATGCAGCGTAGCGTCTACCGCATTATCCAGCAAATTGCCGATGATCGACATCAATTCGGTTTCATTCAATGCCGCTGGGATCTGCCGCAGCTGGCAGGCCGGATCGAAACGCAATTCCACGCCTTTTTCCTTCGCGCTGGAGTATTTACCCAGCAGCAGGCCGCATAAAGCCGCCGAACTGAAACGCTGTGAAATAAAATCGAGGATCTCCTGCGCACCTTCCGATTGCGCCTCCACATAGCGGATAGCCTCGTCGTAGCGTTGCATATGCAGCAGGCCGGCGAGGGTGGCGGTCCAGTTCAGCTGTTCGTGGCGCATGATGCGCAGGTTGTCGGCATAGCGCTTCACCTGGCTAAGCTGGCTGCTCAGGGTATTGATATCGTTCTTGTCGCGGAAGCTGATCACCCAGCCCTGCAGCTCTTCTTCCTGCATGATGCGTACCCGGCTGGCGATGACCCGCACATGGTTGAAGCGGCAGACCTCGTCATGGGTATCATGCCCTAACTGTGAGGCGCCGAAGAAATCCGGCTGGGATTGGATCACCTCACCGATTTCGCGGCCCATCAGGGCGCCGGCGGGCTGACGCAGATCCAGCAGTTCGCGGGCCGCGTGGTTGATGGTGATGATCCGCAACTGAGGATCGACGGCAATCACCCCTTCATAGATCGCTTCCAGCAAGGCTTTCTGTTGGCGTACCAGCAGGGCAATTTCTTTCGGTTCCAGCCAGAACATTTGGCGTTTTAAATTTTTCGATAACAGCCACGAAAATACGAACAGCGCGATCAATAAAAGTACTATCGACCCAAGAATTTGCGTCAGAGTTCTGGAATTTAAATTGTCGATATGGGATTTGAGATAACCCACCGAAACAATGCCGATAACATTATTATTTTCGTCCAAAATAGGTGCTTTACTGCGCAATGAAATGCCGATGCCGCCTTTGCGGATGGAAATAATGCTTTTGCCTTCGAGAACCTCTTTATTATCGCCGCCGACCATCGGCGTGCCGATACGGTTGGCATATTCAGAGTGATAAAGATGGCGGGTTTGCTTATCGCCGATAACGATATAGCTGGCATCGCTGCTGGCGCGTATTTTTTTCATTAGCGCTGCAATTTTAACCGGGTCTTTTTTTTCCACAGCGGTGATCAAGGAGGGGATCAGGGCAATCTCGCGTGCCTGCACCTGCGCTCGCGCGCCAAGGTCGCGGTGCAGTTGAGCATCGAGTTGGTAGTAGGTGTAAGCACCAATAAACGTCAACAGCAGGCAGGAGAAGGCAACCAGGCACAGGAATAGCTTGATTTGAAATGAGAGTTTTATGCGCATGACCGGGGTTCGCCCTGATAAATCCTGAGTGCTTACCCTATCATGAGTGGCCGTTAATGTAATATTGCGCCGGATCAACTTGTGATCGCAGCCACGGGATTATTCTAGTCGGGGTGGTTAATGCAGCGGCTGCAATAAAACTGATAATTCTTAAAGTAAAAATAACGTTAACACCATTAAAACCACGCCAAATTTTACATAATCCTAATTAACACCATAGAAACCATAACCACCATTAAAAACCCTTTTTAACTTTGAACAAAATCACAGCAGATAATCCGTGCGTTTCTCTATTATGGCTGAACAAACTAATAAGAGGCCAGATTATGAGCACAACAGATGATTCTTTCCTCGCCGCCAAAGACAAAACCGCTGAAATACCGCTGCGGGAGAAATGGTGGCATATACTGGACAATTACAAAGTAGGAATTATTCCGTTGCCGTTCTTTGTTCTGGCCGGCGTACTTATTTTACTGGATTGCCTGGAAGGGAAATTACCGAGCGATATCGTGGTTATGGTTGCCACATTGGCGTTCTTTGGTTTTGCCTGCGGCGAATTTGGCAAACGCCTGCCGCTGATCGGCAAAATGGGGGCCGCGGCAATCTGCGCCACCTTTATCCCTTCGGCGTTGGTGCATTATGGCCTGCTGCCGGACGTAGTGGTGGAGTCGACCACCAAATTCTACAAATCGACCAATATTCTGTATCTCTACATTTGCTGCATTATCGTTGGCAGCATTATGAGCATGAACCGCCAGGTGCTGATCCAGGGTTTTTTGCGCATCTTTGCACCGATGCTGTGCGGTGAGATTGTCGGCATGCTGGTGGGCATGGCGGTGGGTATGGCGCTGGGGCTGGAACCGTTCCAAATCTTCTTCTTCCTGATCTTGCCGATCATGGCCGGTGGCGTCGGCGAAGGCGCGATCCCGCTGTCGATGGGGTACGCGGCCATCTTGCATATGGAGCAGGGGGTAGCCCTGGGGCGAATTCTGCCTATCGTGATGCTCGGCAGCCTGACTGCTATCGTTCTGGCCGGCTTGCTCAACCAACTGGGTAAACGTTACCCACACCTGACTGGCGAAGGCAGCCTGATGCCGAGCAAGCAGGGCGAAAGCGAGATGAGCGCGGTGGATAAAATCAGCGGTAAGGTGGATGTCAGCACTATTGCCTGCGGCGCGCTGTTGGCCATTCTGTTGTACATGGTGGGGATGTTGCTGCACCGCATGATTGGCCTGCCGGCACCGGTCGGCATGCTGTTCGCCGCGGTGGCGGTGAAGCTGGCGCACGGTGTGTCGCCACGCATTCAGGAAGGTTCGCAGGTGGTCTATAAATTCTTCCGTACCGCGGTGACCTACCCGATTCTGTTTGCCGTCGGCGTAGCAATCACCCCGTGGCAGGAACTGGTTAACGCCTTTACCATCCAAAATCTGGTGGTGATTGTCAGCACCGTGTCTGCGCTGGTGGCGACCGGTTTCTTCGTCGGCAAGAAAATCGGCATGCACCCGATCGATGTGGCAATTGTCTCCTGCTGCCAGAGTGGGCAGGGCGGCACCGGCGATGTGGCCATCCTCACCGCCGGTAATCGAATGTCGCTGATGCCCTTTGCCCAGATTGCTACCCGTATCGGCGGCGCGATTAACGTCTCGCTTTCTCTGCTGGTACTGGCCAAATTTTTCGTATAACTCTAAAAAATCCTTAGTGTTTCTTTGCCTTTCCCCGCCCCCGCGGGGATTTTTTTATTCATTTTCTCCTCCGGCAGGCGTCATTTCCGCTTTGGGTTAATACTTAGCGCTCAAACGACAACAAGGAGTCACCATGTTCTGGAAACGTTACCTGCTGGGGGCGGCGCTGGCCGTTATGTCGCTGCAAACCCTGGCCGCAGCACCACAGGTGAAAACCCCCGCGCCGGGTTTCTATCGCATCATGCTGGGCAGCTATGAAGTCACCGCTTTGTCCGATGGCGTGCTTCGTTTGCCGGTGGATAAACTGCTGCTGAACAGTTCGCCAAAGCAGATCGAAACCGCTCTGGCTGAGCACCATCAGGACCTGCCGGTCGTCACCTCTGTTAATGCCTATCTGATCAATACCGGCAGCAAGCTGATCCTGATTGATACCGGTGCGGGGTCGCTGCTGGGAGAGGGGTTGGGCAAACTGGTCGCTAACCTGGAGGCTGCCGGCTATCAGCCACAGCAGGTGGATGAAATTTATCTGACGCATATGCACCCGGATCATCTCGGCGGTTTGACGCAAAACGGTAAAGCTGCTTTTCCAAATGCAGTGGTGCGTGCCGGGCAGCAGGATGCGGATTTTTGGCTTAGCGAGAGTCGGTTGAAACAGGCATCGCCGAAGGAGAAAGCCTCGTTCGAGAATGTTCTCGCCGCGCTCAAGCCTTATCAGGCCGCCGGACATTTTAAAACGTTCAGTAATGATGGTGAGCTGTCGCCGGGGATCAGCGCGTTCGCCGCCCATGGGCATACGCCAGGCCACAGCATTTATCTGGTGGAAAGCCAGGGCAGAAAATTGCTGCTGCTGGGGGATTTGATCCACGTGGCGGCGGTGCAGTTTGCCCATCCGCGCGTCGCGATAAGTTTTGATAAAGATGCCAAAGCGGCAGTAGCCCAGCGGCTGCGGGTGTTTAGCGATAGCGCTCAACGCCGTGTGCTGGTGGGCGGACCGCATCTGTCATTCCCCGGCTTGGGTTACCTGAATAAACAGGGGGAAGGTTACGACTGGGTGCCGCTGGAATATGGCGCTATGTAAGGCGTTTATCGGTTACGGGCGGCGAAGACTTTGCTGAACCAGTCGATGAAGACCCGAACCCGCGGTGAAAGTTGGCGGTTGCGCGGGTAGAGCAATGAGACCGGCATCGGAGTGGATGGGAATTGCGGCAGCAGGGGCAGCAAGCTGCCGTTGTCCAGGCTGTCGCGCAGGTGATAACGCGGCACCTGAATGATCCCCAGCCCCATGCGCGCCGCAGCAACCAGGCTTTCCGCCGCACTGACCGACACCGTGCAAGGCAATGTCACCTGCTGCGTCTGGCCTGCGACAGTAAATTCCAGCGGCATCAGGGTGCCGCTGGCCGAGGAACGGAAGCCCACCATTCGGTGGCCTGCAAGTTCGCTGATGGAGTGCGGCGTGCCAAAACGTTGCAGGTAGTCCGGGGCGGCGCAGGTGACCTCTTCAAGCTCACCTAATCGACGTGCCACCATATCGCTGTCTTTCAGTTTGCCGACGCGCACCACGCAGTCGATACCTTCCCGCACCGGATCTACCAGCCGATCGCCCTCGCTCATAAAAAGTTCGATATCCGGATATTGCGTCAAAAAGTCGGGCAGTTCCGGCAGCAAAAAGTGCCGTGCCAACGTGCCGTGTACGTCGATGCGCAGCAGCCCACGCGGTTTGGCACCGGCAAACGCCATCTCGGCATCTTCGATATCCGCCAGAATGGTCAGGCAGCGTTGATAGTAAGCTTCGCCATCCAGCGTTGGGCTGACGTGGCGGGTGGTGCGTTGCAATAACCGCACCTGCAGCCGGGTCTCCAGTTGCTTGATGGCATCGGTCACCGTCGATCGCGGCAGGTTCAGATCCTGTGCGGCCTGGGTAAAGCTGCGTTGTTCCACCACGCGGGTGAACAAGCGCATGGCATCGATTCTGTCCATGGTTATTGTTCGCTAAATTCGGATAGTGATAACGAAGAGTAGGGGATTATTCGCCAGGGCGAAAGGTGCATGATGTTGTCACGCCGGCAAGTCGCCGGCGCATAGCCGACGAGGATAGAGAGCATGAACACCAAGACTCAGCAAGTTGCCATTGTCACCGGCGCATCGCGCGGTATAGGCGCGGCCATTGCCGAACGGCTGGCCGCCGACGGTTTTACCGTGATCGTCAACTATTCAGGCAATCAGGCATTGGCCGATGAGCTGGTGCGCAAAATTGAACAAAACGGGGGGCGGGCGCTGAGCGCCAGGGCGGACGTCAGCGACGCCGCTGCCGTTGCCCAGTTGTTTGACCGTGCCGAGCAGGCTTTCGGCGGCGTGGATATTTTGGTGAATAACGCTGGGGTGATTGCGCTGGCTCCGGTCGCAGAAATGAGCGACGCCGATGCCGATCGGCTGATCGACATTAACCTGAAAGGCACTTTCAACACTCTGCGAGAAGCGGCGAAACGCCTGCGCGACAACGGCCGCATCATCAACTTTTCGTCCAGCGTGGTCGGGCTGCTGCAACCGAGCTACGGCATGTATGCCGCCAGCAAGGCCGCCGTAGAAGCGCTGACCAGCGTGCTGGCGAAAGAGCTGCGGGGTCGCAATATTACTGTCAACGCCATCGCGCCGGGCCCGACCGCCACCGGACTGTTTCTCGACGGCAAAACGCCGGAACTGATCGACCGGCTGGCGAAAATGGCCCCGCTTGAGCGTCTGGGCCAGCCACAGGATATCGCCGCGGCGGTGTCATTCCTGGCTGGGGCTGACGGTGCCTGGATCAACGGCCAAATCCTGCGCGCCAACGGCGGCATTATCTGATCCTGCCGCAACGGTTTCTCTCGCAGCAGGATCGGGTATCCTGTCGCGAGAAATCCACCGGAGGAAGCGCCTTATGGTAGGCCGCAGCAGAAGAAGAAAAACCGGCAGTCAGATTGACGATGGCGTGCGTTCACCCTGCAATAATGTTTGCCAGATCGACAATGAAAAGGCGTGGTGCCTGGGTTGTTGGCGCACGCTGGAGGAAATCACCGCCTGGTCGAGTGCCGATGACGAGGAAAAACGGGCCATCTGGCAGCGCATCCGACAGCGTACCGGAAATATCTAAACAGTAGGGGCGCGGTAGACTGCGCCCGTTCACCGATTATCGTTTAGAGCGGGGTGATTCCCACCTGTGATTTCAATCAGAAATCCCAGTCGTCGTCTTCGGTGTTGACCGCTTTACCAATCACGTAAGACGAGCCTGAGCCGGAGAAGAAGTCGTGGTTCTCGTCGGCGTTTGGCGACAGCGCCGACAGAATGGCCGGATTGACCTGCGCCATCGACGGTGGGAACAGCGCTTCGTACCCCAGATTCATCAACGCCTTGTTGGCGTTATAGTGCAGGAAAGTTTTCACGTCCTCGGTCCAGCCAACACCGTCGTACAGCTCTTCGGTGTAACGCACCTCGTTATCGTACAAATCCTGCATCAGATCGAAGGCGAAGTTTTTCACCTGTTGGCGGCGCGCCGCGTCAACCTTCTCCAATCCTTTTTGGAACTTATAACCGATGTAATAACCGTGCACCGCCTCGTCGCGGATGATCAGGCGGATCAAATCGGCGGTGTTGGTCAACTTGGCGCGGCTCGACCAGTACATCGGCAGATAAAAGCCCGAATAGAACAGGAACGACTCCAGGAATACGCTGGCGACTTTCTTCATCAGCGGATCATCGCTGCGGTAGTGGGCCAGAATGATGCTGGCTTTTTTCTGCAGCGCGCGGTTTTCCTCGCTCCAGCGGTAGGCATCGTCGACGTCCGGCGTCTGACACAGCGTAGAGAAAATGGAGCTGTACGAACGGGCATGCACCGCTTCCATAAAGCTGATGTTGGAGTACACCGCCTCCTCATGCGGCGTAATCGCATCTTCGATCAGCGCCGGCGCGCCCACGGTATTTTGAATGGTGTCCAGCAGCGTCAGGCCGGTGAACACCCGAATGGTCAACTGCTGTTCCTTTGGCGTCAACGTTGCCCACGACGGAATGTCATTCGACAGCGGCACCTTCTCCGGCAGCCAGAAGTTGGAGGTCAGGCGGTTCCAGACTTCCAGATCCTTGTCGTCTTCGATGATGTTCCAGTTGATCGCGCGCACCAACTGCGCCGGTTTAGTGGTATTCATAGATTGCCTCACAGTGCACAGGACACGCAGCCCTGCACCTCGGTGCCTTCCAACGCCATCTGGCGCAGGCGGATGTAATAGATGGTTTTGATGCCTTTACGCCAGGCATAAATTTGCGCGCGGTTGATGTCGCGGGTGCTGGCGGTATCGCGGAAAAACAGCGTCAGCGACAGCCCTTGGTCGACGTGCTGAGTGGCAGCGGCATAGGTATCGATAATTTTTTCCGGCCCGATGTCGTAGGCATCCTGGTAGTACTCCAGGTTGTCGTTGGTCATATAGGGCGCCGGGTAATAGACGCGACCAATTTTTCCCTCTTTGCGGATCTCGATACGTGACACGATCGGATGGATGCTGGAGGTCGAGTTATTGATGTAGGAGATGGAACCGGTGGGCGGTACCGCCTGCAGATTCTGGTTGTACAAGCCGTGCATCATCACCGACTGGCGCAGCGCCAGCCACTCTTCGCGGCCTGGGATGGCGATATTGGCGTCGGCGAACAGCGCGCGAACCCGTTCGGTTTGTGGTTGCCATTCCCGTTCGGTGTATTTGCTGAAGTATTCACCGGAAGCATAGGTCGACTCTTCGAAGCCGCCGAATGCGCTACCGCGCTCGATGGCCAACCGGTTAGAGGCGCGAATGGCGTGGTAAGCGACGGTATAGAAATAGATGTTGGTGAAATCAATCCCTTCTTCTGAGCCGTAGAAGATGCGTTCGCGAGCCAGGTAGCCGTGCAGGTTCATCTGGCCGAGGCCAATGGCATGCGAACTGCGGTTGCCTTCGGCGATCGACGGGACCGAGCGAATGTCGCTCATGTCAGCCACTGCCGTCAGCGCACGGATTGCGGTGTCGACCGCTTTGCCGAAGTCGGGGGCATCCATGGTTTTGGCGATGTTCAGCGAGCCGAGGTTGCAGGAAATATCCTTGCCTACCTGGTCGTAGCTCAAGTCATCGTGATAGGTGCTGGCGCGGTTAACCTGCAAAATCTCGGAGCACAGGTTGCTCATGTTGATGCGTCCGGCGATCGGGTTTTCACGATTGACGGTATCTTCAAACATCATGTACGGATAACCGGATTCAAACTGGATCTCCGCCAATACCTGGAAGAATTCACGCGCATTGATACGTGATTTGCGGATGCGCTTGTCATCCACCATTTCACGGTACTTCTCGCTGACGCTGATTTCCGAGAACGGCACGCCGTACACCTGCTCGACGTCATAGGGCGAGAACAGGTACATCTCTTCGTTGTTCTTCGCCAGTTCGAAAGTGATATCCGGGATCACCACCCCCAGCGACAGCGTCTTGATGCGGATTTTCTCGTCGGCGTTTTCACGCTTGGTGTCGAGGAAACGCAGGATATCCGGATGGTGGGCGTTGAGATAGACCGCACCGGCACCCTGACGCGCGCCCAGCTGGTTGGCGTAAGAGAAGGCATCCTCAAGCATTTTCATGATGGGAATAACGCCCGAAGACTGATTCTCTATGCGTTTGATCGGGGCGCCGACCTCGCGAATATTGGTCAGCAAAAACGCCACGCCGCCGCCGCGTTTTGACAGCTGCAGTGCGGAGTTCACCGCCCGGCCGATCGACTCCATATTGTCTTCGATACGCAGCAGAAAGCAGGACACCAGTTCGCCGCGCTGCTGCTTGCCGCAGTTGAGGAAGGTCGGCGTCGCCGGCTGGAAGCGGCCGGAAATCATCTCCTCCACCAGATCCTGCGCCAGGGCGTTATCGCCCGCCGCCAGCGTCAGGGCTACCATGCACACCCGGTCTTCGTAGCGTTCCAGGTAGCGCTTACCGTCGAAGGTTTTCAGCGTGTAGCTGGTGTAATACTTAAAGGCGCCGAGGAAGGTCTCAAAGCGGAATTTTTTCGCATAGGCCTGTTGGAACAGCTGTTTGATAAAGGCGAACTCGTACTGCGCCAACACGCTCTGTTCGTAATAGCCTTCCTCCACCAGATAGCGCAGCTTCTCTTCCAGATTATGGAAGAACACGGTGTTTTGATTCACGTGCTGCAGGAAGTAGTGCCGCGCCGCTAACCGATCCTTGTCGAACTGGATACGGCCTTCGGCATCATAAAGATTGAGCATCGCGTTGAGCGAATGGTAATCCAGCGCGCTTGCGGCGGGCCGGGTCAGTTCTGTCGTTGCCAAAATGCGGTTACTCCCTGTCGAACGTTTGCAACGTCTTGTGTGGTGCCGAGCAGCTCAAAGCGGTAAAGAAAAGGCACCTGACATTTTTTGGCGATGATGTCGCCGGCAATGCCGTACGCTGCGCCGAAATTGGTATTCCCGGCGGCGATAACGCCGCGCAGGAAAGCGCGATTCTGTGGATCGTTGAGAAAGCGGATCACTTGGATCGGCACGGCTCCTACGGCGCTGCCGCCGCCATAGCTGGGCACGATCAAAATATAGGGTTTATCCATCAGCAGTTTGCTGCGGGCGCCGGCGATAGGGATACGTATCGCCGGCAATCCCAGTTTTTCAACGAACCTGTGGGTGTTCTCCGAACTGCTGGAGAAATAGACCAGCGGGTTCATGGGCAACCTCAGGACGCCAGGGCGTGGGCCAGCGCGCCGATTTTGTCCGGCCGGAAGCCAGACCAGTGATCTTCACCGGCGATAATCACCGGAACCTGCTGGTAACCAAGGGATTTTACATGGCTCAGCGCCTGCTGATCCTGGGTGAGGTCGATCACCTGATAACCAATCCCTTGTTTATCGAATGCGCGATAGGTGGCGTTGCACTGGACACAGTCCGGTTTACTGTAAATAATAATGCTCATGATTCGCATTTACCTTTTAGGCTGAAGGAAAGGCGGACAGGTCAGATAACGGAGCATTGAACGGCGTTTCTGACGGCGTTACCCACCGCTACATGTTCCCTGCGGTTGATGGGTTAAATACTATATGTGGATATTTAATTTATCAACCACGCTATATATGGTGTTTTGGCGGAATTCACGCTGAGGCCGCATCAGGGCTGGAAAAGTCGCGGGAAAAATTTTTTTGGCGGTTGTTGGCGGGAAACCCCTCTCGGGCGAGAGGGGGAAAAGTGCGGTTTCGTCATTGACGCATGCTGATGGCCAGACGGTTAAAGGCGTTCATGATGCTGATGGCGAAGGTCAAATCGGCAATTTCCGCATCGCTAAAGTGCGCCTGTAGCGCTTCAAACGCGCTGTCCGGTGCGCCGGTTGCGGCGATCAGGGTTACGGAGTCCGCCCACTCCAGCGCAGCGCGCTCGCGGTCGCTGAACGCATGGCTCACGCGCCAGCCCGCAAGCTGGTCCGGCTTGGCGTTGTCGACGCCACTTTCGCGCAGGGCTTTTCCGTGCATATCCAGGCAGTAGGCACAGCCGTTAATCTGCGATACACGCATAAACATCAGCTCAATCGTCGCCTTGTCCAGCGCGCCTTTCTCCAGTGCCATCAGGGCGGTCACCATCCCTTTGTAAGGGGCGGGAGAGAGTTCGGAATATTTCAAACGTTGCTTAATCATGGTCAACCTCAGTGAGCGGGTAGCAGAATCATAACGCTACTTTAACGGCGATATGGACTATGCTATAGAGCCATAAAATGATTATTTAGCCGGGTCATGATGCGTCAGTTTCTCTCCTCTTTGCGGCTGGATACTCAGCTCGCGGATCCTTTGTACCGGCAGATTTATCTGCGGATTAAAGACGCCATTGCACAAGGAAGCCTGCCGGCGGGCAGTCGGCTGCCTTCGGTGCGTGGGTTGGCTAGCGATCTGGGGGTGGCGCGGGCCACGGTGGAAAGCGCTTACGGCCAACTTATCGCCGAAGGTTTTCTGCAAAGCCGGGGACAGGCTGGCACTTACGTATCGCCGCAGCTGCAGAATCTGCCGGTACGCGCGGCATTGACGACGGAGGCGTTGCCGGCGGTGGCGGCCAACCCATTGCACCCGAGTGGGGCAACGCAGCCTTTTCAATTGGGGCTGCCGGCGCTGGATGCGTTCCCGCGTGCGCTATGGCAGCGGATTGTCGGTCGCCAATTGCGTACGGCTCCGCTGGCGGCGCTGGCCCACCCGTCAACCCAAGGGTTACCCGAACTGCGCACGGCGATCGTGAATTATTTGCAGCTTTCGCGTGGTATCAATTGTCGACCGGAACAAGTTTTTATTTGTGCCGGCTATCAGGCGTTGCTGGATTTGGTGATCGGTACTTTACTCAAGACCGGTGACGAGGTGTGGCTGGAAGACCCCGGCTACCCGGTGACCCTGCCGCTGTTTCGCGCCGCCGGCATGCAGCCGGTGGCCGTGCCGGTGGATGAACAGGGGATGAATATCGCCGTCGGTGTTGCCTCTGCGCTTAAGGCACGCATGGCGGTGCTGACGCCGACCCACCAGAGCCCTCTGGGCGTCTCGCTTAGCCTGGCGCGGCGCATGGCCTTGCTGGAGTGGGCTCAGCAGCAGGGGGCATGGATCCTTGAAGACGATTACGACAGCGAGGTTCGCTATCATGGCCGGCCGCTGCCGCCGTTGAAAAGCCTCGATCGTCAGGGACGAGTGCTGTATGCCGGGACTTTCAGTAAAACCTTGTTTCCGGCACTGCGTATGGCTTATTTGGTGGTGCCGCTTGAACAGGTGGACGCTTTTGGTCGCAGCAGCCGGTTACGCGGTTGCGGCTGCCCGCCGCTGATGCAAGCCAGCGTGGCGGACTTTATCCATCAGGGGCATTTCTATCGCCATCTTAAACGAATGCGACCTCTCTATCGCCAGCGCCGTGAATGGCTGGCGCAGGCGCTTGCACGACAGTTGGCAGGGTATTTGACGGTATCGTCGCAGGCTGGCGGCATCCAATTGCTGGCGCGGTTGACGGCTACAGGCCAGGATCGGCACCTGGCTCAAGAGGCCTGGCAACGCGGGTTGTCGATACAGGCACTTTCGGATTGGCACATAGCCAGCCCTGCGGGGGATGGGCTGTTGATGGGGTTTGCCAACTTTACCCAGCAGAGCGAGGCCGAGCGGGCAGTGGCCAGGTTAGCCCAGTTGTTCGAAGCCACAAATTAAACGGCCCGCGGTTTCCCACGGGCCAGACGCACATCTGTTTTATCTTTATGACTGCAAGGGGTGTTAACGCCGGGCCAGCAGAACGCCGAGGACGATGCCAACCGCGGCCCCGATCCCTACGCCCTGCCAAGGTTTGTCGCGCACGTAGCTGTCGGCTTGTTCGACGGCATCACGGGCGTGCTGTGTCAGATTGTTAGAACCATTGAAGCGTGCACGGGCGTCACGTAACACGCCTTTGGCTTTACTGTGCAGCTCTTTCAGTTCCTCTTTGGTCTTGTCACCGGATGCACGTAGCACCTCATCCAATGTATCAGCCAAAAGAGTGACGTCCTGATCAATGTCGCGTTCTACTTTTTCTGATTTCTTAAACATTCGACTCTCCGTTTTGATACATGTCTATCAAGTGTAGACCATTTCTGAAAATGTGCCGGCGATCACGGTAAAATTCATACCCGAGAACTGTCGCCGCGGTGTCATGCAGCGTTGTACATTTGGTTACTCGGCGAAACCAATCACTCACGGAAGCCGTCCATCGATTCCTCTAGTATCTGCTTCAACGGCCCAACGGGGCTTACTGAAAAAACACTCTGAGGAATTAAAGATGAAAAAAGTATTAGCCCTGATCGTTGCTGCCACCATGGGTCTGTCTTCTGTTGCTTTCGCTGCTGATACTGCTGCAGCTCCGGCAGCGGCTGCTCCGGCTGCAACCACCACTACCGCTGCGCCAGCTGCTGCTGAGAAGGCTCCTGCTAAAGCCACTCATCATAAGAAAGCGCACCACAAAGCGACCAAGAAAGCTCCAGCTCAGAAAGCCCAGGCGGCTAAAAAGCACCACAAAGCCACCAAAAAAGCCCCAGCTCAAAAAGCTCAGGCCGCTAAAAAACACCAAAAAGTGAGCAAAAAAGCCCCAGTACAGAAAGCTCAGGCTGCTAAAACTCACCACAAAGTAAGCAAAAAAGCGCCAGCTCAAAAAGCCCAGGCTGCTAAAAAACACCACAAAAAAGCGCCAGTGCAGAAAGCTCAGGCCGCTAAAAAACACCACAAAGCCACCAAAAAAGCAGCAACGCCAGCCGCTTAATTGAGTGAGGAATGCGGTGCCTGAGGGGGCCGCATCATCCCGAAGTTATTGAGACACCCGGCTTGGCCGGGTGTCTTCTTTTGAGGGCTAGCTCATGATGATCAATCGCTATCTGTTCGAAGTGATTTTCAGCGCCGTCACCCTGTGTGGGCTGATCGTGGCCTGGGAACTGTTTCTGGCCGACGGTTTTCTCTGATTACTGCGCGATGGGCGTTTCATGCAGGTGCCGCCAGCCCAGCCCGGTTTCGGTTTGTTCAAACACCACGGTGGAATTGCGCAGCGTCGCCGCCTGTCCAGGCAGCCTCTGCTGCTCGCGATAGCTGACCACCGCCCCCGTCGGCCATTCGGCCACCAACGTCATCTCTTCTATGCTGATTGCCAGCCCCGGTTTGGCAGCCCGATGAGCACGGAAAAACGCGCTCAGTGCGGCAAAATCCAGTCGGCTGCCGTTCAGCGCGATCATGCTGAAGGCAGGATCAAAACGCGCCAACAGCCCCAGTTCATCTCCGGCCCCTTTTTCCAGCCAGTTTTCAATGGCGACGTGTGCGTCGATCACTTCGGTAAAATATCGGTTCATTGGTGTTCCTGTTGAGTATTGAGACGGCGCACTATGGCGCGGTTTGCGATGCGCAGGCACAGCAGCATGGGGATCAGCGTGCTGGCGGCGGCCAGGTAAAAACAACTTTTGTAGGCGACGGCGGGGGTAAAATGTTCCAGCAGCAGGTTGAGTAGCAAGCTGAGCAGGGCGACACCCAGGCAGAAGCTGAGCTGTCGGTTGATATTCCACAGCGCACTGGCGTCGGCCAATTGCTCATCGGCAATATGCAAAAAGGCGCTGCTCTGCGCGGTGCTGCTGCACAGGCTGCCGCCAAAGCCCATCAGGGCGAAGGCCGTAACCTGCAACCCATAATCCCCGGCGTGTGCAATCTGTGATAGCGCCAAAATGCCCAACCCTTGCAGCAGACAGCCGAAGATAAACAGCGGTTTCGGGCCAAAATGGTTAAATTTCCTGCCGGTCAAGGTGATGGCCAGGAACGAGGCCAGTGACCAGGGCAGCATCAGGCTGCCGACCTGTGCGGCGCGCATGCCCAACTGATTTTGCAAATACAGCATGGCGATCAGGCTGACGCCGATAAACAGGCCGGGAATGCACTGATAAATCATCATGGAAGTGCGCAGCAGCGGATCCTGTACCAGGCGCAGGTTCAGCAGAGGGTGGGCAATGCGCAGGCTGCGGCGCAGGAAATAGGCCAGGATCACCGCCCCGGCGGCCAGTAACAAAGCGCCTTGAGAAAGCCCTTCGGTTTCCCCCAGCCGAGTGAGGCCCAGTAAGATCAGCGTCAGGGCGGCGCAGGCGCTGAGCAGCCCCTTGACCTCCAGCGGTCGCCGCTGCGGATCGGGGGCCTGAGGGCGCAGCCAGAGTGCGGCCAACAGCAGCGCCAGCGCGGCGAGCGGCAGGTTGGCAAAGAACACCCAGCGCCAGTCGAGCCGGTCGACGATAAGGCCGCCCAATGCCGGTGACAACGCCGGGGCCAGCAGGCCTACCAGCATAATGGCGGCGGAAAGCCCGGCGCGCTCATGGCTGCGGTACAGTTGATAGGTCAGCGTTTGGCCAATCGGGATCAGCAGTCCGCCTCCCATACCCTGCAGCACTCTCCAGCCAACCAGTTCGCCGATGGAATCGGCATAGCCTGCCGCCGCCGTTGCCAGCATAAACAAGCTTAACGACAGCAAAAACACCCGCCGTCCGCCAATGCGCTGCGCTAACCAGGCGCTGAGCGGGATCACCAGCGTCAGGCCGAGAATATAGCCGTTGCTGACCCAGGCCAGTTCACCGACCGAAGCCTGCAGCGCATGGCCGATAGAGGGGTAAGCGACGTTGGCGATAAACATGTTGATCAGATCGACAAAAAATCCGAGCAGGTAGACGATTGCGACTTTGATGCGATAGGGCATGGTGCCTCCGGTTGAAGGCCAGCAGTGTAACGGGCGGGAAAGTGCGGATAAATCGGCTGCGAGCGATTACACTGTCAAAATTATTTTGACAATAAGGGGCGACAACATGCTTAACCTGCAGCGTTTGGCTATCTTCGTGGCCGTGGTAGACGCCGGCAGTTTCACCGCCGCCGCGCTGGCGTTGGGGCAAACCAAGGCGGTGGTCAGCTTCAATGTCAAACAGCTGGAGAGCGAACTGGGAGTGTCGCTGCTGGTGCGCAGCACCCGGCGGCTGGCGCTGACCGACGCCGGCGAACGTTTTTATCAACGTTGCCTGCGGTTGTTGCAGGATGCGGAAAACCTCTTGGATGACGTACGTCGGGATCACCATGGGTTGAGCGGCGTGTTGCGCATCACAACTACCCCGGAATACGGCGCTCAGGTGGTGGTACCGGCGGTGGCGGCGTTTTCCCAACTGCATCCGCGTCTGCGCATTCAGCACGTTTCCTCTTCCTATCATGCCGATTTGATTTCAGAGCGTTTCGACGTGGCCATCCGGCTGGGACAACTGGCGGATTCCAGCCTGCGGGCGGCATTGCTCGACAGCTTCGCTATTGTGCCGGTCGCCTCGCCGGCCTACCTGGCCCGCCATCCCGTTGCGTCTCTGGCCCAGTTGGCACAGGCACAGTGGATTGCCCACAGTCGCCTCAGCTCGCCGCTGAGTTGGCAAGTCATTACCCCAGAGCGGCAGGCGGTGCTGTTCAAGGTGGAAGATGCCGCCACGCTGATGGGCGACAGCGCCGCGGCGCTGTTGGCGTTTGCTTTGCACGGTGCCGGGGTGGCGCTGTTGCCCGAATGGCTGGTGCGGCCTGCCCTCGTCGAGGGCAAGCTGTGTCCGCTACTGACGGACCATCAGTTTCCTGCGCAAAGTATTTATGCGTTATACCCCAACACCCGCCACGTGCCGGAAAAGGTGAGGGCGTTTATCGATTTTCTGCGGGCGCGGGTAGCCACGGATGAATAAATGCCATGATGGCGGCCAGTGTTTGCCGGTGTACGGCTTCGCGTTGTTCGCTGGACGAGGCGCAAAGCACGGCCCCATCATCTTCTTCACTCGCCAGGATTTGCCGGCCTTTGGGCTGACAAACCGGCAGAAAATCGAAATGATTGCCGCTGGATAGCTTCAGTGTATGAATAGGGTGCTTTCCGTTATCCGCCGCCAGCGTGGCGCCGCCAAGCCCAGGCTCCTGGCCGTCGGGCAAAAAGTGCTGTGGCTCGACGATCAGTAACGGTGCGCTGAGCCGACGCAGGCTGGTCGGCAGCAGATAGGGCACCATGCCAGGATCGAGAGCCACCGCGAAGCGAATGCGCGGGTCGGTGTAGTCGGCGTCAAATGCCCTGGCGGAAAGCTTCGTCAGCGCGACGTTGGCTTGTGTATAAAACTGACAGTTGGGCGATCGCGGTGCTTGTCGGCAGCCGTCGATGAAATCGCTCAGCCGGACTTTACCGCCGATAGCTGCAATGGTGCTGTAACCGCCCTTGGAGTGGCCGATAACGCCAATCGCCTGAGGATTAATCACCTGCTTCCAGCGAGGCTCGGCGGTGACGGCGCTAATCAAGGCGGAAATATCGCCGGTTTGTAACCACAGTTCGGCAGACAAAGCCGGAACCGAGTTACCGGTGGTGCTGCCTGGATGGTTGGCCGCCACCACGATCGCACCTTGTTGGGCCAGCGCTGCCGCCAGCCAGGCCTGGCTGGCGTTATTGCCGCCGCTGCCGTGGCTGATCACGATCAGCGGAAAATGCCCGCTTGCTGTCGGCGCGTCCGGCTGACTTTCAATGCCGATAAAGACCGCATTGGCACCGATGAGCTGCGGTTTAGCCGTTGCGGTGGTGGGGTAGTAAATACGGCTGGCTAACGAACGCGAGCCGGCCTGAAAGGTTTCATCGCGGGTGGCGACCTGATAGGGGGACGCGCTGGCAGCACCGCACCACAGCATTAACAACAACAAGGTTCTTTTCATTTTCACTCCTCAAGGTATCAACGCTGAAAGGGTGACATTGGCGGCGTTATTCGGCGACCTCGATCGCGATCCGGGTCGTTAAAGGGTTGTTTTAACAGTACACTGTCGGTTCTGTGTGCTAGCAACAAGACCTCGATGATGCCGCTTATTCCCCTAACATTTCTGTTCGGCCTGCTATGCCTGGGGCTGCTGTATCGCCTGGGTCGGCCAGGATCGCGGCGCTGGGTTTTTCAACTGTTGCTGTTATTGTGCGCCTGGCAAAGCCTGCTGATGGGGCTTCGTTATGGTTATGGCATAACGCAATTCAATGGGCTGCAACCGTTCGGCGCGATGGCGATCCCTTCACTGGCTTATCTGGCGTTTCTGGTGAGTACCCAGGGCCGTTTGCGGTGGCGCGAACTGTGGCACCTGATGCCGCTGTGCCTGACGCTGCTGGCCAGCCTGACGGCCCCCTTTTTGCTGGATGCCATAATTGTCGGGGGATATCTGGGGTATGGCGTCGCATTGCTGTATGCGTTGCGGCGCGGCGAAAA
Source organism: Serratia liquefaciens (assembly GCF_027594825.1). Taxonomy (NCBI): domain Bacteria; kingdom Pseudomonadati; phylum Pseudomonadota; class Gammaproteobacteria; order Enterobacterales; family Yersiniaceae; genus Serratia; species Serratia liquefaciens. The sequence continues at coordinate 1,750,670 of NZ_CP088930.1, read as the reverse complement.
CGCTTTGCCGCAGGTGGCGCTGGCGGAAAGTTGGCTGAGCTACCGACTGTGGCGCGGTTTGGGGGGCTTGCTGATCATGGTGGCGGCAGCCGAACTAGTGATTGCTCTCGACTTTTCCCTGTTTGACGGGCGGCACGCCGGTTGGCTGGCAACGATCGATAACCTGTTGGTGGCGTTGAGCCTATGCTTGGTGCTGTCGCGCAGCCGACCTGCGGATAGCCCGGTTGAGGCCCTATCGGCAGCGGCTGAAAGCGTGGTGGAAGACGAATCTCAACTGACCGAGTGGTTTGATCGGGTGCAACAACGGCTGCGGCAAGATGACTTCTTTCTGGAGCCTGAGCTGAACCTGGCCCGGTTGGCGCGCAAGGTGGGGTTGCCGGCGCGACGGGTTTCGCAGGCGATTAACCGCCATACGGGCATGAATGTGTCGCAATATGTGAATCAGCTGCGCATTCGTCAGGCGGCGCAGTGGTTGCTCGCCGGTGATGAGCCGGTGACTGATATTATGCAAAAGGCCGGATTCACTACCAAATCGAATTTTAACCGCGAATTCTTGCGTATTCAGGGTGTGAGCCCAAGTGAGTGGCGCAGGCAACAGCAGCGGCTTTAAATAATAATTCGTTATCCCTCGTCGGGTTAGGATCGGAGCTATGCTAAATGCTGTTGATGAACCGTACGTGCGTGCCGTCGACCTCTTAATTTTGCGGCACTGAGGGGATTTCCGGGCGTGATGCTGATGCTGCGCCTGCTGTTGCAAAAACGGCAAAATACCTAGTTAAGGATTATTCCTAAACCCACATCCATACCGAAAAATTTATTGTTTCATCTCATGATTACGGTAAGGTCGCTCAGCGGTCCAGAACGAGAGGAGAAATCGATGTATTTACGGCCGGATGAAGTGGCTAGAGTGTTGGAGAATACCGGGTTTGAGCGTGATTATGTCACCGACCAAGCCTATGGTTACCGCAAGGGTGAACACTACGTGTATGTGAATCGTGAAGCGCGGATGGGCAGAACCGCGTTGGTGATCCACCCGGCGCTGAAAGAGAAAAGCGTGCATTTCGCCACGCCGACCTCGCCGATACGCACCAGCGATCAGTACCTTGAGTTTCCCCTGGATTTAAGCAGCGATACCCCGAGTGCGCGTTATGGCATTCCCCACGGTTTCAGCTCGCGTGACGCGCTTTCGCGCTATATCTACAGCATGTTTCTGTAATGCTTCCCCCGCCTGCGGGGGACATCCTCACCCATTGGCAATGGCTTCCTGGTTAAAACGCTCGTTATAGGCGCGGCGGAACTGCGCCAGCTCGAAAGCATCGATATCCAGATCGGCAAAATAAAACAGCGCGGCCTCGGTGTGCTCGGCATGTAGCTCTGGCGACAGACCGGCACGCAGCAGGGTTTCCCGCCACAGGGCGATCTGGTGGTCGTCTGCCTGTTTGATAAAGGTCAGATAGATAAACAGCAAATAGGCCGCCTGGTGCATCTCTTCGGTGTAACCGTTGTTCAGCATGCGGATAAAGGTCTGGCTGTTGCGGCTGCCCATCTCCTGAATCATCGATTCAATCAGCATAGGCTTCACTTTCAGCAGGTGGGCCAGAGAGTCAATGGCTTTGCGGGTATCGGAAGTCAGAATGCGGTAACCAATAATAAATACAACGATCAGGGCAGCGATGATGATCCAGGTCATTTATGATTTATTACACTCTCGGAACGCCAGTATTTGGCAGGAGGCGCTGCAGGACAGCGCCCGGTGTCAACGCTGTTCGCCGCTGAAATTGTCGGCTGCCCGCTGCTGATTGCGCAGGTGGTGGTTGAAGCTGGCGGCATCTTTGGCCAGTGCGTCCAGATGGGCGCCCAGCATTTTAATTTGCTTCACCAATGCGTGCTGCTCCGGCACTGAACTGGCGGTGCTCAGCTTGCGTACCAACTGTTCGTTCTGCATACGCAATGCGACTTCGCGCTGTTTAGCCTCTTCCAGCAGCTGCTGCAGGGCCTGATAGCTGTGCTGCCATTCACGGTGCTGCTTTTCGAAGCTGGCCTGCAACTCACTCATGGCATTTTGAAACTGGGTTTCCAGCTCGCGCATTTTCATGGGATCGATCCTTTGCGGCACTCAATAATGGTTTTGCAGTATAACGAAAACTGCACAGAACCTCACCCGTTGACGACGATTGCGGGAAATTCCCGGCTTGCAACCGCAGCTGTGGGTCTTACAATCAGGCTTATTCCGGCATGAAAGGCTTAGTGTCCAAGAGTGGCTGTGAGATGAGCAACCAAGACAAAGATTTTTTTGAACAGGCGATGGCGGATGTCATTCCGTTATCCAGCGGCCCCGAGACGTTGTACCTGAAGCCGCAGGAGACCATGGATAAGCGCGCCCGCCGTGAAGCGCAGGCACTGGAGCAGGAAAACTTTCTCAGTACCGGTTTTCTCGAACTGATCCCCTGCGAACAGCCGTTGGAATACAAAGGCGAGGGCATTCAGCAGGGCGTGCTCGACAAGCTGAGCCATGGCCGCTATCCGCCGCAGGCCAGCCTGAACCTGCTGAAACAACCGGTGGAAGCCTGTCGGCAAGCGTTGTTCCGCTTTATTGTGCAGGCGGAAAAGCAAAGCCTGCGTTCGCTGTTGATCGTTCACGGTCGCGGGCGAGATGATGAGAGCCACGCCAACGTGATCCGCAGCTATGTCGCCAAGTGGCTGGCCCAGTTTGAGCAGGTGCAGGCTTTTTGTCGGGCGCTGCCGCGCGATGGCGGTGAGGGTGCCTGTTACGTGACGCTGCGCAAATCGGCACAGGCCAAAGCCGATAACTTCGAACGTCACGCCAAACGCAGTCGATAAACGGGGAAACAGAAGGCCAGCCGGCAGCAGAACTACCGGCTGGTGGGGGTTATTTATTGAAGAATTTATAATCCAGCGAATAGCGCCCGGCGCCGGTGACCGCCAGTAGCAACAGCCCGCCAATAATGCTGATGTTTTTGAAGAAATTTATTTCATTACCCATCATTTCCATGCCGGTCATTTTCCAGAATGGGTGGCCGATAAACGCGGTGCCGAGTACGTAAAGGGCAAAAATAACCGCGATAGGACGGGTAAATAACCCAAGAATAAGCGCAATGCCGAAAAAGAACTCCACCACCACGGCGATAATCGCCGCTAAATAAGGCATGGGCGTACCATACCCTTCCATTGCCGTGACGGTTGCACCAAAGCCAACCAGCTTCATCCAGCCAAAAATGATAAACAGGATCATCAACAATATTCGGGATAGCAGAATAACGCCGTCTTTTGAGCTTTCACCCATTTTGAACTCCTCAGCCACTGTCACAATTATGTTGTGTTACTGATTAAAGAATAGACTAATATTGGCTTTGTTGTAGCGACAACCGAGAGTGACGCACTTTTTTATAGGAATAAATTCTATGGATCTTAAATTTTTGGAAGATGAAAAGCGTTTCTATATAAACGATCGGCAGGGGAAAATGATTGCCGAGATATCTTTTGTGCCCAGCGGTGATAAATTAACCATCATTGATCACACCTGGGTAGATGAGGTGCTGAAAGGCCAGGGGGTAGGTAAAAAGCTGGTGGCACTGGTGGTCGCCAAAATGCGTGCGGAAAACCGCAAAATCATTCCGTTATGCCCGTTCGCCAAACACGAATTCGACACCACGCCAGAATATCAGGACATACGCGCCTGAAACATAGCGGGGCGTAACCACGTCCTGCTGCTCAGCATATGCCAAAGTTGCTACCACTGCGTTGGCCGGAACCTGCGGTCTTTGCGCGTAATCCATGCTGATAAGCTTTTCCCCCAATAGCGAACTCGCTCTTTGTGGAAGCGCTGGTTGCATAATAATCGCTATATAATATATTACATAACGATTATTAAAACAGAAGGATAGCGAGCTAATGCCGGGATTATTGATGTTCTATGTGGGCGGTACCGCGCCAGGTGCCAATATCGAATTGCACGACGTGCAATTTGTCGCAGCGGATCGGCCCGAACAGGCTTATCCCTTGCTGCGCGAGAAATGGTTTGGCGATAAGAACAAGGTGCACGTTGATGGCTATACGTGTATTGAATGGGCGGATGGTTATGACGTGGCGCTAAGGGCTGAGCCGTTCGTCGGGCCGGAGAAACTGTTCTTCGTTAACGTGGGCGGTTACCGCAGTGACGAGTTGGCGGAGCTGCACGAGTTTGGCCTGTTTGTCGCGCACAGTGCGGATGAAGCCAAAGAAAAAGCCAAGCAGACGCTACTGACCGGCAGCTTCAAGCAGCATAAGGATGATCTGGCAGAGGTGGACGATTGCCTGCTGTTGCACTCGCTGCAGGGATACCATGTTCATTTGCAGGCCAATGCGCAGGGTAAAGCGGCGCAACCGCTGTGGCAGGGCTATTTGCCGATCGGCGATTAGAACGTGATAGCGGCTGCAACCGCGGCCTAAGCCATTGGGGGGAGGCAGCCTCCCCAATATTGGATGTGTTCAGGATTTATTGCGGAAAAGAAGCATTAAGCGGGTTTATGAGCGGCGAGAATAAATATCATTGGGCGCTCTTTTTCTTCGTCCAGCGCCGGGTTTTCTGCGATTTGTTGAGCCGAAGGACCCCATTCGTTCAGATAGCTAATGACGAAGCCTTGCTGGATCAGCAAGTTTACGTAGCTGCCCAGCATACGGTGCTGCTTGATGACCCCCTCTGCCAACCAATTTGAAATCCGCTGACCTTCCTGCTGATAGCCGTTAACCGGCCACGACTTCTGCCCGTTTTGATCGACCAACCATCCCTGATGCTGCGGTGCGGTATAAACAGGGTGCTCGGCGGTGAAGATAAACTGCCCGCCAGCCGTCAGCGCCTGATAAACCGTGGCGAACAACCGCGCCAGATCTTCGATGTAGTGCAGCGTCAGTGAGCTGTAGGCGATATCAAAAGACGCCTGCGGCAGCTGAAGCTGTTCCAGATCCTGCTGGCGGTATTCAATGCCGGCATCCTGGGTCATCGCCTGCGCTTTACCGAGCATTTTCTCTGAGACGTCTAACCCCAGTACGCCAGCTGCGCCTTGTTCACGAGCGCTGCGGCAGAACCATCCGTAGCCGCAGCCGAGGTCGACTACCCACTTGCCGTGCAAATCCGGCAGTATGCTGCGGATAGTCGGCCATTCCGGTGCGCCGTCCAGCCCGTTCACCGAGCGGCTGAGCTGGGCATAGCCGTCGAAGAAGGCCTGATTGTCATAAATATTTTGCGTCATAATGACTCCTGTTTTGGTGAAATCGCTGCCGCTTAAGGGGCAGCGTCGCCATATTATCTGCACATCCCGCTGATTTCCATGATAAAGACCGTGCTAACTTCCATGGGTTACCGCATAATTTTACGCCAGAAAAAGAATGAAAAATCACCTCAGGAAAAGATATGAAGATTATTTCGGTGCGTCAGTCCCCCGAGTTTAAACAGCAGGCGATCGGTTATTTCCAACGACAATGGGCTTCGGAAGAAACGCTGATGATGTATGAGGATGCCATTACCCGCTGCATCGACGCGGCTAACCCGTTGCCGCAGTGGTATTTGCTGGTGGATAACAGCCAGATCCTGGGGTGTGCGGGGTTAATCACCAATGATTTCATTAGCCGCGGTGAACTCTATCCATGGCTGTGTGCGCTGTATGTGGAGGAGGCCCACCGTAACCGCGGTTACGGCACGTTGTTGATTAACCATGTAGCGGATGAGGCTCGCCGGCTGGGTTTCCCACAGTTGCATTTGTGTACCGATCTGGAAGGCTACTACGAGAAACAGGGGTTTGCCTTTAATGGGTTGGGTTACCACCCTTGGGGTGAGGCTTCGCGGGTGTATACACGGGATCTGTAAGAGGATTGACTGGCACCGATAGCCAGTCAATAACGCTTTGGCAGCCGGTTAACCGCCAGCAAAATACCTTTTTCGACGGTAATGTAATCCCCCTTGCGCAGGTCAGATAATATTTTCATGATGCCACTGCGAGAGAGCTGCGTTCGTTGCTGAATATAGCGCGGGACCGTGGTGGATAAGCGAAAGGCTTCTTTTTCATTCATTAGCATCAGCAAGTGATTGCAGACAACCTCGTAGGCATCGTTGCCCGACAACAGCCTGTCACGGATGCTCAAAACTTGAATGACATAGGCTTGAATATGCACCAGGTCTTGCCAAAGGTTTTGCCGTGCCAGCGTTTCCAGTACGTCACTTTCCTGGTACATCACCAGTTCAACCGGTGATTCGGCCAGGAAAAAGATCAACTCTTTAGGGAAGAAGGTTTCCGCGATACCGGCGAGCGAGGGTTCTCTAAAGTTGGCTATTTTCAAACCATCGCTGTCGCGGCATGCGGACATTTCGCCTGACTGGAGCAAGAACCAATGGCGAATGCCATTGTGAAATAAGCGAATTTTTGTGCCCGCTGGAAAAGAACATTTCTTACCATAGGGCATTAAAGCGTGCTTAATCGCTATGATATTTTCTATCGGCTTATCATCTTTATTAAATAAAGTGGCTGAGTTTCTTTTCCCAAGAGTGAAGGGAACGTCTGTTTCCATAATGTCATGTTCCAGGGGCGTAAGTTTATTACGGTGAAGCCAGGATCGAATTTTTCCGCATACTATATTATGCCTTGTAGCTATGCAATTAAGCGGCTCTGTCTGTCCGGGGGCAGTGAAGAGTTAATGGTAAAATAGAGTGAATGTGATTAAAAATCAGCTTGTTGCCTGGTGTGCATTTTTGGACACTTAAGCCGCTATCAGACAATTACCCTGGTGGAGTAGTATGCACGGCGTTTGATGCTCCCACTATGGATGATAATAATGAAACCGTGCTCAGATTTTCTAACTCCTCGTCTTAAGGGGAGTAAGTTTAGTATTTCGCTTTCGCTCATTTTCGCTTGCCTTATTTATTCGCCTTTTTCAGCTGCAGCGGGCTGGTCCTTAGGGGCGGCCGCTATGGTGAATGATTATGGTTATGTTGATACCGATGCTAAAACACAGGGATTGCCCACGTTAAATTATGAAAAAGGGAACTTTTATATTCACTCTTTGGCGGCGGGTTATTATCTGCTGAATATGCCAAAGGATCAGATTTCGATCATCACCTATTATTCCCCCCTCGGTTTTGATCCGGATGATAGCAATAACAGCCAAATGAAAAAGCTGGATAAGCGCGATGGCACATTAATGGCCGGGATGGCTTTCACCCATAAAGAGAAATGGGGGATTATCCGCGCTTCGCTGGCCGGTGATACCCTAGATACCAGCAACGGCGTGGTGGGAGACGTGGCCTTCCTGTATCCGATAAAGGCAGGCAAGTTGCGCCTGGTGCCCGGTGTTGGCGCGGTCTACAACAACGGTAACCAGAACGATTACTACTATGGCATTGGCCATGCGGAGGCAAAAAACAGCGGTTTCTCGACGTACTCGGCCGGAGAGAGCTGGAGTCCTTATGTGGAGCTGAGCGCCAATTACCAGTTTAACGAACACTGGTATGCCATGGCGTCCGTTCGCGCCGTTCAACTGAGCAGTGAAATCACCGATAGTCCAATGGTGGATAAAGACATCGCCAGCCAGGCTTTGCTGGGTGGTGGATACCGGTTTTAAGTTGAGCGTTCGACAGCCTATTCAGACTTCAGGGCATGCGTGTCAGTCTGCCCTGATGACGAAACAGGTGGTGAACGCAGTGACGATCGGGAAAGACCGATAATCGAGTAACTGTCGACGGTTCGGAAAGACGAACAACATCACCTCGCTTCGGCGGGGTTTTGCTTTTAGTGTTTGTGGCCGTTATCGCTAAATCAGGCGCTGCTCATGCAATTTCATATTATGCATGATGCTGTCCATCATCACCTGAACCCTGTGGGGTAATACCCCACGCTGGCGATAAATAAGAAAGGCTTGCATATCGATACAGCGCTCACGTTCAATGCAAGGCATCAGTGACCCCGATTCCAGCGCAGAGGCCACGGAGTAATAGGGGGCATACACAATGCCCAGCCCCTGTTTTGCCAGCTCGATGGCCGGCAGAATGTTGTCGCATATGCTGCTGCCGGTGACCGGCACCTGCATTAATTGGCCCTGTGAATTGTAGCAGCTCCAGGTGTTGCGGCTCCCCCCCAGTACCCGCAGGGTAATGCAGCGATGCGCTGTCAGCTCGGCCGGTTCGACAAGGGGCGCGTTAGCAATATAGTCCGGTGAGGCAAACAACCCGACGCGGAAACGGGTTAAGGGTCTGGCGATCAGGCTTTCATTTTGCGGCTGGAAAAAACTGATCAACAGATCGCAGTCGCTGTCGAAAACAGCCCCGTATTTCTTCTCTCGCTCATCCGGATTTCGGGTAACCAAATCAACGATCAGTTCTGGCGATTCGCGTAACAACGGCGGCAGCAGATAACGGGTCAGAAATGAATGGATGCCAATAGGCGCGCCCAGCGTCACCATGCCATTCAGGCTGCGTTTATAGGTGCCTGAGATATCCAGCAGATCGCTATGTTCATCTAATAGCTGGGCTGCCCGACGTAAAAACTGTTCGCCAAACTCGGTCAACGACAGGCTGCGCGGGGTGCGTAAGAAGATCTCCAGGCCAAGCCGACGTTCCAGCGCCGTCAGGGTGCGTGACACGTTAGACTGCGGCATATCCAACCGCTGAGCGGCTTTGCTGACGCTGGCCGTTTCGGCAATGCAGCGAACGATCCGCAGCTCGTCGATCTTGAAGTCTTTTGATTTCACTTTGCACGCCAGTCTGGTTCCGTATATCAAAAATGATATACATTTTTGCCGGCATTGTCATATGACTTATCCGTCACCAGCGGGTATTATTTCGCCAAATTGTTTTTACGTATTAAATTAACATTGGAAATTATGATGAGAAAAACCCGTGCGGCCATTTTGCCCTTGGTATTCATTCTGGCAGCTTGTTCATCCAAGGTCACTGAAAAAGAAAAGTACTCCAGGTTCCTAAATAATTACAATGATATTAGCCAGGGAAAATCGGCCTCCGGTAAGGACGTTTTATATTGGAAAGAGACTAACGTTGATTATTCTAAATATAAATATTTGGTTTATCAGCCGATGATCTATTTCCCACGGCCGAAACCCACTGAAATGGTAAGCCAGCGTGCGCTTGATAATATCCTGAACTATACCAACCGGCAGTTTAAGCAGGCGATGGCATCCCATTTTACCTTAGAAGATGTGCCACGTGAAAATACGCTTATTTTCCGCGGGGCTATAACGGCTATCGATACCCATAAAAAAGGGCTTCAGGTGTATGAGGTACTGCCAATAACGCTACTGGTGGCGGCAACACAGAGCGTGACCGGTCACCGCACCATGGAGAGCGCGGTGTATATGGAAGGCGAGTTTATCGACGCTTCGACTAATCAGCCGGTTATCAAAGTGGTGCGGAAAGCGTCCGGTAATAATTTGAATAATGAAAAGGCAAAACTCACCGTAGACGATGTTAAAAATGCCATTGATACCATTGCCAAAGATATCAAAGAGTATAAGACAACATAAGCCTCGATGCGTTATTTAGCGTTACCAGCCAGGGTGTAGCATGTTTCTAGATTATTTTGCTTTAGGCGTATTGATCGCCGTGTTTTTGATTTTATTTTACGGCGTGATAATTATTCACGACATTCCTTATTTGCTGGCCAAAAAACGGCAACATCCCCATCAGGATGCCATTCACGTGGCTGGCTGGGTCAGCCTGTTTACCCTGCATGCTATTTGGCCACTGCTGTGGATTTGGGCGACGTTATATAGGCCAGAGCGGGGATGGGGCATGAGCGAAAAGGCCGAACACCCTGAAGTGCTGCAATCGCGAATTCATCAGTTACAAAGCGAGTTGCAGCGTTTGCAGAAGCCCGTTGCAGATGAAAGCTCGTCGTCCAATAAAGGGTGTTGAAAGGGTATGGATCTCTTAATTATTCTCAGCTACGTAGCGCTGAGTTACGGCGTGTTCAAACTGTTCCGTATCCCCATCAATAAATGGACCGTGCCGACCGCGGTACTGGGCGGCATTTTTATCGTAGGAGCTTTGATTCTGGGGATGAATTACAACCATCCCTATACCTACCGGGCGCAGAAAATCGCTGTTTCGGTGCCCATTGTTCCCCAGGTATCGGGAGTGATTGTCGAGGTTACGGATAAGACCAATGTGCTATTGCATAAGGGAGATCTGCTGTTTCGCCTGGATGATACCCGTTACCGTGCCCGGCTGAACAAGTTGCATGCAGATCTTGCCAGCGCGCAGGCGGATGTCAGAACACGACAGGCTACGCTAAATGAGTCCTCGGCCAATGTGCAGCGGGTTTATGCCGAGTATGAGCGCACTCGTCAGGATTATCAGCGTTACGCCAAAGGCGCGGCAATGGCGGTTAACCCTTTCTCTGAACAAGACATCAGCCATGCCCGGCAGCAATATCAAGCGCAATCCGCAGCGCTGCAGGCTGCCAAAGCTCAGCATCAGCAGGCGAAAGAACGGCTTTCGGGCCATTACAACGGTGAGGATGCTCGCATTGCCAGCCTGAAATCACAGGTTGTAGAGGCGACCTACAATCTGGAACAAACGACCATTCGGGCACCGAGCGAGGGCTATGTTACCCAGGTGCTGGCCAGGCCCGGCACCACGGCAGTGCGTCTGCCGTTCAAACCGGTGATGATTTTTATTCCGCAGCAAAAACGGCAGGTGGTGGCGGTATTCCGTCAAAACTCGATCCTGCGATTAGCCCAGGGTGATAAAGCCGAGGTGGTATTTAACGGCTTGCCGGGGAAAATCTATGGCGGCTCGGTCACGCGGGTGCTGCCGGTAGTCCCCGACGGCAGCTATCAGGCCAGTGGAGTGATGCAAGGGCTAAACGTCGGCGCTCAGCAGGAGGGCGTTTACGTGATGATCGATTTAGACCCTGTTCCCGATCTCGACAAATTGCCCGATGGGGTGACCGCACAGGCTGCGGTTTACACCGAGCACTTTGAGCATCTTTCCATCATGCGTAAAGTCCTGCTGCGCATGACCAGCTGGCTGCATTATCTCTATCTGGATCACTAACGGCCAGTGGTGTACTACAGACACAAAAAAGCCCGCAACGTGAATTGCGGGCTTTTTCGTTATTGCCACCGGATCTATCTGGGGTCACCGGTGACCTATTTGGGCTGGCGGGATTTGAACCCCCCGTCCGAAATTACAACGGTGCAGGCCAAGGATAAAACCACGGTGCTGGGCATGTTAACCTTGCTGGCCGGTGCAGTGAAGCATATTGCCGAGGGGGATTACAGCGTAGCGACCAAGGGTAATTTGGTGGCCAGTGTGGGAGGATATGCCACCACGGCAGTGGCCGGCAGCCTGACGGAGAAAATAGGCAATATCCGAAGTAGCATTGCGGCATTGCACCAGAATGTTATTGCCTCGGTGGTGTGGATAGGTAGCCAACAAATCAACGTGATGGCGCTGATGTTGGAAACCCTGGAAGTGTAGCAGGAGCTGGCGCAGCAGACTGCCGTCCATACGTACAGCAACACCGGCGCGCCGCAGTTTTCATGCCTGCCATTTGGCGCGCCTGTGTGTCTTTCTGAGCCACCAACCACCCCGACGGCAATCTCACGCGAACAAATCCAATCACCGCAGCACGGCAGAATCGCCACGAAATCAACGTCACACCCACGGAAACGGCACTACACCGCACCCGCCTGCACGATTTGGATCAGGAAATTATTTCAGTTCTGAATTTCTACAAAACATCCCGCCTGGCCGCGCCACCCCTGTGGCCTTGGGAGCACATCCAAACTGAAAAGATTGAAAAGAATTTCATGTTATTTCAGTTTTCGGATCGCGCAGTGTTACGGGTAAAAGTTACAATTAATTGATAAATAAATATAAATAATGTGGATCGCGGGGCGTTTGGAACTGCTCGCACGGAGATACCGGTAGAACGAGGTAGGCCAGACGCCGCAAGGGTTTGAAGCCTGTGCAGCTTTTCTGGCGAAACTGAAATTTTTGAAGCTTAGTGTAACGGCTCACAATCGATGTAATTTTCGGTTCACATTAAATGACAACGGCCCGTCTTATTTCTCTTCTAAACCTGAGGGCAATAAGAGGGAAATTCTTCACTTCTGATCCATCAAACCCATTTCCGATGACCCGATAGGCGTTGTATCCTGATTGGCACAATTGATAATGATAATCATTTATTGATTAGGGTTGTGGATGGTTGTAACTTCATTTCACTGTGTTTATGTACAGTAAAGTTGGATCGCAACAATCAAAAGGAGTTTTCATGGATCACAAATGGGTAGTTAATTACGACCCCTACAATAAAAATAATGGTGTACCTCCAGAACCGGGGTTGGTTTGGAAAGACAATAAGTCCTGGGAATGGCCGGAAGAAGAATTGACGGTTACTAGCGTGCCGATCCCGACATTGGATGATGAAATAAAGAAATGCATTACCAATAACATTTGCTTGATTTGCGGGAAGAAAAATTGCCCGTACATCAAGCAGGACAAGAATTACCGTGCGCTTTTAGAAGCCTGTCGTAGAGGTGATTCGGGCAATGCGCGAAAAATCTATATGCAACGGTTTGCGCAGTTCAGGAACGTGTTCAGTGGTGAGCGTAGAAAGGGGTTACAAAAGGAATTAGAAGCGCAGGCCAAGGTGAAAGCCGAAGCAGAAGCCAGGGCGAAAGCTGAAGCAGAAGCCAGGGCGAAAGCCGAAGCAGAAGCCAGGGCGAAAGCCGAAGCAGAAGCCAGGGCGAAAGCCGAAGCAGAAGCAAGGGCGAAAGCCGAAGCAGAAGCCAGGGCGAAAGCCGAAGCAGAAGCCAGGGCGAAAGCCGAAGCAGAAGCCAGGGCGAAAGCCGAAGCAGAAGCCAAGGCGAAAGCCGAAGCAGAGGCCAAGGTGAAAGCCGAAGCAAAAGCAAAGGCTGACAGAGATGCGCTGTTCTCAAAAGCAGGCGTCAAGCCAGCGCCCGTGTATACGCCAGAGATGCTCAAAGCAGCTAATGGCGCCTTAAAAGCACCGGGGGCGATGGTGCTGAATCAAACGCCGGGATCTGCGCAAATGGCGCTGGCCGGTGCTGGCGTCTGGACACCCGCCGGTGAGGTCGCGGGAAACATTACGAAGTGGATCAGCAATGCAGTGTCCAAACTGTCAGTACCAGCGGTAAGCCCGGGACTTCTTAAAGTTTCGATGGCGACCCTTTGGTTCCATTCGAAACCCGCGGGTCAGGGGAGTGACAAAGTTCCTGGGCGTGATGTGCCTGCGTTATTTGCGTTTCCGGCCCGAACTCTGGCTGATGCCAAGGCGATAGAGGCCGGGATGAAATCGGTGAATATGCCGGCACGTGGTAGCCTGGTGAACAGTAATGGTCAGTTAGCGTTAAAACTGCTGAAAACAGGTGGGAGTCTGCCGGCAGCGGTTCAGGTGCTGACGGGGGTGCGAGATCCTAAAACTGGGCTAGACCGCATTACCGTTCCAGCAGTAGCAGGGATGCCAGTGCGAACTGTCTTGGTTAACCCGGCGGCAGTGCCTTCCAGACCTTCGAGCACCGCTAATCCGGCCCCGTCAGTTCCTGTAGCACCAGTACATACGGGCACCGAATTGAAACCCGTAGATACCATCACGGTAACGACCACACCAGCGGCGGAGATAAATGGAGTTCAGGACTTTATCTACTGGCGACCAGATGCTGCAGGGACGGGTGTGGAGCCGGTGTATGTGATGCTGAGCGATCCTAAAGGAAAATCTCCTAAGCTTAAAATTGATGAGAAAATCAAAGATCAGATGGAAGAGCGGGGATGGACTGAGCAAGATATCAAAGATACCGTAGCTAAAGGTGTTACAGGTAAATCTATTGACAAGCGCAGCCCAAAGAAAACACCACCTGATTATTTGGGTCGTAACGACACAGCATCAGTATACGGTGAGCCAGGCAAATATGTGGTGGTTAACGATCGTACCGGTGAAGTAGTCCAAGTTAGTGGAAAAAATAAACCAGGCTGGATTGATGACTCACGAATTGAATGGGGGAAATAAAATGAGTACTAATGGATTTACATATAACGATATTTTTGATGATGGTAATGTTTTTTTCGAGAAAAATGGTAGTTCAACTATGGTGCTTACACCAAAGGCTGCGATTGAAGTTTGCCGAGAGGCGGAAAAGAGAAAATTATGGATCTCTGGTATTGATGGTGGGCATTGGATGAATCCGGGGTTCAGGATTGATGGCTTCACTTCATGGACATACAGCAGACCTAATGATTATCAGTCAAAGCTTTCTGAAAATAGCAAGATGGCAATTGAAAATATAAAATCAGATGCAGCAGATGGTTACACGGCATTCTTGGTGACAATAACGAAAGAGAAACCTTAGAAGACACTACAGTTAAGGTCATATATCATGCAAAATGCCACCCTAATGGGTGGCATTTTTTATGTTTGCAATTAGAGATAAATTTTAAGAGAGACCCCTCCTGTTTTGGCTAGGAAACCGCTTTAAAGAAATGCTTCTTTTTTGGGTGGCTTTTTTTATCAGGTCAGCACAGTCATGCATTATTGTTTTCGATGCGATTTCCAGTGCTTGAGTGATCTTTTTGGGGAAGGACTGCAATATTTTTTGCTGTACGTTTTGATATGTCGTGAATCCCTTGGATAACTTTATGCGCTAGGATTTCTGCCGCCACTAATAAGAAAAAGTGGCTGCGATTTCACATAACCACTTGGTAGTCCTCGAGGGGGGCGCCAGATATCTTCTGCATGCTTAGCGCTAACACTGGCCTGCTTCGACGCGAACCATTGTTTTGCCACATTCAGGAAAATGCTTTCTTGGGCTACCTGCTTTTGTTTCGCCTCTTCTGCTTCTTTGGCCTGTGGGTCAATGCCTCTTGCCAGTATCGCGAGCTTTTCGGCACGTATTTGCCGGGCGTCGGCAAGTTATAGGGCAGGGTAGGCACCGAGGCTAACCATAGTACGTGAGCTGGTGCCGGGGCGAAGGTAGCGTAAGCGCCACAATTTCTTGCCGGTGGTTTTGACTAGCGGGAACAAGCCGTCACCGTCATGCAGGGTGAGGTCTTTCTCTATGGCTTTGGCTTTTTGTACTACGGTATGTGAGAGGGGCGTGTAGTCCGCGCCACTCAAGGATTCTTCCATAATTGGTATACGTTTATGGCATACATTTTAACGTATACCAATAAATCCCGGATTTAGCTGGATGTTCTCGGACTACTACAGACACAAAAAAGCCCGCAAACCTAGGTGGTATGCGGGCTTTCCGTACTTCTCCGGACTTATCTGGTAATACCCGGATCATCATTTGGCTGGGGGAATCTGAATAACTTGATTAGTTTGTTGTAATCATTGATAAAAATTGAGTTCAGATTTGTTGGGTATACCTAAATGTATACCAATTATAAAAGTGATATCTTTCTGTGAATTCTTTCCAAGCAAATATTTCAATGCAGAACGAGTAGGGCAAACTACCGTGAGCAAGTTTGGAAGAGTGGTCTCATCTATGCCTGATCACATCTTTTAATTAGCAAAACTCCCAGATTGAAAAATAACCTTTTGTCGGTAACCCGTTTCTTCTATCACGCGGTAGGTATCGCCCGATTTGCTTTCAACAAGACTACTGGCGGTCATTGATATGTTGTTTTCTTCGTAGGCAATTTGACAACTAGCATGGTCGAAGAAGCTCCGCAGGTAAGGTTTTACCTGCTCAAAAACCTCTTGCTGAGGGCAACTTACATAAAAGGTGACAATGTCTAGTTGGTCGGTCATCTCTCGATACAGGTCAGCGATGAAGTAGGTCTCTGTAAACCTGGATGATGTGAATACCAGGATATCGCCAGTCCCTACCGCAATTTCGTCAAAATAGTAATCGCATAGACCACAAAGATTAAGATTGATGTGCATGGCCTCCAGCGCTGCTTTTAAATCTTCATTGGGGAAGAAAGGGCCGTACTCGTCAGGGCAACATGTCCAGTCAGTCATAGAGACACAGACAGTAAAAACTGTGCTTGGTATTTGTGCTGTCATCATCAATCCTTGGGGATGGTTATTAGTAGTAAGTTACGGCAAAGCTGCCAAGAAAAAAAGATTTATAGAAAAACTGGTCACACTGTTCACTTTTGATTTTAGTTGTTTAAAAACAATAAATTAACCAGTGATTGGTTGGTGATGAGTTTGCCCTGACTGGTCACTCTCAGTGAATAGTCAGCCCTATAAATGCAAAATACCGGCCTGAGCCGGTGATTTATTGCACAGTGAGTGAACAGCAGGGAAAGATTTCAGGCAAAGAAAAGGCCTGCAATGCAGGCCTGAGTAGTCACCGCTACGGGGTTCCCCGGTGTTGGGTGTATGCGGTTTGTACCGCTCGACTATAAGCGGCCCCACACAACAGCGTCCAATGGGGTCGGCAGATCAATAACCGCGTATTGATCGGCATAAACGATCGTGATGCTATTCGCTTAGCGCATTTCACATTTGGGAAGCCAGTCGGCTTCACAGTCTTCACTCAATATCAGGTTGGTTTGCATCCCCTGATTAGTCTTGCGTTTCAACAGCGCGATTTCATACTCACGCAGGGTTTGCGGTACGGCACGCCCGAAGGCGGTCAGATTCAATGGGGACTTGTGTCCTCGCGCTTCCATGTAAGAGAGGTAAGCGTGATACAGGTATTTGCGTGGGTTCGCCAGGGTAATGTTGGCATTGCCGATATAGAGGCCGTCGGGCGCATTGACTGCCAGCAGGTAGCCACAAAAATCGACCAGCGGATCGGCACTGCGTTTAATCTCCAGCGCTTCATCGGAATTCTGTTGGGCTTCGAGTAATACGCGTGCGTCATTGGGCGCGTCAAAACGCTGCATCAGGTGGCGTACGATCACCGCCAACTCACCGGTGATTTTTGCCAGCAACTGTGGGTCACGCTCGTTGGCCGGTATCACTTCCGGGAACGGCAGGATCACTCGGCGACGGGACACGCCGCCGCTGCGGTCACTGAACTGCATCGGGTTGTTATTCACCGCCAGAATCACCGCCGGAATGTGCGTGGAGTAGGCGTCCAACAGCTGCTGGGAACGCTACAAGGCCGTATTCACGTTGCCATGGCAAAGCAAAATATTGACCACCCGGTGCTTAATGAGATTGGCCTGACGATACCGCAAGAAACCGGAGCATTACCGGAACTGCAAAGCAGTCCTGCCAGACGAATGCAGGTTGTCGCAGAACTGAAGGAAAAACGCCAGCGCTTGCAGCAGAAGGGGGCAAAATCATGATGCGTTGCCCACTGTGTACTCATTCGTCTTATACCCGTACCAGCCGTTATGTCACGGAACAGACGAAAGAGGCCTATTACCAGTGCCAAAACATCGTGTGCTCCTGCACGTTTAAAACAGTAGAGAGCGTCGATAAGATTTTATGTCAGCCCATTAAAGCTGAAACGGTGACCGGTGAGGATTTACCGCCGCCGGAAAAAAGGACATTAAATCGTTACCGCAGTTATAGCCGAAATCAAACACTTCACTGATTGAACTGGCCCCGTAGCATTGCTGATTTTGCTGCGGGGCGTTTACCGTTCCCCCAAGCCCGAAAACAGCCTTTTTCCTGGCTAGCCTGCCTCAAACTGCGCGTGCATGCATAGGGTGCATGATTTTGCATTAATCCCCAGCCTCTCAAAACAGCCGAAACCCCGCGCCACAAGGGCTTGCAGGGCCTCTGTGTCATGCATGAAATGTGCATGATAAAGTCAGAACGCGTAGGCGAGGGAGTATTGCGCGCGCGATGCTTCTAGGGTTCGAATGTGTAATAAATATTTAAAGCTCAGAAAGAATTTTAGGTGTAAGAACTGCACCCTTTGCAACTTGATCGTCAGCGCCTAATTCGACATAGTTTTTTAGTACAATCTGTAAGCTCTCATTGAAAATATCATCGCTAATTATTATTTGTGAAATGTTGGCCAATGCGTTCAATATGTTTTCTTTAGCCCCTAAGTATTTTATTGCGGCTGTCATTGCCACGTAATACTTAATATTTGTTATCGTCTTCACATCTGGAGTATAATTTTCTCTTTCGCTTTTCAAGAAAGCTTCGGTAGCTTTAATAATTAAAATTACTTTTAAGTAAGTGTCTATGCTTATATCCAGGCTGAATATTTTTTTATATTCTATATCTGAATTTATTAGCGTTGATGGCCGCGCTCGAGCGCTGTCAGGTCTAAATAATACTACAGTCATCATTGCCTGTGCTAAGTATGCGATACTGATTATTTTAGATGCAGGTTTACCAAGGTTTTTATAGAAGTTTTTCTTCCTGTCATAGTAAAAATCGTTTGCTTTTAAATAATCTTCAATATTCCTATGGATTTCATCTGAACTTCTTAGCGAGGCTGGGAGAATTGCTGTTTGGCTATTTGTTGCCCTAATGATTCTGTCTCTTGCTTCTTCATTTTCTTCACAGATTATTCTAATAAGTATTGAACGATTATCATCATTTATTGGACTCAATTCAGAGAAATGCCGATAGATTTCATGAGACGTTTGCAAGCCATTTACAATCTGTGGATCTTCTATAGTTATCTGTTTTCCAGCGCTTACAGCTTTTGGAGTTATTATTGTTACTCCATTATTCAAATACCAAAAATCATCTGAATTAATGTTATTTAAAGTTAAACGTATTCCAGTATTTACAGTTACGCTACCTTGATAATCTCGCACGTTTGATTCAAAAATGCTTCTAGCTAGGGCACCATTATCACTTACAAATGCATAGTACTTTGTCAAAGATGTAAGACAAATATAACTTCCAGCAGACGTACTAATTGGTTGCTCCGATATCTCGAGTATCCGGGAACTGGCAGGTATATTTCTACTCATTTCTAATAGACTATTCGCACCAATAAAATTGAACTCGAAATTCGCGCCACTAAATAGTTTATTTATATCCTCATGGAGCTTTACTGATTTATCAGATACATTGACATGAATGCTTGTATCCATACCCTGTGTAGCATAAAAAATCTTATAACAATGGTAGGGAATGTTTTTGCAAGTTTTGAATATGCATTTCTAAAAATTAAAACCTTCTCTAAAAGAAGAACATTGTATCTTTGTTTGAATTTAGAAACGTCATTTGCTAAATTGAATAAATCTTGGATGGTTTCACGGAACTTAGTTATTGCATCTTCTTTAAATGTAGGTGAGGTTTTTGATTGGATAATGATTAATTCGATATGATTTTTCCTCGTTTGCATGTTTAATTGAGTATCTTCTTTCTGCAACTCTCCATTTACAAAAGTAAAAATTGAGTCTATTCCCCCATCACCTCCATTGCCGACCACGCCATAACCAATGTCATCGTAGGTAACATCGTAATCTTTTAAAATTTCAGATGCAGTGTACATTTCAAAAAAATCAGCATCGGATATTTCAATTTCTAATTCGCTTTTTTTATCTTTGAGTATTTGCTCTAAGATAATTTGGTCATTGGTTTTTTTAGACATTGTTTAGTCCTTAATGTTATTTTTTGTGTTAACAACATATTTGCCCCACGACTTAATTAATGGCACTCGCTGAGATAAATATGTTGAGCGATTATAAGCTTTTCTAACTTCATTTTTATCACTGTGTGCAAGTGCTGCTTCAATTATATCCGAGCTCAAATCAGCTTCATTCATTGCTGTACTGGCAATAGAACGTAACCCATGCGCGACTAATTTTCCACCATAGCCAATACGTTTTAAAGCTGCATTAGCTGTTTGGCTGTTCATCGGTTTTCGAGGATCGTTACGACTAGGGAATACGTGCTCACGTCTGCCGCTGATAGGGTGCATGATTTCGAGTATTTCTAGTGCTTGGTCTGACAGTGGAACGATATGCTCACGCTTAGCCTTCATTCTTTCTGCCGGAATACGCCACTCACGGTTTTCAATATCGATCTCGGCCCATGCGGTTGCTGAAGCTTCAGCAGGGCGTATCAGCGTCAACAACTGCCATTCAAGCAAGCAGCGGGTTGGGATTGATAGATTGCTCATCGAGATTGTGCGCATTAGCTTAGGCAATTCTTCTGGTCGTATAGTCGGCATATGCTGCTTCTTAGGCCTTTCGAATGCGTTACCAATACCAGAGGCCGGGTTAGCATCAATCAAGCCAGTGTTGACGGCGTAGATCATGATTTCGTTGATGCGTTGCACCAAACGCCGGACTGTCTCTAATGCGCCACGGGCTTTGATAGGTTCCAGCACTTGGATCAGCAAACGCGCCTTGATGTCCTGAACCGGGATATTTTCGATAGATGGCAGTATGTCTTTTTCAAGAGAACGCCAGATGTCCTCCGCATGCTTAGCGCTAACGCTGGCCTGCTTCAACGCGAACCATTGCTTTGCCACATTCAGGAAAATGCTTTCTTGCGCTATCTGCTGCTGTTCCGCTTCTGCTGCCTCTTTAGCCTGTGGGTCAATGCCTCTTGCCAGTATCGCGAGCTTTTCGGTACGTACTTGCCGTGCGTCGGCAAGTGACAGGGCAGGGTAGGCTCCGAGGCTAACCATAGTCCGTGAACGGGTGCCGGGGCGGAGATAGCGGAAACGCCACAATTTCTTGCCGGTGGTTTTGACTAACAGGAAAAGGCCGTCACCGTCGTGCAGGGTGAGGTCTTTCTCGAGGGCTTTGGCTTTTTGTACTTCGGTATGTGTGAGGGGGCGTGTAGTCCGCGCCATGTAAGGATTCTTCCATAATTGGTATACGTTTATGGCATACATTTTAACGTATACCTAAACGTATACCAATAAATCCCGGATTTAGCTGGATACTCTCGGACTACTACAGACACAAAAAAGCCCGCAAACCTAGGTTGGGTGCGGGCTTTCCGTACTTCTCCGGACTTATCTGGTAATACCCGGATCATCATTTGGTGGAGCTGGGGGGATTTGAACCCCCGTCCGAAATTACTACACCGTCGGCACTACATGCTTAGTCCAATCTTTACATTCGCCGGTCAGCTGCGGATGGACACGCCACTAACAAACTAGCCTGATTGGATTTAACGCTTCAGCCCCAGGCAGGACATCCACGCGATCTCTTTTGGGTTTGACCTCTCTTGATCCCCGTCCTAAGAGCGGAGGCTAGGGAGAGAGGGCTCTTAGCAGGGTATTAAGCTGCTAGGGCGTAGTTTTCGTCGTTTGCGACTATTTTTTTGCGGCTTTTTACGAGGCCAACCGCCCCTCGGCATGCTCCTAGGGCTTCGCAAATCCCGTCGAATCCAGAATCAGCCCCAAGTAACTTTGTGCAGTATACCAGAAGTTTAGCCCGTTAAGCCAGAGGCTTATCGGTTGGCGTGCTTCATGATACGGGCTTTCGCCGTCTGCCACTCACGATCTTTGATGTCATCGCGCTTATCGTGTTCTTTCTTGCCTTTGGCTACGCCGATTTTGACCTTGACCCAGGCATTTTTCCAATACATGGACAGGGCAACCACGGTATAGCCTTCGCGGTTTACGCGGCCGAACAACGAGTCCAGCTCGCGCTTGTTCAACAGCAGTTTACGGGTGCGTATCGGGTCGCAGACCACATGCGATGAAGCCACGCTGAGCGGCGTGATGGTGGCGCCAAAAAGATAGGCTTCACCGTCACGGAAGGTCACGTAGCTGTCGCTGAGGTTGGCTTTGCCGGCACGCAACGATTTGACTTCCCACCCTTGCAGGGACAAGCCCGCCTCGATTTCTTCTTCAATGAAGTATTCGAAACGTGCTCGCTTGTTTTGCGCAATGGTGGCTGAACCAGGTTTGTGAGCTTTTTTCTTTGTCATAGTGCGTTCATTATACTGGATGCGTCAGCGAAAGAAATCCTTTACCGCTCAGCACCTGCGCAATTTTTCGCATTTTTGGCTCCTGTCTTGCATAGCAGATTTTTTGTTTGCCGATAGATAAATGGTATGATTTGTATGTTTTGTGTCTCACAGGAAATGATATGCCCCAGATCAGTCGGTCTGCGTTAGTGCCGTTCAGCGCCGAGCAGATGTATCAGTTGGTTAACGATGTTCATTCTTATCCCGATTTTCTGCCAGGTTGTACCGGTAGCAGGGTGATTAACGCGTCCAACAATGAAATGACCGCCGCGGTGGACGTTGCCAAAGCCGGTATCAGCAAAACTTTTACCACGCGCAATACGCTGCTGGATAACCAGAGCATCAATATGCAACTGGTTGACGGCCCGTTCCGCAAGTTGATGGGGGGCTGGCACTTTACGCCGCTCAGCCCGGAAGCCTGTAAGGTTGAGCTGCATCTGGACTTTGAGTTCACCAACAAACTGATCGAGTTGGCGTTCGGCAAGGTATTTAAAGAGTTGGCCGGTAATATGGTGCAGGCATTCACCCAGCGGGCGAAAGAGGTTTACAGTGTCTGAGATACGGGTTGAGGTGGTTTACGCCTTGCCGGAGCGTCAGTATCTGCGCAACGTGAAACTGGCAGAGGGCAGCAGCGTTGAGCAGGCCATTGTGGCCTCCGGATTGCTGGAACTGCGCAGTGACATTGATTTGCAAAGTAACAAGGTAGGCATTTATAGCCGACCGGCCAAGTTGGGCGATGTGCTTAACGATGGCGACCGGGTGGAAATCTATCGCCCATTGATTGCCGATCCCAAAGAGCTGCGCCGTCAACGGGCAGAGAAGGCAAAAAATTAAGGCGCTGAATGCGCCTTAATTTTTATCAGAATTTTATCTTCCGAGTTGCAGCCTGTTACTGTCATGAAGAACCTGATTCGTCCCTCACGGGCCGGACGACAGTTCCTGTGCTGGTTACTTGGTCAGCGCAGGCTTGTTCTGAATATCCGTCAATACGCCAGCGCTGTTAAAGGTCAGCGTCAGAGTTTGCTGGGTGATATTTTCATGACCCGGCTGCTGGCGGAACACATAAAACCACGTCTGAGTACCGAACGGATCCTGCAGCATTGGGGTTCCCAATGTATAAGCGACCTGTTGCTGGGTCATACCTTTTTGGATTTTAGCTACGTCGGTTGACGTCAGGTAGTTCCCTTGGTTGATGTCAGGCCGGTAAACCACCTTCTCAAAAGTAGAACAGCCTGCAGTCAGCATCACAAGAACCACAGCGGCGGCAGTCAGCGTTTTACAGCGCATAGTAATCACATTCCTTTAGGGCATAGGATGCCGATGATAATAGACCTTGCAGCAGTTGGAAACCTTTACAGGGCCCCAATATGACCTCAGGAAAGTAAAAAAGTTGAGCTTTTCTATGCAGCAAGCAGTTCTTTTGCGTTCGCCAGGGTGTTTCGGGTGACTTCGCTGCCGCCAAGAAGGCGCGCCAATTCTTGCAAACGAGCACGTTTATCCAACGGTGACATCTGCGTTTCGGTTTCCGTGCCGTCAGTCTGCTTGCTGACAAACAGGTGTTGATGCCCACAACCGGCAACCTGCGGAAGGTGGGTGACGCACATGACTTGGGTAGATTCTCCAAGTTGACGTAACAGGCGACCAACAATGGCGGCCGTTGGGCCGCTGATGCCGACGTCCACTTCGTCGAAAATCAGCGCCGGGGTTTCCATCTTGCGTGCGGTGATCACCTGGATGGCCAGCGCAATGCGGGACAGTTCGCCGCCGGAAGCCACTTTCGCCAGCGCTTGCAGCGGTTGGCCCGGGTTGGTGGACACACAGAATTCGGTGCGGCTGGCCCCTTCAGCGCTCAAATGCTGCGGCTCGAAGCGAACGTCGATATTGAATTTGCCGTGCGGCATGGAGAGGGCCTGCATGCTGTCGGTAATCAACGTGGTCAGTTCTGCGGCGTAGTGCTGGCGCTTCTGGTGCAATTGTTCCGCTAACAGCAGCGCTTGCTGATGATGCAGAGTGACCGCCTCGTTAAGGTGTTCGTGGTCGTTCTCTTGCTGCGACAGCAACTGCTGCTCATCGAGCATCTGTTGGTGCAGCTGAGGCAGTTCCTCTGGCGCAACGTGATGTTTCCGCGCCAGGTTAATTTGGCGCGAAAGACGCTGTTCAAGTTCTTGCAGGCGGTTGGGGTCCAGATCCATGCGATCGGCATAGTGACGCAGTTCGTCGCTGGCCTCACTGATTTGGATCGACGCCTCTTCCAGCATGTCCAGCAGGCCGCTGAGTTTCTCATCTATGCCGACCAGCTCAACCAGCAGGTGTTTGGCGGTGTATAGCTGGCTCAGCATATTGTTTTCTTCATCGTCGGCCAGCAATTGTAGGGTCTGCTGGCTGATGGTCAGCAGTTGGCCGCTGTTGGCCAGGCGTTTGAACTCCGAATCTATTTGTTCGAACTCGCCGGCCACGGGCGCAAAGTCGTTCAGCTCTTTCAATTGGTACTGCAGCAGCTGTTGACGTGCGTCGCGCTCGATGGACTGTTGCTGATGATGGGCCAGTTCGCGACAGCTTTGGTGCCAGCGCTGATAAGCCTGTTGCATCTGCGCCAGCAGGGCTGGTTCGTCGGCATAGGCGTCGAGCAGCTGTTTCTGGTGATCGGGCTTGAGCAGCAACTGGTGGGCATGCTGACCGTGGATTTGAATCAGCAACTGACCGAGTTCGCGCAGTTGCGAAAGCGGCACGGAAGTGCCGTTGATAAAGCCGCGCGAGCGGCCGTCTGCGTTGATGACCCGGCGCAGCAGGCACTCATTGCTGTCGTCCAGATGATTCTGCTCGAGCCATTGGCGTGCAGAAGGGGTATCTGCCAGTGAAAAACGGGCGCAGATATCGGCACGGGCGGCTCCCAGCCGGACGACGTTACCGTCGGCGCGGTTGCCGAGGCACAGCCCCAGCGCGTCGATGGCGATAGATTTACCGGCACCGGTTTCACCGGTAATCGCCGTCATACCCGGTTGAAAATCAATTTCCAACTCACGAACGATAGCAAAATTGCTGATGGTCAATTGCGCCAGCATGGGAACCTTCCTGTGTATAAACACATAACTGTAGTTTCATACAGTATAAACTGGTTTTATATACAGTAAAGGGGCTGGCGATATTTTTAGAACAATTTTTTAGACCAGCCCAGCTTGGTACTTAACGTGTTGAAATAGCTGTAGTCCTTTGGATGAATAAGATTCAAATGGAAATCACTGCGGCGTATCAATACTTCCTCTCCTTCCTGGATAGGCAGCGCGATCTGGCTGTCGCAGCTGATTTCCAGATCGCTACCGATCTGCGAAAATTTCAGCCGAATGGTGCTGTTGCCGTTGATCACCAACGGACGGGCCGAGAGGGTATGCGGGAACATCGGCACCAGCGCGATGGCTTCCAGCGATGGCGTCAGGATCGGGCCGCCGGCAGAAAGCGAGTAGGCGGTCGAACCGGTCGGGGTAGCGATAATCAGACCGTCAGAGCGTTGCGAGAAGGCGAAGCGATCGTCGATATACACTTCGAACTCGATCATGTGCGCCACTTTACCGGGGTGCAGCACCACTTCGTTGATGGCGGTGCTGATGCGGCACTGTTGGTTCTCTTTGTGCACGATGGTTTCCAGCAGGAAGCGCTGTTCATCGATGTATTCGCCCTCCAGCACGTCGGCCAGTTGCTGCAGTGCGTTGTCGGGATCGAGATCGGTCAGGAAGCCGAGATTGCCGCGGTTAACACCGATCACTTTGATGTCGTAGCGGGCCAGAACGCGTGCAGCGCCGAGCATATTGCCGTCGCCGCCGACCACTACCGCCAGGTCGGCCTTTTGACCAATATCCGCCAGGCTGCCGGTCACCGCATCTTTTAGCCCCAAATCCTGAGCGATTTGGCGTTCAATCATCACTGAATAGCCTCGGGCGACTAACCAGTGAAACAACATCTCATGCGTTGCCAGCGCCGAAGGGTGACGCGGGTGGCCAACAATGCCAATACAGGCGAATTTTTTATTCATTGTTGTGATTTTCCTCACCGGGACCAGTTTATGCCCCACATTGTGACCGGTTGACTTGAAACCCCGGTTTTGATCCCCATAATAAGCCAAGTTGCGAGATTAATGCTAAAACGCGGAGATATTCATGAGTAGTAAAGAACAGAAGACGCCAAACGAGCAAGTCTCGGAAGAAATGGAACAGCAGGAAGTCTTGCCGGAAGCGGCTGAGGGCGTCGATCTGCGGGATGAGCGCATTGCTGAGCTGGAAGCTCAACTTGCACAAGCCCAGCAGCATGAACGCGACAGCCTGCTGCGTGCCAAAGCGGAAATGGAAAATGTCCGCCGCCGCACTGAGCTGGATATCGAAAAAGCACACAAATTTGCGCTGGAGAAGTTCTCCGGTGATCTGCTGCCGGTGCTTGATAACCTGGAGCGCGCGCTGGAACTGGCGGATAAAAACAATCCGGAACTGACGGCGATGATTGAAGGCATCGAGCTGACGCTGAAGTCCCTGCAGGACGTCGTACGCAAGTACGGGATCGAAATCGTTGGCGACATTAACGTGCCGTTCAATCCGGATGTGCACCAGGCAATGAGCCTGATGGAGTCTGCCGATCACCAGCCGAACCACGTCATGATGGTGATGCAGAAAGGCTATACGCTGAATGGTCGCCTGCTGCGCCCGGCGATGGTGGCGGTTTCCAAAGCCAAGGCTTAAGCCGAATTCAATAAGGAAAAGGCACCTGCGGGTGCCTTTTTTGCGTCTGGGTTATGCCTGCGGCAGTCGCGGTAGCCAGTCGATAGGCGCCAACCCCTGCTGTTCCAACAGTTGGTTGGTCTGCGAAAAGTGGCGACAGCCGAGGAAGCCACGGTGGGCGGAGAGCGGCGATGGATGTGGCGCTTTCAACACGTGGTGGCGGTTGCGATCGATAAAGTTGCCTTTTTTCTGCGCATGCGATCCCCACAGCAGGAACACGATGCCTTCGCGGTTTTCATTCAGCGCGGCGATCACTCGGTCGGTAAAGGTTTCCCAGCCCAGTTTGGCGTGGGAGTGCGCCTGGCCGCCTTCAACGGTCAATACCGTGTTCAACAACAGCACACCCTGTTCTGCCCAGCTTTGCAGGTAGCCATGGCTGGGGCGCTCAAAGCCCGGGATATCCGTCGCCAGCTCCTTATACATGTTCACCAGCGAAGGGGGGGCGGGCACGCCAGGGAGCACCGAGAAGGACAGCCCGTGGGCCTGATTTGGGCCGTGATAGGGATCCTGACCGAGGATCACCACCTTCACATCCGCCAGCTCGGTATAACGAAAGGCGTTGAACACGTCTTTTTGCGGTGGATAAATGGTCTTACCGGCCTGGCGTTCAGCGGCAACAAAGGCAAGCGTTTCATGAAAATAGGGCTGCTCTTTCTCCTTGCCGATAACATCATGCCAGGTTAGGGAGGTGGACATAAACGCTCTCCTTTGTTTTCGTTAACAATTCACTGGGCATAGCTTACCGTTTAGTGCCACGCAGCGAAACCCGCTTTTCTTTTTCCACCGCAGCCCTGCATGCAAATATTTTTTAAAATTTACAAAAATAATTGCGATGTGTTCTACGGGGAAAATTGACATAAAACATAAACTTGCCCATTCACGCCATGAGGCCACCCCGCAAAAATTGACTTTAATCAAAGAATTGCCCCAGCCAGACTGGTATACAGAACAACAAGACAACAATGGTTTTACCAAATGGCCGAAACCAACATTGGGTTTTTTTCGAAGTAGAATTTTTCGCCCTTGTACGGAGGCAACAAAATGATTACTGGTATTCAAATCACTAAAGCGAACGACCAGGCGCTGGTGAACTCTTTCTGGCTGCTGGACGACGAAACATCAGAAGCCCGCTGCGTTTGCGCTAAAGCCAACTATGCGGAAGATCAGGTGGTACCGGTCAGCGAACTGGGCCAGATCGAATATCGCGAAGTGCCGTTGGAAATGCAATCGACCGTTCGCGTTGAAGGTGGTCAGCACCTGAACGTAAACGTGCTGCGTCGCGAAACGCTGGAAGATGCAGTTAAGCATCCGGAAAAATACCCGCAGCTGACTATCCGCGTGTCGGGCTATGCGGTGCGTTTCAACTCGCTGACGCCAGAACAGCAGCGTGACGTGATTACACGTACCTTTACCGAAAGCCTGTAATTCTTCGCACGCTTAAAAAGGGAGCTTCGGCTCCCTTTTTTCTGGCCGCAACGGCCAGAAAGTGAATCCGGATCACATTCCTCGCAAAGATAATCCTTCTCATTACAGAACTGCTCCGACCTGCCGATAGCTACATCAGCACCCAATGAGGTGCGGCATTGATAAGTCTATCGACAAGGAGTCGGCATGAGTATGTCTTTGAGTTTTACCTCTGCGATCGCCCCAGCAGCCATTCAGCCCCCGATGGTGCGTACGCAACCAGAACCGTTGCGTTCCGCGCCGCCTGTAGAAGCTTCTGCAACAAAGGCCCCGGTGGCCACGCTTTCCCAAAACAGCCTGAACGCCCAGAGCCTGCTGAACACGCTGGTCAGCGAGATGTCGGCAGCCGCGCCGGCGGCGGCGAACCAGGGCGTGACGCGCGGGCAGCAGCCACAGAAGGGGGACTATACGCTGGCGTTACTGGCTAAAGACGTTTACAGCACCGGTAGTCATGGAGTCGAAGGTTTCAACCGGTTGAGCGCCGACGCCTTGCTGGGTGCCGGCATTGACCCTGCTAGTCTGCAGGATGCGGCATCGGGTTTTCAGGCCGGGATTTACACGGATAATCAGCAGTATGTGTTGGCCTTCGCCGGCACCAATGATATGCGCGACTGGTTGAGCAACGTGCGCCAGGCGACCGGCTATGACGATGTGCAGTACAATCAGGCGGTATCCCTTGCGAAAAGCGCCAAGGCAGCCTTTGGTGATGCGCTGGTGATCGCCGGTCATTCGCTTGGCGGCGGTCTGGCGGCTACGGCAGCGCTGGCGACGGGCACGGTGGCGGTGACTTTTAACGCTGCGGGGGTTTCCGACTATACGCTGAATCGTATGGGGATCGATCCGGCAGCGGCGAAGCAGGATGCACAAGCCGGGGGTATCCGCCGTTACAGCGAGCAATACGACATGCTGACCGGAACGCAGGAATCCACTTCGCTGATCCCGGATGCCATCGGGCATAAAATCACGCTGGCCAATAACGACACCCTGAGCGGCATTGACGACTGGCGCCCGAGCAAACACCTGGATCGCAGCCTGACGGCTCACGGGATTGATAAGGTGATCAGTTCGATGGCGGAGCAAAAGCCATGGGAGGCGAAGGCCAATGCCTGAACGGCGGCGCCTATGGCAGACGTTAATGATCGCCACGCTGGCGGTAATCGCTATCGCCGGTTTGCTGATGATGGCTAAGGAACAACAGATGAGTCAGGAAATTTCTCCGTTTAACGGGCGCGGCAATCTGGCACTGGCTCAGGCGGTGGCGCGTGGTGACACCAACGGGATTACCGAGCAGGCAACTCAGACGCGCCTGCATGAACAGGGGGACCGTCAGGTCACTTTGCTGCAATGGGCCATACTGTCGCAGCAACCGCAAAGCCTAAGCTCGCTGCTGGCGTTGGGCGCCGATGCGACCACTCCGGGCCTGGATGGCAACAGTGCGTTGCATACCGCCGCTGCGGTGCAGGACCCGCAGTATCTGCGATTGTTGTTGGCACACGGGGTGCCGATGAATCCGCGCAATGCGGTGACTGGCGCTACACCGCTGGCAGCGGCGGTGTTGGCGGGGCGGGAAGAGCAAGTGCGGTTGCTGTTGGTGTCCGGTGCCGATGTCACGCTGAGCGATCGGCTGGGGGATACGCCTTTGCACCTGGCGGCAAAAATCAATGCGCCGCAGTTGGCGCTGATGCTGTTGCAGGCGGGGGCAGACGCCAAAGCCCGCAATCAGCAAGGCGTGGCCTTCCAGTTCTATTTATCGCAGACGCCGACGGCATTGCAAAATGAAGAAATGCGCGATCGCTATCGTCAATTGAACGCCTGGCTGAAAGCCCATCAACAGGCGGCGCAATACGGACAGCAGTAACGGGGCATAAAAAAACCGCCTGCAGAAAGAGAGGCGGTTTTTATTCACTGCGGCGGTATTATTTCGCGCCGCTGTCCTCTGGCTTGGCCTTTGGCTGGCGGCGTTTGCCTACGTTTTTCGCATCGCGATGACGTACTTTCACCTTGGCTTTTTCTTTGTTCTTTTCTTTGTCTGATGCGCGCTTGGCCAGTACCTTCTTCGAAGGCTTGCCGTTGCTCTTTTCGCTTGGCACTTTGGTTGATGGACGCAGCTCATCGATCACGCGTGCTTTCAGCGGCTCGTTCAGATAACGGCCCACTTTGCCCAGCAGCAGGTGGTCGTGTGCTTCAACCAACGAAATTGCGGTGCCTTTTCGCCCGGCACGACCGGTACGGCCGATACGGTGCAAATAGGTATCCGCGGTGCGCGGCATGTCGAAGTTGAACACGTGGGTGATATCCAGGATATCCAGACCACGGGCGGCAACGTCGGTAGCGACCAGCACGTTGACACGGCCGTCCATCATGCGTTTTACCGCTTCGTTGCGCTTGGCCTGCACCATTTCGCCTTCGAGGTAGCAGGTGTTGATGCCTGCCTCGCGCAGCCAGCCGGCCAACTCATGCACACGCTCTCGTTTGCGCACGAATATCACGGATTTCTGCACGTCAGGTTGCTGCAGCAAGTGCACCAACAGGGCGGTTTTATGCTGTACGTCATCGGCGCGGTAGTACCATTGCAGGATTTTTTTACGTTCGCGGCGTGACGGATCGGCTTCGACCTCTACCGGTTCTTTCAGAATGCGTTCGGCGAATTCGCGGATGGCATCGCCTTCCAGCGTCGCAGAGAACAGCAGGGTCTGATTACGCCAGCGGGTCTCGGCGGAAATGGTTTCGATGTCCTGCGCGAAGCCCATGTCGAGCATGCGGTCGGCTTCATCGAGGATCAGCGTCTCTACCGCACGGCAGTCGAAGTTTTCTTCTTTAATATACTGCAGCAGGCGGCCGGTGGTCGCGACCACCACGTCCTGGTTTTCACTGAAGACTTCCGCGTGGTTCATATAAGCGACGCCGCCGGTGATGGTGGCGATATCCAGCGAAGTATGAGCAGCCAGTTCACGAGCCTGATCGGCTACCTGCATCGCCAG
Source organism: Serratia liquefaciens (assembly GCF_027594825.1). Lineage (NCBI taxonomy): Bacteria > Pseudomonadati > Pseudomonadota > Gammaproteobacteria > Enterobacterales > Yersiniaceae > Serratia > Serratia liquefaciens. Next base: position 1,719,623 of record NZ_CP088930.1, on the reverse strand, counting down.
CTCGCGCGTTGGCGTCAGGATCAGTACGCGCGGTGGGCCGGACTTCTTACGTGGGAAGTCGAGCAGATGTTGCAATACCGGCAGCAAAAATGCCGCGGTCTTGCCGGTGCCGGTTGGCGCCGAACCCAATACGTCGCGCCCATCCATCGCAGGCGGGATCGCCTCGGCTTGAATGGCGGTTGGGCGTTCGTAGCCTTTATCGCGCAGGGCGTTTATCAGGCGTTCATCGAGTTCGAGTTCGGAAAAATTGGTTACTGTCATGGTCTACCTCTACTTGGGGCGCCGATTATAGACGGGTTGGCCGCGTTCTTCACCTATTTAAGCGGAAAGCATCTCTTTTCCCAAAAATCAGATTGCCTTATGCTACGCCAGTTTTGTCTTCAGGTGGTTATTGTGAGTACTCAATCGAAAGCAAATTTCACCCCGCGTCGCGGTGGTTTTACCTTTAAGCAGTTTTTTGTTGCTCACGATCGCTGTGCAATGAAGGTGGGCACCGATGGCGTGCTGCTCGGCGCATGGGCGCCCTTGGCGCAGGCGCAACGCGTGCTGGATATCGGCAGCGGTAGCGGACTGATCGCGCTGATGCTGGCGCAGCGTTCCGCCGAAAACGTGCGAATTGACGCAGTGGAACTGGACGAGGCTGCCGCAGCACAGGCGCGTGACAACGCGCAGGAATCGCCTTGGCCTGAGCGTATCCAGGTGCATGCGCAGGACATTCATCATTATGCCCAGCACCATGCTGGCCAATACGACCTGATCGTCAGCAACCCGCCATATTTTGAGCCGGCTGTCGCCTGCCGGGACCAGGCGCGCCATAACGCGCGTTATACCGAAACGCTCACCCACGACGCCTTGCTGGAAAGTGCGGAACGGTTGATTGCCCCGCAGGGGACTTTTTGCGTAGTGCTGCCGCATGATATTGGTGAGGCCTTTGAAAGTAATGCACAACGCCGTGGATGGCATACTGCGCAACGGCTGAACGTCAGTGATCGCGCCGATACGCCGTTGCATCGTGTGTTGCTGGCTCTGACCCGTCAACCGACGGAAGAAAAAGCGGCGCAAAGCCTGGCGATAAAGCTGGCTGATGGCAGTTACACCGAAGCGTTCCGCCGTTTGATTACCGATTTCTACTTGTTCTATTGAAATGAAAAGGGCGCCACAGTGGGCGCCCTTGCGGTGTCGCTGCTAGGGTTGCAGTATGGTCGGCAGCGCTTCCGGCAGCATATCCGGATAGTCCAGCGTAAAGTGCAACCCACGGCTTTCCTTACGCGCCATCGCGCTGCGTACGATCAATTCCGCCACTTGCACCAGATTTCGCAGCTCCAGCAAATTGTTGGAGATACGGAAGTTGGCGTAGTACTCATCAATTTCCGCCTGCAGCGTATTGATGCGGCGCAGTGCACGTTCCAACCGTTTGGTGGTGCGCACAATACCCACGTAGTCCCACATAAACAGGCGCAGTTCATGCCAGTTGTGCTGAATGACCACTCGTTCATCAGCGTCATCCACGCGGCTCTCATCCCACTGCGGCAGCTGTTTCGCCAGCTTGATAAACGGCAGGCGCATCATGATGTCTTCTGCCGCCGACCAGCCGTAAACCAAACACTCCAGCAGTGAGTTGGACGCCATTCGGTTGGCGCCATGCAGGCCGGTATAGCTGACTTCGCCAATGGCATACAGCCCGTCCAGATCGGTACGGCCATGCTGATCGACCATTACGCCGCCGCAGGTGTAGTGCGCGGCGGGTACGATAGGGATCGGCTGCGTAGTCAGATCGAAACCCAGCGTCAGCAGTTTTTCATGGATCATCGGGAAATGCTGAGTAATGAATTCAGCCGGTTTATGGCTGATATCCAGATACATGCAATCCGCACCCAGCCGCTTCATTTCGTGGTCGATGGCGCGGGCAACCACATCTCGCGGCGCCAATTCGCCTCGTGGGTCAAAATCGGGCATAAAGCGGCTGCCGTCCGGGCGCTTCAGATAAGCCCCTTCACCGCGCAGGGCTTCGGTTAGCAGGAAATTACGCGCCTGCGGGTGGAACAGGCAGGTCGGGTGAAACTGGTTAAATTCGAGGTTGGCGACGCGGCACCCCGCACGCCAGGCCATGGCGATACCGTCTCCGGAAGAGATGTCCGGGTTGGTGGTGTACTGGTACACCTTGGCCGCACCGCCGGTAGCCAGCACCACCGTTTTGGCACGGTAGGTTTCTACCTGCTCCAGCTCGCGGTTCCAGACGTAGGCGCCGACCACTCTGCGGGTGCCCGGCAGGCCGATTTTGTTGGAGGTGATCAGATCGACCGCATTGCGGCGTTCCATCACGCAAATATTGGGGTGGGCGCTTGCTTTCCCTACCAGTGTGGTCTCTACTTCTTTACCGGTAGCATCGGCGGCATGCAGGATACGGCGGTGGCTGTGCCCCCCTTCCCGCGTCAGGTGGTAATGTTCTTCGCCCTGGGCGTTGACTTCAGTGTCGAACAAGACCCCTTGATCAATCAGCCACTGCACGCAGTGGCGCGCATTGCCTGCGATAAACTCAACGGCGTCTCTGTCACACAGGCCGGCTCCGGCAATCAAAGTGTCATCAACGTGTGAGGCAATACTGTCCGTTTCATCGAAAACCGCGGCGATCCCGCCTTGGGCATAGAATGTGGCGCCTTCGTTGAGCGGCCCCTTGCTGAGTACGGTAACCTTGCAATGCTGCGCCAGGCGCAACGCCAGTGACAAGCCCGCAGCACCGCTGCCGACGATCAGTACATCGCTAACATGTTCAGATGATGGTTGCATAACGTATGATGTGTGCAGAAGAAGAGTGAAATTCATGTTAGCCTAATTGTCCGGGCAAAAGCCACGGATGGGTGACATCAACATAAAAAACAATGGCAATATGGAACTTCGCGTTCTGTATGAACTCCAAGCGAGTGCTTGCTCAGGAAAATAATGTATGGCTGGCAGTACAATTTTACGCGTGGAGACGGATTTGGGGAGAGTTTACCTCGGATGAGCGAGCAGTTAACGGATCAAGTTCTGGTTGAGCGGGTCCAAAAGGGCGATCAGAAATCGTTTAATTTACTGGTGATTCGTTACCAGCATAAAGTTGCGAGTCTCGTTTCCCGGTATGTACCGCAGGGCGATGTGCCGGATGTGGTGCAGGAGTCGTTTATTAAAGCCTATCGCGCACTGGAGTCATTCCGTGGGGATAGCGCTTTCTATACCTGGCTGTATCGAATCGCCGTGAACACGGCAAAGAATTATTTGGTTGCTCAGGGCCGTCGTCCGCCGTCCAGCGATGTGGATGCCAACGACGCCGAAAATTACGAAAGTGCGGGTGCACTGAAAGAAATTTCGAACCCTGAGAACTTAATGTTGTCAGAAGAGCTGAGACAGATAGTTTTCCGTACCATTGAGTCTCTCCCTGAGGATCTTCGCATGGCGATTACCCTGCGGGAGTTGGATGGTCTAAGCTACGAAGAGATAGCGGCCATCATGGATTGCCCGGTCGGAACGGTACGTTCGCGTATTTTCCGCGCCAGGGAGGCTATCGATAATAAAGTTCAACCGCTGATTCAACGTTAGCAATGGCGGACACAGGAAGGGTACTTAGGCATGCAGAAAGAAAAGCTTTCCGCTCTGATGGATGGAGAATCGCTCGACAGCGAGCTACTGAGTTCATTGTCTAAAGACAGGGCGCTTCAACAAAGCTGGCAGAGCTATCACCTGATACGTGACACACTACGGGGTGATATCGGGCAAGTCATGCATTTCGATATCGCAGATCGTGTTGCTGCTGCACTTGAGAAAGAACCCGCACGTCTGGTTCCTTCTGCAGTGCCGGAGTCTCAGCCGCAACCGCACACCTGGCAGAAAATGCCGTTCTGGGACAAAGTTCGTCCCTGGGCCAGCCAGATCACACAGATTGGCATGGCGGCCTGCGTGTCGCTCGCGGTGATTGTCGGCGTTCAGCAGTACAATCAGCCGACAGAGCAATCGGCTGCCGCTGAATCACCGGCGTTCACTACCCTGCCAATCATGGGGCAGGCGTCACCGGTTAGCCTCGGCGTGCCGGCAGACAGTTTCTCTACCGGCAGCGGACAACAGCAGCAGGTGCAGGAACAGCGCAAACGTATTAACGCTATGCTGCAAGATTATGAGTTGCAACGTCGTTTGCATTCTGATCAGCTGCAGCTTGAGCAAAGCACACCACAACAGGCTGCCGTTCAGGTTCCCGGAACTCAGTCTTTAGGAATGCAACAGCAGTAATGAAGCAAATTTGGTTATCCGTCTGTCTATTGACGGGCAGCCTGCTCTACTCAAGCATCGCCCCGGCGCAGCCCACTGCGTCCGGGGCGTTGTTGCAACAGATGAGCAGTGCCAGCCGTTCGCTCAATTATGAACTCGCCTATATCAGCATCAGCAAGCAGGGGATTGAATCGCTGCGCTATCGTCATGCGGTGATCGATCAATTGCCGCTCGGCCAACTGCTGCATATGGATGGTCCACGCCGTGAAGTGTTACAACGCGGCGGCGGGATCAGCTATTTCGAACCCGGTCTGGAACCCTTTACGCTGTCCGGCGATCACATCGTCGACGCGTTGCCGGCGATTGTTTATGCCGATTTCAGCCGCCTGGCGAAATATTACGATTTCATCTCCGTTGGCAGCACCCGTATTTCCGATCGTCCCTGCGAAGTGATCCGCGTGGTTGCACGTGATGGCTCACGCTATAGCTATATAGTCTGGATGGACGAAGATACCAAGCTGCCACTGCGGGTTGATCTGATCGATCGCGACGGCGAAACGCTGGAGCAATATCGGGTGATTTCGTTCGTGGTCGGGCCGCAAGTGCAAGGCGTGATGGAAGGGCTGATCAAAGCTAACCTGCCGCCGTTGCTGTCGCTGCCTGCGGTAGATAAAATCAAGCTGAGCTGGAGCACGGGCTGGTTACCGGCTGGGGTGGACGAGGTGGCGCGTAATCGCCGTAAACTGCCGAATGTGACAGAGCCGGTAGAGTCACGGCTTTACAGCGATGGTTTATTCAGCTTCTCGGTCAATATAAGTCCTGCGGGCAGCGGTGCAGGCCAGCAGTATTATCGCCAGGGTCGACGCACGATTCAGACCGAAGTGCGTAACGGCAATGAGATTACCATTGTTGGCGAATTGCCGCCGGCAACGGCTAAACGTATTGCTGACAGTATTTCTTTCAAGGTATCGCCACAATGATGAAAGAGTGGGCCACGGTAGTCTCGTGGAAACAGGGCGTAGCGCTGTTGCGTTGTGAACCGAAAGCCGGATGCGGTAGCTGCAATGCTCGTTCTGGCTGCGGGGCGCGTGCGCTCAATGAGCTGGTGCCCGAAACCGAACACCAGCTGCAGGTGCGCATCGAGCAGCCGCTCGAGCCAGGCCAGCGGGTTGAAGTCGGCATTGCAGAAGGCAGCCTGTTGCGTTCTGCGATGCTGGTCTATCTGACACCGCTGGTGGGCATGATGCTGGGCGGCAGCCTGTTGCAATACTGGCTCGGCACCGACGCTTCGGCCGCGCTCGGTGCCTTGTTGGGCGGTGGGCTGGCCTTTATTCTGGCTCGCAGCCTGGCACAACGTCTTGGCGAACAGGCGAATTACCAACCTATCGTTTTACAAATCGGTTTACCGCCTGGGGCCATGCGCCTGCAGACGGAAAACGAATCCCTGCTTTAAAACTGCTGCCGTGTCACCGCCGGTTATGGTAGGCGGGGATGCGGCTGTAGATCATATGCTCCAGCAGTGCGATAAACAGATCGGCGCTGAGCAGCGAAAAATACCCTATCGTAAACAGAGCATTGCCCTGATTATCCAGCAGGCGGATCGTGCCATGCCGTGGATTATTCTCGAGTTCGCGGATCTGCTCAATCGGGATAATTCCTTGTGCCGTAATCAGTGCATTGGCGCTCAGCTTCAGCGTTTGGATCTGTTTCCCTTTCCGGTTGCCGGGCAACAAATGACTCAGCCAGCGCGCGCCGCAGCTGAAATAGTGAAACGACAGCACTTCCCCCTGATACAACGCATTCAGCGCCAGCGGCCCACGTTGCTGGATCTGCTGATTGATAAGGGTATCGGCCAGCCGCCAGGAGTGAGACAGGTTGCTGAACACCGGGCACCAGGGGTGTTCCGCCGAGGTACGAAAGGCCATTACGTCGAACAATCCGCCAAAAAAGCGGCCACAGCGAAAACGATAAATATCCCCAATTTTTTCAAAGGGAACAAAGCGTTCCTTGTGAGTTCGTTGGTTCATCACCCGAACGCCGTGTTCGTACAGACGATAGGTCAACGCCGGCCGCAGAAAGTGGCGCAGCGCCAGAAGAATACAGCCGAGTAGAATAGTGGCTGCGCCGGTTTGCAGTAGGGTCAGTATCGCATTTTCATCCATATTGCTCAGCAGCGGCAGTAACAGCAGTGCCGCACCAATGGTTAACAGCAGCGCAGCCGCCGTCAGAATGCCCCAATTGACCTTAGAAAAATCGTGCCGGCTCAGCATTTGCCCTTTATCGATCATTTTGCACCTTCCAATCAACACGCAGAGATATGCTGGTGAACCCCGGTGGGCATGCCGATGTAGTGCCCTAAATTATGTTTTGTCGCGGTGTTCACCCTCATTTCTATAGAAGCCGCCGGGTAGCGTATATGGGGTTTTTCCTAAAGCCACAGGCGCAAAGTGCAATTCTAAGATGTTGATCCGGATGTTATTTTATCAATAACTCGGAGAGAGTTTATTGCGTTATTGGCGGTTATGTATTACTGCCGGATCTCATCGATGACGGCGAAAGGTATGCGAGCGGTAAAGGCGGTTGCAACTTGGTGTGGCGAGCACGCTGAGTTTTGTTAACATCGGCTTTCATAACCCGGAGCGCTCTGTAACATTAAAGTGCACATAATAGAATGCCTTCACTGCACCGATCGCTAGGTTTTCAGTGTTGTGACATGTAGAATGCAGCGATTCAGGCGCAAGACGGCCGAACCCATTCACTGTCGCTTTAGGTCCATGCGGGTTTCTATAGGCGAGTAATTCAGAAATACCAAGGCAGAAAAACTTTTATAATGAAGCATATACGAAATTTCTCCATTATTGCCCACATTGACCACGGTAAGTCGACGCTGTCCGACCGCATCATTCAAATTTGCGGTGGCTTGACCGAACGTGAAATGGCCGCGCAGGTGCTCGATTCTATGGATCTGGAGCGCGAGCGCGGCATTACCATCAAAGCGCAGAGCGTCACGCTGGATTATAAGGCGCAGGACGGTCAAACCTATCAGCTCAACTTTATCGACACCCCAGGGCACGTTGACTTCTCTTACGAGGTTTCGCGCTCACTGGCCGCCTGTGAGGGCGCGTTGCTGGTGGTCGATGCCGGGCAGGGCGTAGAGGCTCAGACTCTGGCTAACTGTTACACCGCGCTGGATATGGATCTGGAAGTGGTGCCGGTACTGAACAAAATTGACTTGCCGGCTGCCGATCCTGACCGCGCCGCGCAGGAAATTGAAGATATCGTTGGCATCGACGCGACCGACGCGGTGCGTTGTTCCGCCAAAACCGGTGTTGGCGTGCCGGAAGTGCTCGAACGCCTGGTGCGCGATATTCCTGGGCCGCAAGGCGATCCGGATGCGCCTCTGCAAGCTCTGATCATCGACTCCTGGTTCGATAACTACCTGGGCGTAGTTTCCCTGGTGCGCGTTAAAAACGGCACCATGCGCAAGGGCGACAAGATCAAGGTTATGAGCACCGGCCAAACCTACAACGCCGATCGTCTGGGTATCTTCACGCCGAAGCGTGTCGATCGCGACGTGTTGAACTGTGGCGAAGTGGGCTGGTTGGTTTGCGCAATCAAAGATATCCTCGGCGCGCCGGTGGGCGATACCCTGACGTTGGCACGCCAGCCGGCGGACAAAGCCTTGCCGGGCTTCAAAAAAGTGAAGCCGCAGGTTTATGCGGGCCTGTTCCCGATCAGTTCCGACGACTATGAGTCCTTCCGCGATGCGTTGGGCAAGCTGAGCCTGAACGATGCCTCCCTGTTCTATGAGCCAGAGAGCTCCACCGCGCTGGGCTTCGGCTTCCGTTGTGGCTTCCTCGGCCTGCTGCACATGGAGATCATTCAGGAACGTCTGGAACGTGAATACGATCTGGAACTGATCACCACCGCACCGACGGTAGTGTATGAAGTGGAAACCACCAGCAAAGAGACTATTTACGTTGATAGTCCGTCCAAGCTGCCGCCGCTGAACAATATCGAAGAGCTGCGTGAGCCGATCGCCGAGTGTCACATGCTGATGCCGCAGGAATTCCTGGGGAATGTTATCACGCTGTGTATCGAAAAACGCGGCGTGCAAACCAACATGGTTTATCACGGCAATCAGGTTGCGCTGACTTACGAAATCCCGATGGCGGAAGTGGTACTCGACTTCTTCGACCGTCTGAAGTCCACGTCACGCGGTTATGCGTCGCTGGATTACAACTTCAAACGCTTCCAGACCTCTGACATGGTGCGTGTCGACGTATTGATCAACAACGAGCGTGTGGATGCGCTGGCGCTGATTACTCACCGTGACAATTCGCAATACCGTGGCCGTGAGCTGGTGGAGAAGATGAAAGAGCTGATCCCGCGTCAGCAGTTCGATATCGCCATTCAGGCGGCGATCGGCACCCATATCATCGCGCGCGCCACGGTGAAACAGCTGCGTAAAAACGTTCTGGCAAAATGCTACGGCGGCGACGTCAGCCGTAAGAAGAAGCTGTTGCAGAAACAGAAAGACGGTAAGAAACGCATGAAACAGGTGGGTAACGTAGAGTTGCCGCAAGAAGCGTTCCTGGCCATTCTGCACGTTGGCAAAGACAGTAAGTAAGCGATAAGTTCGCGTAACTAGGGAGTTTGCATGGCGAATATGTTTGCCCTGATCCTGGCGCTGGCAACGTTGGTCACCGGGATCATTTGGGCCTTTGAGCGCTTTAGATGGGCGCCTGCCCGCCGGGCCAAGATTGCGGCGGTAAATGCACAAACCGCGGGTGCCGTGGACGATAAAACGCTGGCCAAAGTGGCGAAACAACCGGGTTGGATTGAAACCGGCGCGTCGGTGTTCCCGGTATTGCTGCTGGTCTTCGTGGTGCGTTCGTTTATTTACGAACCTTTCCAAATCCCGTCCGGTTCAATGATGCCGACGTTATTGATTGGCGATTTTATTCTGGTGGAGAAATATGCCTACGGCATTAAAGATCCTATTACCCAGACCACGCTAATTGAAACCGGTCATCCGAAACGCGGTGATATCGCGGTATTTAAATATCCGCTGGATCCGAAGCTGGATTATATCAAGCGCGTGATCGGCCTGCCGGGCGACCGTGTAAGTTACGATCCGGTCAATAAGCGTGTGACCGTTCAGCCATCCTGTACTGGCGGTCAGTCATGCGATACCGCGTTAGCAGTGACTTACAACGATGCACAGCCAAGCGACTTTGTGCAGTTGTTCAGCCGCAGCGGCATGGGCGAAGCCAGCAACGGTTTTTACCAGATCCCGCTGAGCGACAACGTGCCACAGGGCGGTATCCGTCTGCGTGAACGCCAGGAGACGCTGGGTTCGGTTTCTCACCATATTCTGACCGTGCCGGGCACGCAGGATCAGGTGGGCGCTTACTACCAGCAGCCGGGTAAACAGTTGGCGGAGTGGGTTGTGCCGGCGGGTCATTACTTCATGATGGGTGATAACCGCGACAACAGCGCCGACAGCCGTTACTGGGGCTTCGTGCCGGAGAAAAATTTGGTGGGTAAAGCCACGGCTATCTGGATGAGTTTTGAAAAGCAGGAAGGCGAATGGCCTACCGGCGTAAGGTTTAGCCGCATCGGTGGAATTCATTAATCCAGTGTTTCTACCCTATGAATTTCAAGCTGTAGCTAGGCGACCAGCTCGCTCATCCCCAGGCGCTTACTCAAGTAAGTAACTGGGGGGAGCGAGTGCAGGTAACAACGCTATAGTTTGAAAGGCGACGGGTATATTAACGCAGCATTATATTTCCACTCGTTGTAGAATACCGGCTCGAGCGATAAAAAGTTGGCTCCCTGTTGGGAGCCACTGCAAACGAAACAGCTTTGGATTGGCTTTCGGCGAAGCAGGCCTGTTCCGTATGCTGCAAGTTTTTGACGCATTCTTGATCTATTGGTAACTCATGAACCCCATCGTAATAAATAGGCTGCAGCGGAAGCTGGGCTACACTTTTCAACAGCAGGAGCTCTTACTGCAAGCGTTAACTCACCGTAGCGCCAGCAGTAAACACAATGAACGTCTTGAGTTTCTGGGTGACTCTATTCTTAGTTTTGTCATCGCCAATGCGCTCTACCATCGTTTTCCTCGCGTAGACGAGGGTGATATGAGCCGCATGCGTGCCACGCTGGTGCGCGGCAACACGCTGGCGGAGATGGGGCGCGAGTTCGATCTGGGCGAGTGTCTTCGCCTCGGGCCGGGTGAGTTGAAAAGTGGTGGATTCCGCCGCGAATCAATCCTGGCGGATACGGTGGAAGCTTTAATTGGCGGCGTGTTCCTGGATAGCGATATTCAAACTGTTGAACGACTGATTTTGGACTGGTATCGCAGCCGGTTGGACGAAATCAGCCCCGGTGATAAGCAGAAAGACCCCAAAACCCGTTTACAGGAGTTTTTGCAAGGTCGTCATCTGCCGTTACCTTCTTATCTGGTGGTGCAGGTTCGCGGTGAGGCGCACGATCAGGAGTTTACTATCCACTGTCAGGTGAGTGGTTTGAGCGAACCCGTGATGGGTACCGGCTCAAGCCGTCGTAAAGCCGAGCAGGCGGCAGCGGAACAAGCGCTGAAAAATCTGGAGCTTGAATGAGCGAAGTAAAACAATACTGTGGTTTTATTGCGATAGTCGGTCGTCCCAACGTGGGCAAATCCACGTTGTTGAACCAACTGCTGGGGCAAAAAGTCTCCATCACCTCGCGTAAACCGCAGACGACCCGTCACCGCATTATGGGTATCGACACCGATGGCGCCTATCAGGCCATTTACGTCGACACCCCGGGTCTGCACATCGAAGAAAAGCGCGCCATCAACCGTTTGATGAACCGCGCCGCCAGCAGCTCAATCGGCGACGTCGAGCTGGTGATCTTCGTGGTGGAAGGCACTAACTGGACCGCCGACGATGAAATGGTGGTCAACAAACTGCGCAGCCTGAAATGCCCGGTCTTGCTGGCGATCAACAAGGTCGACAACGTTACCGACAAGTCCAAGCTGCTGCCGCACATTGCGTTCCTCAGCCAACAGATGAACTTCCTCGATGTGGTGCCGATCTCCGCTGAGAAAGGCATGAATGTCGATACCATCGCCGCGATCGCGCGCAAGGTATTGCCGGAAGCGGAACACCACTTCCCGGACGATTACATCACCGACCGTTCCCAGCGCTTTATGGCGTCGGAAATCATCCGTGAAAAGCTGATGCGTTTCCTCGGTGAAGAACTGCCTTATTCGGTGACGGTTGAGATCGAACAGTTCGTGCCGAACGAGCGCGGTGGTTACAACGTGCACGGTCTGATCCTGGTTGAGCGCGAAGGCCAGAAGAAGATGGTCATCGGCAACAAGGGTGCGAAGATCAAAACCATCGGTATCGAAGCCCGTCAGGACATGGAACAGATGTTTGAAACCAAAGTGCATCTGGAACTGTGGGTGAAAGTGAAATCGGGCTGGGCGGACGACGAACGTGCGTTGCGTAGCCTGGGTTATACCGACGACCTGAAATAACATCTCCGATGGACGGCTGGGAGCGCGCTTTCGTCCTGCATGGACGACCGTACAGTGAAACCAGCCTGATGCTGGATATGTTCACGGAAGGTCATGGACGGGTGCGTTTGCTGGCAAAAGGCGCGCGCAGCCGTCGTTCTAATCTAAAGGGTTGTCTACAGCCCTTTACCCCTCTGTTAGTCCGCTGGGGCGGTCGTGGCGAAGTCAAAACGCTGCGTAACGCCGAAGCGGTGTCCCTGGGTTTACCTCTCAGCGGCATGATGCTGTACAGCGGCCTCTACGTGAATGAACTGCTGTCACGGGTGCTGGAGCAAGAAGCCAATTATTCGGTATTGTTCTTCGACTATCTGCAATGTTTGCAGGCGCTGGCGGCCGAAGACGTCTCGCCGGAGCAGGCACTCCGTCAGTTCGAATTGGCCTTGCTGAATCATCTGGGTTACGGTCTGGACTTCCTGCACTGCGCCGGCAGCGGCCTGCCGGTCGATGACGGAATGACTTACCGCTACCGTGAGGAAAAAGGCTTTATCGCCAGCCTGGTGGTGGATCACTACAGCTTTACCGGCCGCGAACTGCGCGCGCTGGCGGAGCGCCAGTTCCCTGATGTGCAAACCTTGCGTGCCGCCAAGCGTTTTACCCGTATGGCGCTTAAACCCTATCTGGGCGGCAAGCCGCTGAAGAGCCGCGAACTGTTCCGTCAGTTTGTCCGTAAACAGCCGGATACGCCGGTCGACGACGCCTGACCTTTTCTCCTTTTGCGCTACTGCACCCGCGTGTAAACTACGGCCACTGAAAATCGTTTTTTAGAGGGTTGTCATGGCTGATTTGCTGCTGGGCGTCAATATCGATCACATCGCCACGTTACGTAACGCGCGCGGAACCCAATATCCGGATCCGGTTCAGGCGGCATTTATTGCCGAGCAGGCAGGGGCTGACGGGATCACGGTGCACCTGCGTGAAGACCGTCGTCATATCACCGATCGCGATGTTCGCATTTTGCGCCAGACCATCCAGACGCGCATGAATCTGGAAATGGCCGTGACCGATGAAATGGTGGATATCGCCGTTGAGCTGAAACCGCACTTTTGTTGTCTGGTACCGGAAAAACGCGAAGAAGTGACTACCGAAGGTGGGCTGGACGTTGCCGGGCAGCAGGACAAAATGACCATCGCCGTCGAGCGATTGGCGCAGGCCGGCATTCTGGTTTCGCTGTTTATCGATCCGGATCATCGCCAGATTGATGCGGCGGTAGCGGTGGGGGCTCCCTACATTGAAATCCATACCGGCGCTTATGCGGAAGCTGAAGGCGAACTGGCGGTCAAAGCCGAGCTGCATCGCATTGCCGTAGCCGCCACCTACGCCGCAGAGAAAGGCCTGAAGGTCAACGCCGGCCACGGCCTGACTTACCATAACGTTCAGCCGATCGCGGCCCTGCCGGAAATGCATGAGCTGAATATCGGTCATGCCATCATCGGGCAGGCGGTCATGTGCGGTCTGCCGGCGGCGGTGACGGATATGAAATTGCTGATGCGTGAAGCGCGTCGCTAATGGCCGTGCTGGGGCTGGGCACTGACATCGTTGAAATGGCGCGTATCGAAGCGGTAGTTGAACGCAGCGGCGATCGTCTGGCGCGCCGCGTACTGAGCGATGCTGAATGGGAAGTGTATCAACAGCATCAGCAGCCGGTGCGCTTTCTCGCCAAGCGTTTTGCGGTGAAAGAAGCTGCCGCCAAGGCCTTCGGCACCGGGATCCGTAACGGATTGGCGTTTAATCAGTTTGAGGTGTTCAACGACGGTCTCGGCAAGCCGAATATCCGCTTGCATGCTCGCGCCGCCGAGCTGGCGCAGCAAATGGGGGTCACCTCCATTCACGTTTCGCTGGCAGATGAACGCCGTTATGCTTGCGCGACGGTGATTATCGAAGGGTAATTCGGTGGTCGGTTAGCAAACAAAAGGGCGCCTGTTGGCGCCCTTGTCGATCGGTGTTTCTGTGTCACAGCCGATCGGCATGATGCAGCACCACAAACTTGTCCCACAGCTGTTCGTTGGTTTCGCGATGCTCTGGATTGACGATAATGGTGTTATCGATCGGGCACACCTGCTGGCAGGTTGGAATATCGTAATGACCGACGCATTCGGTACAGCGATCGGTATCGATCTGGTAGATATCATCGCCCATCGAAATGGCCTGATTGGGGCATTCCGGTTCGCACATGTCGCAGTTGATGCATTTTTTGGTAATCAGCAGTGCCATTTCAGTTATCTTTTAATCGGTGCACACGAACAGGCGCGCAATCTATCATAAAACCCATTTTATTGGGCGTTTTTCCACCTGCGCCCGCCAATGCGTTGCTGCAGATCGCTCAACCCTTGAGACGGCCGTCATAGTAACTCTGGTGGGTCGTTCGCCAACTGATCGAAATCAACCATTTCCTGACCATTGAAGATGGGGCGTTTACCAGGCCCAGTCACTGCCGCATGCAGCTGTGGATGTGTCACGATGATGCCTGCCTGTTGGGCAAACAGACTGATAAACTCAAAGGCGCTGTGCGGCTCGTCAATGAAGGTGCGTTGTTGATCGGTATCAGAAAGTACCACCAGTGGGACTTCATAATTCTGCCTAGTATCGCCGCCATGACGCAGATAAAGTTTACCGTCAATATTTCGGTGAGAAAGGCCGTGGTCAGAGAAATAGATTAATTTAAACGGTGAATGAGTCTCTTGCAGCATTTGGTAAGCATGTGCGATGAATCTATCCGTCTTGCGGTAGGTGGAAAGGTAGCAGGCGAGCTCTGCATTATCGCTGGTGAAAACCGGCGGCTCGCCGCCGAGTCGTTCGCAAAAGTCCGAATGCGACCCCATGATATGCAAAACATACAGGTTTCCCGGTTCATTGTTAGTCAATGCGTTTTGTAACAGTGGCAGCAGCTCATCATCATCGGTATTGCGCGATTGGTAATCTCCTTTTTTCAGAAACAGGTAATCATCGCTGAACACGGCTATTTTGGAGACCGGGGTATCAAATTGACCAATCAGACCTTGGTTGGAAAACCAATGAGTGTGCAATCCTGCGGACTTTGCCAGCGTGACGATATTATCGGAAAGATAGCTTTTTTTTCCGTTGCTCAGAGCCAGGGTTCTCGGCAGGGATTCAAAGGTGTTCGGTGCGGTGGAAATATAATTGCTGTAAAAGGTTCCGTTTACGTGATCCAGAAACGGCGTGGTCGACGTCGGGTAGCCAAATAATGACATATAGTCCCTGCGCATGCTTTCACCCACGATGATGACATAGTTGGCCTTATTCTTATTAATACCATCGATAACCCAGCGGGGTTGGGCCAAGGTGCTGGCGTCGATTTCTGCCATTTGTTGGTTGTAACTTTGGTATGAGGAAGAGAATGAGGAAAAGAAATTTACTAATTTAAGGCTCTCCATGTTTCCGCCGAGTATTCTGGCTACCAGCACCACAATCAACATCAGCAAAAAGGGTAAAGCCTTCCTGAAAGACAGCGGGCGGCGCCAGCAGTAGTGAGCGAGAAGAAACAGCATCAGCAGCACGGCGGAGGGCAACAGATAACAGTTCATGGGGATGGCATGCAAAAATTCGGCGGCTTCGGCCCTGTTGGTTTGAAACAACGCCGATACCACGGAAACCGAAGGTGGGCCATATATCACGCCAACAGGGGCATAGAAAGCACAGAATATAATGAAGGGAATGACCAATACATACCGGGTTGTGGGCGGTATAGATAATAATAGCAACGAAAGTGAAATAAAAAGGATATCAATCCCTTTACCGCCGCTATAGCCCATCGATTTTATTAAAATAAACGAAGTGACAACAAAAATTAAAAAGTTGCGGATCGCTGAGGGTGTTATGGATGTGTTGAATTTATTTAGAATGGCTGTGTGTGTTTTCATTAAGCTCAATTGTCAATGTATTGCTGTCCATGCCTGTTCAAAAATCGGGCGATATTTGAACAATAAGAGCCACATACTCTATTATTAGATAGGTGTATTTTTATACCTTGGTATTTGTGGCTTGGACATTATACGACTCAGACGAGCTTTTTCACTAATTGTTCGCTGTGTTTAATTCGTTCGGGGGCGCGATCGAGATCGTGCTGAATTAGGGCCATAAACAGCAGGTCGGTGAGGGCATATTGAGCGGTACTGGAAGAAATGGCGGCGCTGCGGGTATTGGGTTCTTCGGCAATGGTGTACAA
The DNA here is from genome assembly GCF_027594825.1 of Serratia liquefaciens. Classification (NCBI taxonomy): domain Bacteria; kingdom Pseudomonadati; phylum Pseudomonadota; class Gammaproteobacteria; order Enterobacterales; family Yersiniaceae; genus Serratia; species Serratia liquefaciens. Next base: position 1,703,631 of record NZ_CP088930.1, on the reverse strand, counting down.
ACAGTGGTCTGCACGCTGCTGCAGGCCGTTGGGTGAAAAACTGGTGAGCGCCAGCACTTTTGCGCCGGCAATGCGGGCTTCTTCCGCCGCTAGGTTGATTTCCCGTCGTTCACCGCTGAACGAAATTGCCAGCAGCAAATCTCGTTTATCCAGCGCCTGAACCGCCGCCAGCTGAACGTGCATATCCTGCTCGGCCACGGCAATAACGCCGATTTTCAACAGCTTGTAGGAGAAGTCCTTGGCGACCAATCCGGAAGCGCCGATCCCCAACAAAATGACCCTCCGCGCCTGACGCAACATTTCCAACGCCTGATGCAGGCGCTCTTCACTGTTGATATCCAGCGTTGCACGCAGTGCCGCCTGTTTTTCCACCAACAGTTTTTCGCCGACGGCTTTCAACGAGTCGCTGCTGAGGATCTGGTTATGCACCGTGACCACTGGTTCTTTCTGCGGTTGGGCCAGGGTTTCACTCAGCGCCAATTTTAGCGCCGGGAAGCCTTTGTAGCCCATCTTCTGAGCGAATTTCACCACGCTCGACTGGCTGATGCCGGCCAGTTGAGCCAGCTTCTGCGAGCTGAGATGGCGCGCCTGCTCGGCGTTATGCAGCAGAAAATCCGCCAGCTTGCGATCATTCTGAGCCAGCGTTGGATACATCTGGCGAATACGAAGAAGGGTACTCATTCATTTTTCCCTTGAAGCCAGCGGCCATTCTGCCACGTGGGAGGCGAAAACGCGCGGTGAAAATTTTTTGTGAGCGAGTCTTTAAAATAGCAAAAAGCGCTCGCTTTGTTGAATAAAATATTCAAATAATGATTTCAGTTTGTGAATTAAAAATTCAAAGGTGAAGAAATGAACTTAGGCGCATTAGTCTCCGAAAGCCGTAACCCGGCCACCCTCCGACTGGATGAAATGACAACGTTGGAAATGGTGAGCTGTTTCAATCAGGAAGACCGCAAGGTGCCGGAGGCGATAGAAAAGGTGTTGCCGGCTATCGCGCAGGCCGTGGACCTGGCAGCTGCGGCATTGAAAGCCGGCGGTCGGCTGATTTATCTCGGTGCCGGGACCAGCGGCCGCCTTGGCGTGTTGGATGCCTCTGAATGCCCGCCAACCTTCGGCGTGCCGCACGGCATGGTCATCGGGTTGATTGCCGGCGGTCCGGGCGCGTTGCTCAAAGCGGTAGAGGGCGCGGAGGATGATGCGGCATTGGGGGAGGCAGACCTTATCGCACTGAATTTGACCGCCACCGACATGGTGGTGGGGCTGGCGGCGTCCGGGCGCACGCCTTATGTGATTGGCGCTCTGCGCTATGCGCGACAACTGGGCTGCCCGACGGCGGCAATCTCCTGCAATCCGGACTCGCCGATCGCCCATGAAGCGCAGGTGGCGATTTCGCCGGTAGTGGGGCCAGAGGCCCTGACGGGGTCCACTCGGCTGAAGTCGGGCACCGCGCAGAAACTGGTGCTGAACATGCTGTCGACCGGTGCGATGGTCAAACTGGGGAAGGTCTACCAAAACCTGATGGTGGATGTAAAAGCCACCAACGTCAAACTGGTGGATCGTGCCTGTCGCATCGTGGTGGAGGCCACCGGTGCCGAACGCAGTCAGGCCGAAGCGGCGCTGACACAGACCGGTTTTGAGGTTAAACCGGCAATCCTGATGATTCTGGCCGGCGTTGACGCTGAAGAGGCGCAGTTGCGCTTAAAGCAGCACGACGGCTATTTACGCGCGGCATTGACGCGCTAACGACACCTGGGGCGGGCGATGGACAAAACAACGGCACTGGCAACACAGATTCTGGCAGGCATTGGCGGGGAAGGGAACATCCTCCGGCTGGAGAACTGCATGACACGGGTACGCGTCGAGGTTAGCGACGAGCAACGCCTTGATCTGGCGGCGCTCAAGCAGTTGCCAGGCGTCAAGGGCTACATCAAGCAGGGTGAGCAACATCAGTTCATTGTCGGGCCCGGCGCCGCCGCCAAAGTGGTGGACGCGATGCGCTCATTGCTCACCGGGGCTCCTGCGGTTGCGACTGTCGGGGACAACATCGCCCGCAACAAGGCGCAGGCCAAGCAGAAATATGCCGCGCCTATGAGTGGTGCGCTGAAAAAGCTGGCCGATGTCTTTATCCCCTTGATCCCGGCTTTCATCGCCTCTGGTCTGATAACCGGCATCATCAACCTGTTGAAGCGGCCGGACATTGCCGGCGAACTGGCGGTGAATTACCCCAACGTACTCGGGTTACTGGCCATTTTCGGCAGCGCGGTGTTCGCCATCATGAATATTTTGGTGGGGGTTAACGCCGCACGGGTGTTTGGCGGTTCGCAGGCCATGGGCGGCGTGATGGCCGGCATTCTCTCAAGCCCGGCTTTGGCGCAGATTACTTTATTCGGCGAAGCGCTGCAGCCGGGACGCGGCGGAGTGATTGCCGTGCTGTTGGTGGTGGCGTTGATGTGCTGGGTGGAAAAACGCCTGCGCAACTGGCTGCCAGAGTCGATAGAGCTGATCCTCAACCCGCTGATCACCACCCTGGTGACCGCGTCCCTGGCTATTGTGATCCTGCAGCCGTTGGGCGGTTACATTTCGGACGTTATTGCCCACGGCGCCAATCTGGCGATCGACAAAGGTGGTTTGCTGGTGGGCGCGGTGCTGTCCGGGCTGTTTCTGCCTTTGGTGCTGTCCGGTTTGCATCAGGGCCTGGTGCCGATCCACGTCGAACTGGTTCAGGCGCATGGTTCCAACCCGCTACTGCCCATTCTGGCGATGGCCGGGGTCGGGCAGGTCGGGGCCGCGTTGGCAGTATTAATGAAAACCCGCAATGCGCGCCTTAAGAAAGTCATCAAAGGGGCGCTGCCGGTCGGCATTCTTGGGATTGGCGAGCCCTTGATTTTTGGTGTCACTTTGCCGCTGGGCAAACCTTTTATTGCCGCCTGTCTCGGCGGTGCGGTGGGCGGTGCGCTGATCAGTTATTGGAAAGTGGCAACGGTGATCACCTTTGGCATCTCGGGTTTACCTTTGGCGTTAACCATCGTCTCGGGTAAGGTGATGTTGTATCTGGCCGGCCTGGTGATTACCATTGCCGCTGGATTTATTTTCACCTGGATAATGGGATTCAACGATCCTGAGGAGTAGCCCTTGAGCGAGAAACAGAGCCAGCAGGCCGGGGAAGGCCGCCGCGTGGTGTTCTTTGATCTGGACGGCACGCTGCATCAGGAAGACATGTTTGGCAGTTTCTTGCGTTTTTTGCTGCGCCACCTGCCGTTGAATCTGCTGCTGGTGGTGCCGTTATTGCCGGTCGTCGGGTTGGCGCTGCTGGCGATGGGCCGCGCCGCTCGCTGGCCGATGAGCGTGCTGTTGTGGTCGATCACCTTCGGACGTTCAGAGGCCAGGCTAAAGGCGCTGGAGCAGCGCTTTGTCACTGACTTTCGCAGTAAGGTGACCGCTTTTCCGGTGGTGCAAATGCGTTTGCGGCAGTACCTCGAGGCGCACGACGCGCAGGTATGGTTGATTACCGGTTCACCGGAACGGCTGGTGGAGCAGGTGTATCAGGATTCGGCCTTTCTGCCGCAGGTCCACTTGGTGGGCAGCCGTATCCTGCGGCGTTACGGTGGTTGGGTGCTGGCGCTACGTTGCCTGGGGGTACAGAAGGTGACGCAGCTGGAACAACGTCTCGGCGCGCCGCTCAAGCTGTATAGCGGCTATAGCGACAGCAAACAGGATAACCCGTTGTTGTATTTCTGTGAGCATCGTTGGCGGGTCAGTAAATTGGGTGAGCTGCAGCAGTTGGAATAACAGTAAAGGGCGGAATTTCCGCCCTTTACTGTTTTTGATGGCTTACATTGCCGCGCGGAATATGGCGACAATCTGCGCGTGAGTGGCTTGTATTGGGTTAGTGAAGCCGCAAGCGTCTTTCAGCGCGTTGGTGGCCAGCGTATCCAGATCCTGCTCTTTCACCTGCAAATCACGCAGCCCGGCCGGGATACCAACGTCTTGCGCCAGTAACCGAATGGCGGCAATACAGGCAGCGGCACCCTGCTGGTCGTTAAGGTGGCTCACATCCAACCCCATGGCGGCGGCGATATCCTTCAGGCGAGACGCACAAACGCTGGCGTTAAATTCCTGCACGTGTGGCAGCAACACCGCATTACATACCCCATGCGGCAGGTCGTAGAAACCGCCGAGCTGGTGCGCCATCGCATGCACATAGCCGAGAGAAGCGTTGTTGAAGGCCATCCCTGCCAGGAATTGGGCATAGGCCATGTTTTCGCGCGCCTGCATGTCGTGGCCATCGGCAACGGCGTCGCGCAGCGATTCGGCGATCATGGTGACGGCCTTCAACGCACAGGCATCGGTAATCGGGTTGGCGGCGCTGGAAACGTAGGCCTCAATCGCATGAGTCAGGGCATCCATCCCGGTGGCGGCGGTCAGGCCTTTCGGCATCCCGGCCATCAGATGCGGATCGTTTACCGACAGGATAGGCGTCACGTGTTTGTCGACAATCGCCATTTTTATGTGGCGTGCTTCATCGGTGATGATGCAGAAACGGGTCATTTCAGAGGCGGTGCCGGCGGTGGTGTTAATGGCGATCATCGGCAACTGCGGTTTTGTGGAACGATCGACGCCTTCATAGTCCTTGATATCCCCGCCGTTGGTGGCCAGCAGCGCGATGCCTTTGGCACAATCGTGCGGTGAGCCGCCACCCAGGGAGATCACGCAGTCGCATTGATGCTCTTGCAGCAGGGCCAGGCCCTGTTTCACGTTCAGCGTGGTTGGGTTAGGGTGAGTGCCGTCATAAACGCAGCTTTCGATCTGCTGTGCGGCGAGCAACTGTTGAACCTGGGCGACTACGCCGATGTTATTCAACACTTTGTCGGTCACGATCAACGCCTGACGCAATCCCTGTTGTTTCAGGGTCTTTGCCGCTTGGTCCAGACAGCCGGAGCCAATCATGTTGACGGAAGGGATAAAGAAAGTTGAGGCAGCCATAAGTCACTCCTGGATAAAAGCTTTATTGCTTGCCACAAACACTACTCCGCTAATTATTAAGTCATCATGATCTATCGCAATATCAAAGGGGTTAGGTCAGGTAGTTGATTTAGTTTTAGTTTAACCACTTATACTCTGTGGGTTTAGCCCGGCCGGAGCCAAACCCAGCAGTAACTCTTACCGTTAAAACCGCTGGGCCTTAATCATCGGTTTGGTCGTGCGGTTTACGGCCCCATTGCCAGACTTTTTCCGCGTAATGCCCCAGCGCCCACAGGCTCAGGCCGAGCACCACAAAGAAAATCGCCTTGGGCATGGCGTCCCAGAAAAATTCGAAGAAACGGGTATAGAGGTTAATACCGAGGAAGGTCAGCCCAAAACCGCGCAGCATGGCATCGTCGCGTTTCAGCCCCAGCCAGATGCACCCGACGGCGGCGAGGCCGAACAACAGGCTCCAGTGGAACAGTTCAATCTGGCGTACGTTATACCAGCTATCGAGATCGCCATAATTCCCGAAAATCGACAGCAACCATAGGGCGATGAACAGGTACAACAGGCCCATCGCCAGCGAAACCCGCTCCAGTCCACGACAGGCGAGCTGCGGTTGCAACAGCAACGCCGCGGCGATCAACACCACGCCGAAGGCAATAAAGCGAATCGGGAAGCTCATGCCCAGCCAATAAGCCCCCCAGCCGGACAGATAACCGGTCTCGGCCCCGAAAGCATTGCCCAGCGACAGCAGAGCAAACCACCATACCAGCCCGGAGCGACTGAACCAGCCAATCACGCCATACAGCAGCGCGGCGAACGTCAACAGCAGCGAGACCCGGCCGCTGCCGTTATCCAGCCAGACGCCCATTTGCCACAGGGCACAGGCGGTGAACAACACGGCAACGAACAAAGCGGCTTCATTACCGTAGCGTTTCTCCGGATGCCGACGGCGGCGTCGCAGCGCCCAGACATAGCAAAGAGCGGCCACTACGGCGGCGATCGCCATACGTACCGGTGCATCGAAGCGGAACAATTCCCCCAGGCGATAAAGCAATTCACCGTCGGCGAACAGGCTGCTGATGGCAATCACCAGCGAAGCCAGCGCGGCGAGAAACGCATAACGTGCCAGCCGTCGCCAGTCGAAGGGTTGTACCTCAACGTGTTGCAGCAGTTGTTGCTGCTGTTGCGCCGTCAGCGCGCCTTCATCTACCCAGCCGTCCAGCGCTTTGCGCACGACGGTGGCGTTTTTCTTGCTGAGTTTCATGTTTCCTGTCCCTGAAAAACACCCTGATTCAATCAGTATATACCCGTTGTATTTCAAGCCGCAGTGTGTCGCTTCTCCGCCGCTGATAAGGGGCGACTATATTTGCCCTGGTTAACACGGGCGCAGCATGCATCACTGCTACTGTGTATAATGCCCGCCGCAAAAGTGCACGAGGAATGATGCAATGACTGAATATAACGATGAATACTGGATGCGTCAGGCATTGCGGCTGGCCCTGCGTGCGCAGGAAGAAGGAGAGGTGCCGGTCGGGGCGCTACTGGTGCTGGATAATAAGGTGATTGGCGAAGGCTGGAACCGGCCGATTGGCCGCCACGATCCGACCGCACATGCAGAAATCATGGCGCTGCGGCAGGGCGGGGCAGTGTTGCAGAATTACCGTCTGTTGAATGCGACCTTGTACGTGACCCTGGAGCCGTGCGTGATGTGTGCGGGGGCGATGGTGCACAGCCGCATTCGTCGGTTGGTTTACGGCGCCGCCGATGTGAAAACCGGGGCTGCGGGATCGCTGGTGGATATTTTGCGCCATCCCGGCATGAATCATCAGGTGGAGATCCTCCCCGGCGTGCTGGCCGAGGAATGCGCGGCTACCTTGAGCAATTTTTTCCGCATGCGCCGTGAACAGCAAAAGGCGTTGAAGCAAGCGCAACGCGCGCAGGCGGATAAGGACCCGGAATAATCAGAAGTTAAGTGCCAATTCCGGCGCCACCGCCGGATAGCCTTTCCCCAGTTCCGCCTGTTCGGCCGCTTCCTGTGCCGCCTTTCTTTCCCTTTCTTGCAGATACCCCACCAGGCTGACCTGATAGCGGCGGATGTTTTCCACGTAGTTATAGGCTTCGCGTCCGCGCGCATAGCCGTAGGTCAACTGCGGGTAGTAGCGCTTCTGGCTGAGCATCGGCAGACGCTGTTTGACGTCGACCCAACTGTCCGGGTTGCCTTTTTGCATTTTGGTCAGCTTGCGGGCGTCGAGCATATGGCCCCAGCCCATGTTGTAGGCCGCCAGCGCGAACCAGATACGCTCATCTTCCGGCACGGTGTCGGGCACCTTGGCCATCAGCCGCTGTAAATAGAGTGCGCCACCCTGAATGCTCTCCTCGGGATCCAGGCGATCGTTAACCCCCAGACCGTCGGCGGTGGCCCGCGTCAGCATCATCAGACCGCGAACGCCGGTCGGTGAAGTGGCCTGCGGGTTCCAGTGCGATTCCTGATAGGCAATGGCGGCCAGCAGCTTCCAGTCGATCTCGCTGGCGTATTTTTCAAACAGCGAACGGAAGGTGGGCAGTACCGAGTCTATTGCCGACAGGAAGGTTTTGGTATCGACGTAATCAAAACTGCCCACGTGGCCGAGGTACTTCTCTTCCAGCCGCGCCAGCGTGCCGTCGTCCACCATCTGGCTGTAAAAATCCAGCATGGCCGCATACAGGCTGTCGTCGGTGCCGCGCTTCAGGTACCAGGTGACAGGTTCTTCATCGGTGACGTCGAAAGCCACCGCCAGCTGCGGATGGATGCGCTGCAGCAGGGCGATGGTCACGGAGTCGCCGAGGGTGTAATCCAGTTTGCCGTCGGCGACCTGCTCCAGCAGCTCTTTTGAGGTGAGATCGCTGGAGGCTTCCCAGCTGAGGTCCGGGAACTTACTTTGTTTGAGCTGTTTCAGCGTGCTGACGTGGGCCGAGCCGGAAGCGACCGCCAGCTTGCCTTTAATATCGGCAAAGCTTTTGGGGCGTGCGGTGCCCAGGCGATAAACCAACTGCTGGGAAACGGAATAGTAAGCCGGGCCGGTGCGGGCACGGCTGAGGCGATCCTGATTGTAGATCAGGCCGGCGGCCAGCAGGTCGGCATCGTCATCGTCCAGATCGTCGAACAGGTCGTTGATGTTCTTATGCGGGATCACCACCAGTTTCACCCCCAGATAGCTGGCGAAACGTTTCGCCAGTTCGTAGTCGAGGCCACTTGGCCCCTGCTTGGTGGTGAAATAGGTTAACGGCGAGTTCAGCGTACTGATACGCAACTCTCCGCGGGATTTGATCTCTTCGAGTTGCCCGCCCTGGCCGCCGCGCCAGGTAATATTGGGCCACAGGGCGAGCGCCAGAAGCAGGGTGACAACACCGATTAGAATGTAGTTTATTTTAAGGCGTTTCAAATAGTTATCCAGTGATGGCACAGGTGCACTGACGACTGTCATCCCGCTTTTTCTTATGGTTAAATCACCAGTGCCGGGGCATTTTGCGCAACAAAACGCCAGCGTGCAACTTTATTGATACGTTATGACAATTCGATGGCGTGAACAGCTTTTATCAATAATAGCTACGCAAACGGTTTCGTCTGTCGCGCAGATTCTCTATAATGGCGCGCGTTTTCCCCCTGTTGCGCCCAATGAAGTGCTGAAGTCAGTTGCTTCGAAGACGAGAGAACTTTGATTATGGAAATACTGCGTGGTTCGCCCGCTTTGTCGGCTTTTCGTGTTACCAAACTGTTGTCCCGCTGCCAGGACGCCCAACTTCCGGTCAGTGATATCTACGCCGAGTACGTCCACTTTGCCGATGTTAGCGCACCGCTCACTGCCGAAGAACACGGCAAGCTCACGCGCCTGCTCAAGTACGGTCCCTCTCTCGCCGAACATGCCCCTGAAGGTCGCCTGCTGTTGGTGACACCGCGTCCGGGCACCATTTCTCCCTGGTCTTCCAAAGCTACCGATATCGCCCATAACTGCGGTTTGAAGCAGGTGGTGCGGTTGGAGCGCGGTCTGGCGTTTTACGTCAAGGCACCGACGCTGACTGAGGCACAGTGGCAACAGCTTGCCGCATTGCTGCACGACCGGATGATGGAAACCGTCTTCAGCAGCTTGCAACAGGCAGAGCAGCTGTTTGCTCAGCATCAGCCGGCGCCTTATCAGGCGATCGATATGCTGGGGGAAGGGCGCAGCGCGCTGGAACAGGCCAACCTCAAGCTGGGTCTGGCGCTGGCCGAAGACGAAATCGACTATCTGCTGAATGCCTTTACCGGGCTGGGGCGCAACCCGACGGATATCGAACTCTATATGTTCGCGCAGGCCAACTCGGAGCACTGCCGGCATAAAATTTTCAACGCCGATTGGATCATCGACGGCGAACAGCAGCCGAAGTCGCTGTTCAAAATGATCAAAAATACGTTCGAGCAGACGCCGGATTACGTGCTGTCGGCTTATAAAGACAATGCCGCCGTGATGGAAGGTTCGCAGGTCGGCCGTTTCTTCGCTGCGCCGCAAAGCGGTCAGTATGACTATCATCAGGAAGAGGCCCATATCCTGATGAAGGTGGAAACCCATAACCACCCGACGGCGATCTCCCCGTGGCCGGGTGCCGCTACCGGTTCCGGTGGCGAGATCCGCGACGAAGGTGCTACAGGTCGCGGTGCCAAACCCAAGGCCGGCCTGGTGGGCTTCTCGGTTTCCAACCTGCGCATTCCCGGCTTCGAGCAGCCCTGGGAGCAGGATTTTGGCAAACCGGATCGCATCGTAACCGCACTGGACATCATGACCGACGGCCCACTGGGTGGCGCAGCGTTCAATAACGAATTCGGCCGTCCGGCGTTGGTGGGATACTTCCGTACCTATGAAGAACAGGTCAACAGCCATAACGGCGTCGAACTGCGCGGTTATCACAAACCGATCATGCTGGCGGGCGGTATCGGCAACATCCGCGCCGACCACGTGCAAAAAGGCGAAATCACCGTCGGCGCCAAACTGGTGGTGCTGGGTGGCCCGGCGATGAACATCGGTCTGGGCGGCGGCGCAGCCTCTTCTATGGCCTCCGGCCAGTCCGACGCCGATCTGGATTTTGCCTCGGTACAGCGCGACAACCCGGAAATGGAGCGTCGCTGCCAGGAAGTGATCGACCGCTGCTGGCAGTTGGGCGAACAGAACCCGATTCTGTTTATCCACGATGTGGGGGCGGGCGGTTTGTCTAACGCCATGCCAGAGCTGGTTAGCGACGGTGGCCGCGGTGGCCGTTTCGAACTGCGCGATATCCTTAACGACGAACCGGGCATGAGCCCGCTGGAAGTCTGGTGCAATGAATCGCAGGAACGCTATGTGATGGCGATTGCCCCGGCGCAGATGGCGCAGTTCGACGAGATTTGTCGCCGTGAGCGTGCCCCTTATGCGGTGATCGGCGAAGCCACCGAAGAACAGCATTTGACGCTGAACGACAGCCATTTCGACAACCAGCCGATCGACATGCCGTTGGACGTGCTGCTGGGCAAAACGCCGAAGATGACGCGTGACGTGACCCGCCTGCAGGCTAAAGGCCAGCCGGTACAGCGCGACAACATTACTTTGGCCGATGCGGTAAAACGTGTTCTGCACCTGCCGGCAGTTGCCGAGAAAACCTTCCTGATCACCATCGGCGACCGTACCGTGACCGGTATGGTGGCACGCGATCAGATGGTCGGGCCATGGCAGATCCCGGTAGCCGACTGCGCGGTCACGACGGCCAGCCTGGACAGTTACTATGGTGAAGCGATGTCGATCGGCGAACGTGCGCCGGTTGCCCTGCTGGACTTCGCCGCTTCCGGCCGTCTGGCGGTGGGGGAAGCGCTGACCAACCTGGCGGCAACCGAGATCGGTTCGCTCAAGCGCGTCAAGCTTTCCGCTAACTGGATGGCGGCAGCCGGGCACCCGGGTGAAGATGCCGGCCTGTATGAAGCGGTAAAAGCGGTGGGCGAAGAGCTTTGTCCGGCGCTGGGCATCACCATTCCGGTGGGCAAAGACTCCATGTCGATGAAAACCCGCTGGCAGGAAGGCAACGAGCAGCGCGAAATGACCTCACCGCTGTCGCTGGTGATCACCGGTTTTGCCCGCGTCGAAGATGTGCGCCACACCGTAACGCCGCAGCTGCGCACCGACAAGGGCGACACGGCATTGCTGTTGATCGACCTGGGTAACGGCCATAACGCGCTGGGTGCCACTGCGTTGGCGCAGGTTTACCGCCAACTGGGCGACAAACCGGCCGATGTGCGTAACGTTGAGCAATTGGCGGGCTTCTTCAACGCGATGCAAAAATTGGTGGCCGATCGTGCGTTGCTGGCTTATCACGACCGTTCCGACGGCGGCCTGTTGGTGACGCTGGCGGAAATGGCGTTTGCCGGTCACTGCGGTGTGCAGGTGGATATTCAAGGGTTGGGCGACGATGCGTTGGCTGCGCTGTTCAACGAAGAGTTGGGCGCTGTGATCCAGGTAACGGCCGATCGGCTTGAAGCGGTACAACAGGCGTTTGCTCAGCATGGCCTGACGGACAATGTGCACCACATCGGCAGCGTACAGGCTGGCGATCGCTTTGTGATTACCCAAGGCGACAAACCGGTGTACAGCGAAAGCCGTGCTACGTTACGCACCTGGTGGGCGGAAACGACCTGGCAGATGCAGCGCCTGCGCGATAACCCTGAATGTGCCGATCAGGAGCACCAGGCCAAGCAGGACGAGCGCGATCCTGGCCTGAACGTCAAACTGAGCTTTGCACCGGAAGAAGATATTGCGGCACCTTATATTGCCAAGGGCGCACGCCCTAAAGTGGCGGTGCTGCGGGAGCAGGGCGTTAACTCCCACGTTGAGATGGCGGCGGCATTCCACCGCGCCGGTTTCGATGCGGTAGACGTGCACATGAGCGATTTGCTCGAAGGGCGCCGTGACCTGCAGGACTTCCATACTCTGGTGGCCTGTGGCGGTTTCTCTTATGGCGACGTGTTGGGCGCCGGCGAAGGCTGGGCGAAGTCGATTCTGTTCAACGACCGCGTGCGTGACGAGTTCGAATCCTTCTTCCACCGTCCACAGACCCTGGCACTGGGCGTATGCAACGGTTGTCAGATGATGTCGAACCTGCGCGATCTGATCCCCGGTGCCGAACATTGGCCGCGTTTCGTACGTAACCTGTCAGACCGTTTTGAGGCCCGCTTCAGCCTGGTGGAAGTGGCGGCCAGTCCGTCGCTGTTCATGCAGGGGATGGCGGGGTCGCGCATGCCGATTGCCGTTTCGCACGGTGAAGGGCATGTCGAAGTGCGCGATGCGGCACATTTGGCAGCCCTGGAGCACCATGGTCTGGTGGCATTGCGCTTTGTCGATAATGCCGGTCAGGTTACGGAAAGCTACCCGGCCAACCCGAACGGTTCGCCGAACGGTATCACCGCCGTCACCAGCGCCAATGGGCGTGCAACGGTAATGATGCCGCATCCGGAGCGCGTGTTCCGTACCGTCAGCAACTCATGGCATCCGGAAGAGTGGGGCGAAGACAGCCCGTGGATGCGCATGTTCCGCAACGCCCGTAAGCAGCTGGGTTAAGCGATAACGCTGTGCTAGCCGAAAGGGACGCAACAGATTGCGTCCCTTTTCTATTTATATGGCCATGGCGATTGTCTGCATTTTGCGACAGAGGGCATTTTCACTGTCTCTAAAAAGAGACACGTAACTTATTGATTTATAATGATGGAAAATTAATTGGCTTAAGTTGTCGGTTTTTGGCGACAGGCCGGCGTTTTTTTCTTCGCCCACAGAGCTGAGAATACGAGTGTTTTGGCATTGTTTTAATTTATTTTTATTTAAATTCAGTTGGTTAATAAATTAATTGAAAAGTTGGCACGTTAAGTGCATTATTCTGCTCAGTTGCTCATTCAACTTTTTATGACGGCCCCGTAAATAGACGGAACAGTTGCCTCATAAGCCCCCGAATGATGCCAAAGAAATGGTGCCTATCGTCCAACCAAACCGATAACAGTCGCGCAAGCGCTTTATCAAGCATCGGGCGACACGTGGAGTGAGGCACCGCCTGTATCCAACTGTGATGAGTGTTCATCAATTCCGGATACTTACGGATGCTATTCGTCCTGTTCGATGCCAGCCTTTGGGCTACATCACCCTGGGGACGAGAAATAAGGGCATCCACACATTCTTGCGATGGGGCAGTCTTGCCCCAGCGTCTAATCTCAAAGTCATGTTGGCCTCTCTTTCGTTATCAGTAAGTTCTAACGTTATTCCCCGCCCACCTGCACGATCCCTTTATTTTCCTGACGCTCCGCTGAACGCCGGGCTTTCCTCTCATCGGCGACTCGGTTAGCATCGAAGCAGACTAGAGACAATGAGATGATTTCGTTGAAAAGATGGCGTTTATTTCCCCGTTCGCTACGTCAACTGGTGTTGATGGCGTTCTTGCTGGTGCTGTTGCCGCTGCTGGTGCTGGCCTATCAGGCTTACCAGAGTCTGGATCACCTCAGCGCCCAAGCGGCGGACATCAACCGCACTACGTTGGTGGATGCACGACGCAGCGAGGCGATGACCAGCGTGGCGTTGGAAATGGAGCGCAGCTACCGCCAATATTGCGTGCTGGTGGATCCCACACTGGCGCGCCTCTATCAGAATCAGCGCAAACAGTATTCGCAAATGCTGGATGCCCATGCCCCGATCCTGCCGGATGAACGCTATTATCAAACCTTGCGCGATCTGTTGACCCAGTTGGCAGCGATTAAATGCCAAAGCAGCGGTCCGGATCCGCAGGCTTCCACGCTGTTAGAATCGTTTTCACGCTCCAATGCCGAGATGGTACAGGCCACGCGTGCCGTGGTGTTTTCACGCGGCCAGCAGCTACAGCAGGCGATTGCCGAGCGCGGTCAGTTCTTCGGCTGGCAGGCGCTGATGCTGTTTCTGGTCAGCGTGATGCTGGTGGTGTTGTTCACCCGAATGATCATCGGGCCGGTCAAAGCGGTAGAGAGGATGATCAACCGTTTGGGTGAAGGGCGAGCGCTGGGCAGCACCGACGCCTTTAAAGGTCCCCGTGAATTGCGTTCGCTGGCGCAGCGCATTATTTGGCTGAGCGAGCGCCTGGCGTGGCTGGAGTCGCAGCGCCATGAGTTCTTGCGCCATATCTCGCATGAATTGAAAACGCCGCTGGCCAGCATGCGTGAAGGCACCGAACTGCTGGCGGATGAAGTGGCAGGGCCGCTGACCTCCGATCAAAAAGAGGTGGTGACGATCCTCGATCAAAGCAGCCGACACCTGCAGCAACTGATTGAACAACTGCTGGATTACAACCGCAAACTGGCCGATGGCCCGGCGGAACATGAAAATGTCGAGTTGACCGACATGGTCGATATGGTCGTGGCTGCGCACAGTTTGCCGGCCCGGGCGAAAATGCTTCGCACCGAGATCCAACTGGATGCGGAAATATGCTGGGCAGAGCCTACGCTATTAATGCGCGTGCTGGATAATCTCTACTCCAATGCGGTGCACTACGGCAAGGAATCCGGTAACATTTGGATCCGCAGCCGTCAGGTTGGGCAACGGGTGCAGATTGATGTCGCCAACAGCGGCACACCGATCCCCGAAGCCGAGAAAACCATGATTTTCGAGCCTTTTTTCCAGGGTAGTCACCAGCGAAAAGGGGCGGTAAAAGGAAGCGGTCTGGGGCTGAGCATCGCGCAGGATTGTATCCGCCGGATGCGCGGTGAGCTGCAGCTGGTTGAAGTCGCCGGCGCAGACGTCTGCTTCCGTATTGAATTGCCATTAACCGCCGAGAATGAATAATAATGTACACATGGTCTAAACGCCTTCGTCTTACGCAGACCGAACGTTCACCGCGTGCCACACTGGGCACGCCGCTCGGCAAGCGTCGATTTTCTTTTTTAGGCAGCGTGCTTTTTATGCCGTTTCTGCTGGCTGGCTGTGTCGATCGTGCGGTCAGCGGGGGTCTGAATCAACCCCAGCAGGAAGCGATCCCGGATACCAAAGTGGTGGATTACCGCATTGCGGCCTGTGACACCCTGTGGCCGCTGGATGATAAAGACGCGCTGAATAACTCACTTTACTGGCTGCGTGCTATGGACTGTGCCGATCGTATCGGTTCAACCCAGGCGCGTGCGCTGGCAAAAACCGTGCCCGGCAACAGCTGGGACGGCATCTTCAAACAGAGCATTTTGCTGGGCAGCGCCGAACCGACTTCGGGCGAGCGCCGTCAGATTATCGATCGCCTGAACAGTTATCGCCTTGAGTTCCCAAGCTCGCTGCGCCCGCTGTTGCAGCTGTGGCGTCAGCAGCAGGTGCTGCAAATCACCCTGTTTGATGAAAAGGCACGTTATCAGCATCTGCAGGAAAGCACCGACAGCCAGATAGATCAGCTGCGCCAGAGCCAGGTTCGCCTGCAAGCGCAGTTGCAGGACACGTCACGCAAGCTGGAAAACCTGACCGATATCGAACGTCAGCTCTCTTCGCGCAAGCAGCTGCAAAGTGAAATCCCGGATAACAGCGGGACACAGCCAAAAACCGACGCAACGGGCAAGAAAGTGGCGCCGGCCAAGGCCGAAGAATCGGACGCCGAGCCGGAAAAGGGCACCGCCCTGCCGATCGAGCCGGAAGATACTTACGCGCCGCCCCCCGCTAATAAGGAGTCTCACGCGCAATGACAGCACGCAAACCGGCCAATTTGTTATTGGTTGACGACGATCCCAGCCTGCTCAAGCTGTTGGGCATGCGCCTGACCAGCGAAGGGTTTCATGTCACCACCGCCGAAAGCGGCCAGGAAGCGCTGCGCCTGTTAGGGCGCGAGAAAATTGATCTGGTGATCAGCGATCTGCGGATGGATGAAATGGACGGCATGGCGCTGTTCGCCGAGATCCAAAAGCACCAGCCGGGCATGCCGGTGATCATTCTGACTGCCCACGGTTCGATCCCGGATGCGGTGGCGGCCACTCAGCAAGGGGTATTCAGCTTCCTGACCAAACCGGTGGACCGCGATGCGCTGTACAAGGCTATCGACGAAGCGCTGTCGCAGTCATTGCCGGCCGGTGACGACAGCTGGCGTGAAGATATCGTCACCCGCAGTCCTATCATGCTGCGCCTGCTGGAGCAGGCGAAAATGGTGGCGCAGTCGGACGTCAGCGTCTTGATCAACGGCCATAGCGGTACCGGTAAAGAAGTGTTGGCGCAGGCTATCCACGGTGCCAGCCCGCGCGGCAAGAAGGCGTTTATCGCCATTAACTGCGGTGCGTTGCCGGAACAACTGCTGGAGTCGGAGCTGTTCGGTCATGCCAAAGGGGCGTTTACCGGCGCGGTCAGCAGCCGTGAAGGGCTGTTCCAGGCCGCTGCGGGCGGGACGCTGTTCCTCGACGAGATTGGCGATATGCCGCTTTCGCTGCAGGTGAAGCTGCTGCGCGTACTGCAGGAGCGCAAGGTACGCCCGCTGGGCAGTAACCGCGATCTGGACATCGACGTACGCATTATCTCCGCCACCCACCGCGATCTGCAAAAGGCGATGGCGAAAAACGAATTCCGCGAGGATCTGTACTACCGCCTCAACGTGGTGAACCTGAAGATCCCGGCGCTGAACGAGCGGGCCGAGGATATTCCGCTGCTGGCCAATCATCTGCTGCGCGAATCCGCCAAGCGTCATAAGCCGTTTGTCCGCAGCTTCTCTTCGGACGCCATGAAACGCCTGATGACCGCCAGCTGGCCGGGCAACGTGCGCCAACTGGTAAACGTGATCGAGCAGTGCGTGGCCCTGACCTCAGCGCCGGTGATCAGCGAAGCGTTGGTAGAGCAGGCGTTGGAAGGGGAAAACACCGCCTTGCCGACTTTTGTCGAGGCGCGTAATCAGTTTGAATTGCACTATTTACGCAAGCTGTTGCAGATCACCAAGGGTAACGTCACCCAGGCCGCGCGCATGGCGGGCCGTAACCGTACCGAGTTTTATAAATTGCTGTCGCGCCATGAACTGGACGCCAACGATTTTAAAGAATGATGTTTTCCGCCGCGGCCTGCGCACGCAGGTTCTCAACAAACGCGGCGGAATGATTTACACT
Organism: Serratia liquefaciens; assembly: GCF_027594825.1. Classification (NCBI taxonomy): domain Bacteria; kingdom Pseudomonadati; phylum Pseudomonadota; class Gammaproteobacteria; order Enterobacterales; family Yersiniaceae; genus Serratia; species Serratia liquefaciens. The sequence goes on along the minus strand of NZ_CP088930.1, from coordinate 1,686,563 downwards.
CCGTTCTCAATTGCTGGCATGACCAAACGCAAAGAACCATGGAACGTATTAAGCGGGATCCTAAACAATGAGCAGATCACTTTCCATCGCACTGGCCCAGTTGAATCTGCTGGTCGGTGACATCGAAGGCAACACCGAACGAATGTTGCAAACCGTGCAACAGCAGCAGAAGGCGGGAGCCGATCTGGTCATGTTCACCGAACTGGCGCTGTCCGGCTATCCGCCGGAAGATCTGTTGTATCGCAACGATTTTTACCAACGTTGTGACGAGCAGCTTCTGCGTCTGCAGCAGGCTTCCACCGACGTGGCGATCCTGGTCGGCCATCCGTGGCGCGAAGGCGACAAACTCTATAATGCGCTGTCGCTGTTTTCTGAAGGGCAGTTGCAGGCGCGTTACTTCAAACAGCAGTTGCCGAACTATGGCGTATTCGATGAGAAGCGCTACTTCCAGGCCGGTAACGACACCTGCGTGGTTGAGCTGAAAGGCTACCGTTTGGGCCTGCTGATTTGCGAAGACTTGTGGTTCCCTGAGCCGGTTGATGCCGCCAGGGCCGCCGGTGCCGAAATGATTTTGTCGATCAATGCATCGCCTTACAACCGCGAAAAGCCGTACATCCGTAAAACCCTGATGGCCGGCCATTGCCAGCGTACCCATTTGCCGTTGGTGTATCTGAACCAGATTGGCGGCCAGGATGAGCTGATTTTTGACGGCTGTTCGAAAGTCTTCGACGCAGCCGGCAACATGACCCATCGCCTGGCGGCGTTTGCCGAGCAGGTAACCCTGTTGGAATTCAACGAGCTGGACGTGGTACCGATGACCGCTCCGGCCGCCGAACTGCCGCCGTTGGCGCAGGTCTATGAAGCCCTGGTGCTGGCGGTACGCGATTACGTGACCAAAAATGGCTTCAAGGGTGCCGTGCTGGGGCTTTCCGGCGGTATCGATTCGGCGCTGACGCTGGCGATTGCCGTCGATGCGCTGGGCAAAGACAAGGTGCAGGCGCTGATGATGCCGTTCCGTTATACCGCGGACATCAGCATTGCCGACGCCAGGGAAGAAGCTGAAATTCTGGGCATCGAATTCGATATCGTCTCGATTGAGCCAATGTTCGACGCCTTTATGGGCCAGCTGACGCCCATGTTCGCGGGGACCGAGCGCGACACCACGGAAGAGAACCTGCAGGCGCGCTGTCGCGGCGTAGTGCTGATGGCGCTGTCCAACAAGCGCCGCAGCATCGTGTTGACCACCGGCAACAAAAGCGAGATGGCCGTAGGTTACGCCACGCTGTATGGTGATATGGCCGGTGGCTTCGACGTGTTGAAGGACGTGCCTAAAACGCTGGTGTTCAAGCTGTCCGAATACCGCAATACCGTCTCTTACGTGATCCCGCAGCGCGTTATCGATCGCCCACCGTCCGCCGAGCTGGCGCCGGATCAGCTCGATCAGGACAGCCTGCCGCCGTACGACATTCTGGATGCGATTCTGGAAGGTTACGTCGAGCGCGATAAATCGGTTGCCGATCTGGTGGCCGAAGGCTTCGACGAGGCGATCGTTCGCAAGGTGATACGCCTGGTGGATATTAACGAATACAAGCGGCGTCAGGCCGCCGTCGGGCCGCGCATCACCGCCCGCAATTTCGGCAAAGACCGCCGCTACCCAATCACATCCGGCTTTGGCCGCAAAAATTGGTAAAGGAAAGAAGATGAAAAAGATCGACGCTATTATCAAGCCGTTCAAACTGGATGATGTCCGTGAAGCGCTGGCTGAAGTTGGCATTACCGGGATGACCGTGACCGAAGTGAAAGGCTTCGGCCGTCAGAAAGGGCACACTGAGCTGTACCGTGGCGCTGAGTACATGGTCGATTTTCTGCCGAAGGTGAAAATTGAGATCGTCGTGGCCGACGATATCGTCGATACCTGCGTGGAAACCATCATGCAGACCGCGCAGACCGGTAAAATCGGCGACGGTAAAATCTTTGTCTTCGACGTGGCGCGCGTAGTGCGTATCCGGACCGGCGAACAAGACGAAGAAGCGATTTGATTTAACTTTTCCGGTCTGAATTCCCCAAGGGCGCAGCATGCTGCGCCCTTGTCGTATCTGAAGCTTTCAGCGTAAGCATTCTAAAAAAGCGAAGGCTATCGCGTTTTTGATACTTTTCCCGATCGCTTCACCGCGCCGATGGCTACACTCAACGCAACTGCCTTGCTTGAGATGATTATTCATGATGACGCTGCGCCAAATCCGCCATTTTATCGCGGTGGCCGAAACCGGTTCGATCTCTGCCGCTGCCCAGGCGGTGTTTGTTTCCCAGTCTTCGCTGACGCTGGCTATCCAGCAGTTGGAAACCGACATCGGCGTACGTCTGTTTGAGCGTCACGCCAAGGGCATGAACCTGACGCATCAGGGTCATCAGTTTCTGCGCCAGTCTTATCTGATCCTTGCCACGGTGGACAACGCCAAGCGTAGCCTGCAACTGGGAACCGAAAGCCTGACCGGCAAGCTGACCATCGGCGTGACCAGCCTGGTGGCGGGCTACTTTTTGGTCGAGCTGCTTAAGCGCTTTAAATCGGCATACCCCAACGTCACCATTCAGGTGATTGAAGACGAGCGGCCCTATATTGAGCATCTGCTGGTCAGTGGAGAAATCGATATTGGCGTGCTGATCCTGTCGAACATCGAAGATCGTGATGCGCTGCAAAGCGAAGTCCTGATGCACTCACCTTATCGCCTGTGGTTACCACCGCTGCATCCACTGCTGGATCATGAAAGCATCAGCCTGGCGGATGTGGCGAAGCTGCCGCTGATCCAGCTTAATGCCGACGAAATGGACGTGCATGCGCGGCGTATCTGGGCGCGCGCAGGTTTAAAACCGGAAATAGCCATGAAAACTGCTTCAACCGAGGCGGTACGCAGCCTGGTGGCGGCGGGAATGGGCGTTTCTATCTTGCCGGACATGGCCTACCGCGCCTGGTCTCTGGAAGGCAATATGATTGAGGCGCGTAAGCTGGCGGATCTGCTGGAACCGCTGGATATCGGCCTGGCATGGCGGCGCGGTAGTGCACGGCCGGAGCTGGTTACGCCGTTTCTCACCATTGCGCGTGAAAACGGCAATATGCACGCGGCTGGGCTGAAGCATTCGATTTAATCGAACGCGTCGTTCAGTATTTAGAATTTGTTGGCTGCCTGATGCTCGCTTAGTCTGATTAAAACTAACTTATTTCACATTTAGTTAACGTTTTTGTCACTCAGAGGCGATACGCAATGGCAGATGTGCACCTCCTTTCAGGTTTATCCTGTCAGCAATTCATTAACGGTCAATCGGTCGAAGGCGAAGGCCAACAAGAGTGCATCGTTAATCCGGCGAATGGCGAGACTTTGGTCTCGATCACCGAAGCCTCGTCCGCTCAGGTCGGCAACGCAGTGAAAGCGGCGCAACAGGCGTTCGCTTCCTGGTCGCGGACTACCCCTGCCTACCGCGCGGCTATTCTGTTGCGTATTGCCGATGCCATCGAGCGGCAGGCCGAACGCCTGGCCGGTCTGGAGGCGCTCAACTGCGGCAAACCGCTGCATCAGGCGCTCAATGACGATCTGCCGGCGGCCATCGACGTCTTTCGTTTCTTTGCCGGCGCGGTGCGCACCCAACAGGGGCAGTTGGCCGGAGAATATATCGAAGGGCACACTTCAATGATCCGCCGCGACCCGATTGGCGTGGTGGCCTCTATTGCGCCCTGGAATTACCCGTTGATGATGGCGGCGTGGAAAATTGCGCCGGCGCTGGCCGCGGGCAACACCGTGGTATTCAAACCTTCCGAACACACCCCTCTGACCATTTTGGCGCTGGTGCCCGCGTTACAGGAGATCCTGCCGCCGGGGGTGCTGAATATCGTCTACGGCGGTGGGGAAGGGGTTGGCAGCCATTTGGTCGGCCACCCGCAGGTGCGGCTGGTGTCGGTCACCGGCGATATCGTCACCGGGCAAAAAATTCTGCAGGCGGCGGCGAAAAGCGTCAAACGCACGCACCTGGAGCTGGGGGGCAAGGCACCGGTGATTGTCTGCGACGACGCCGATTTGGACGAGGTGGTCAACAGCATTCGCACCTATGGCTACTACAACGCCGGGCAAGACTGCACCGCCGCCTGCCGCATCTACGCGCAGGCGGGGATCTATCCGAAGCTGGTGGATGCGTTGGGCGAAGCGGTTGCCAGCCTGCGTTTTGCCCGTAAACGCGATGAGGATAACGAAATCGGTCCGCTGATCAGCAGTCGTCAGCGCGATCGCGTCGCCAGCTTTGTCGAGCGTGCGCTCAGCCAGCCACACATTGAATTGATCACCGGCGCCGCCGCGCATTCCGGCCCGGGTTTCTATTACCAGCCCACGCTGCTTGCCGGCTGTCTGCAAAGCGATGAAATCGTCCAGCGAGAGGTATTTGGCCCGGTGGTGAGCATCACTCGCTTTGAACATCTGGAACAGGCGGTCAACTGGGCAAACGATTCCGAGTACGGTCTGGCCTCATCGATCTGGACGCAGAATATCGATCGGGCGCTGCATATCGCTGCCCATCTGCAATACGGCAGTACCTGGATCAACACCCATTTCACCCTGGCGAGTGAAATGCCGCACGGGGGCCTGAAGCGCTCCGGCTACGGCAAGGATCTTTCCAGCGATTCACTGCAGGACTACAGCGTTGTCAGGCATGTAATGGCGAAATTCAAAGCCAGCTTCTAACGGTTTCACAAAATAAAACCAGGGCGGCAGCCGTTCCCTGCCGCACACAGATAGGCTACACAGGGGTAATTACGATGGGAAAAACTACCGCAGTCACCACCACAGTTTCCGCGCTCTGTTTTACCGTACTTTGCGGTTTGGCCCAGGCGGCCGATCTGCCGCAGGCGCTCGGCAAGGGCGAAGGGCGACTGGATATCATTGCCTGGCCCGGCTATATCGAACGCGGCCAGTCCGATAAAAACTACGACTGGGTCAGCCAGTTTGAAAAGCAAACCAGCTGCGCGGTGAATGTGAAAACCGCCGCCACTTCCGACGAAATGGTCAGCCTGATGGCTAAAGGGGGCTACGACCTGGTCACTGCATCCGGCGATGCTTCGCTGCGGCTGATTTTCGGCAAGCGGGTGCAGCCGATCAATACCGCGTTGATCCCTAACTGGAAAAACATCGACCCGCGTCTGTTGAACGGTGCCTGGTACACCCTGGACGGAAAAACTTACGGCACGCCCTATCAGTGGGGCCCGAACCTGCTGATGTACAACACCAAAACTTTCCCGACACCGCCGGACAGCTGGGCGGTGGTGTTCCAGCAGCAGAACCTGCCGGATGGCAAAACCAACCAGGGCCGGGTTCAGGCCTACGATGGGCCAATCTATATCGCCGATGCGGCGTTGTTCCTGAAAGCCACGCAGCCGCAGCTTGGCATCAGCGATCCGTATCAGCTTAACGAAGAGCAGTATCAGGCAGCGTTGAAACTGCTGCGTACCCAGCATGCATTGATTCATCGCTACTGGCATGACACCTCGGTACAAATGAGCGATTTCAAAAACGAAGGCGTGGTCGCCTCCAGCGCCTGGCCGTATCAGGCCAATGCCCTGAAAGGGGAAGGCCAGCCGATCGGGACGGTGTTCCCGAAAGAGGGGGTGACCGGTTGGGCCGACACCACCATGCTGCATACCGATGCCAAACACCCGAACTGCGCCTACCTGTGGATGAACTGGTCACTGGAACCGAAAGTGCAGGGCGACGTTGCCGCCTGGTTCGGTTCTGTCCCGGCTTCGCCGGCGGGTTGCAAAGCCAGCTCGTTGTTGGGTGATAAAGGTTGCGAGACCAACGGTTTCAACCAGTTTGACAAGATTGCCTTCTGGAAAACGCCACAGGCGCAGGGCGGAAAATTCGTGCCCTACAGCCGCTGGACTCAGGATTACATCGCCATCATGGGCGGTCGGTAACCCGTGCGGGCGTAGTTCGCTACGCCCGATTAACGTCAATCAGGAGCGCAGATCATGACCATTGCCGTGCAATTTATCGATGTTTCGCGAAGCTTCGGCGAGGTTCGCGCCGTGGACCGGGTTTCAATCGAGATACAAGACGGGGAATTCTTCTCCATGCTCGGGCCTTCCGGCTCGGGGAAAACCACCTGCCTGCGGTTGATCGCCGGTTTCGAACAGCTCACTGCCGGCTCGATTCGTATTCACGGGCAGGAGGCCGCCAATTTGCCGCCGTATCAGCGCGACGTGAATACCGTCTTCCAGGATTACGCGCTGTTCCCACATATGTCGGTGCTGGAAAACGTCGCTTACGGGCTGATGGTTAAAGGCGTCGCCAAGCGTGAACGCCTGGCCCGTGCGCAGGAAGCGCTGGACAGCGTGGCCTTGGGGTTTGTTGCCGAGCGCAAACCGGCGCACCTTTCCGGCGGCCAGCGGCAGCGTGTCGCACTGGCTCGCGCACTGGTCAATCGGCCACGGGTGCTGCTGCTGGATGAACCGCTCGGCGCGCTGGATCTCAAGCTGCGCGAGCAGATGCAGGGAGAGTTGAAAAAGCTGCAGCGTCAGCTCGGCATCACCTTTATTTTCGTTACCCACGATCAGAGTGAAGCGCTGTCGATGTCTGACCGGGTGGCGGTATTCAACAATGGCCGTATTGAACAGGTGGACGCGCCGCGTGAACTCTACATGCGACCGAAGACGCCGTTTGTCGCCGAGTTTGTCGGCACCTCTAACGTGGTTCGCAGCGATTTGGCGCAGCGGTTGTTGGGGCAGGCTGCTACCTTCTCGATCCGTCCCGAGCATATTCGGCTAGCGGATCAGGCCGGCGCGGCGCAGGGGGAAATTCAGGTGCAGGGTACGCTGCAGGAGATCCATTATCAGGGAGCGGCGACGCGCTACGAAATTGCGTTGAACAGCGGTGAGAAACTGCTGGTCAGCCAGGCGAACCCTCAGTGGCACGCCGATGGGCAGCCACATCTGATCGGCCAACCGGTCACCGCCTGCTGGTCGCGCGAGGCGATGGTGCCATTGCTGGAGGCGAGGTGAAATGGAGATGAGCATCGATTATCCCGCGCCGCGCCGCGGTACCTTGCGCACCCTGTCGACCTACTTATATCGTCGGCCGACGCTGTACCTGCTGCTGTTGCTGGTGCCGCCGCTGCTGTGGTTTGGCGCGGTCTACCTCGGCTCGCTGCTGACGCTGCTGTGGCAGGGTTTTTACACCTTCGACGACTTCACCATGACGGTGACGCCGGATCTGACCTTCGATAACCTGCGGGCGCTGTTCAATCCGGCCAATTACGACATCATTCTGCGCACGCTGACGATGGCGGTACTGGTGTCTCTGGCCAGCGCGGTGCTGGCGTTTCCGATTGCCTATTATATGGCGCGTTACACCAGCGGCCGCACCAAGGCGTTTTTCTACATCGCGGTGATGATGCCGATGTGGGCCAGTTATATCGTCAAGGCCTACGCCTGGACACTGCTGTTGGCGAAGGATGGCGTAGCGCAATGGTTCCTGCAGCATCTCGGGCTGGAGCCGTTGCTGGCGGCGATCCTGACCGTACCGGGCGTCGGCGGCAACACGCTATCCACCTCCGGGTTGGGCCGTTTTCTGGTGTTTGTTTATATCTGGCTGCCGTTCATGATCCTGCCGATCCAGGCGGCGCTGGAACGCCTGCCTCCTTCGCTGCTGCATGCATCGGCGGATCTGGGCGCCCGACCGGCGCAGACCTTTCGCTACGTGATCCTGCCGCTGGCAGTGCCGGGGATCGCCGCCGGGTCAATTTTCACCTTCTCGCTGACGCTGGGGGACTTTATCGTGCCGCAGCTGGTGGGGCCGCCGGGCTACTTTATCGGCAGCATGGTCTACGCCCAGCAAGGGGCGATCGGCAATATGCCTATGGCCGCGGCCTTTACTCTGGTGCCGATCGTGCTGATCGCGATTTATCTTTCCATTGTAAAACGTCTGGGGGCCTTCGATGCACTCTGAACGCGCGCCGTTAGGGCTAAAACTGGCCGCCTGGGGCGGACTGATTTTCCTGCATTTTCCGTTGGCGATTATCGCCCTCTACGCCTTCAACACCGAGGATGCGGCATTCAGCTTCCCGCCAAAGGGGTTTACGCTGCATTGGTTCAGCGTTGCCGCCGGGCGTCAGGACATTATCGATGCGATGCTGCTGTCCGCGCAGATTGCCGCGTTGGCCACCGTCGTGGCGCTGGTGCTGGGCACGCTGGCGGCAGCGGCTCTTTACCGGCGTGACTTCTTCGGTAAAGACAGCATTTCGTTGCTGCTGCTGTTGCCGATCGCGCTGCCGGGCATTGTCACCGGTCTGGCACTGCTGGCGGCGTTTAAGGCGCTGAATATCGAACCGGGGGTGCTGACCATCGTCATTGGCCATGCCACCTTCTGCGTGGTGATCGTGTTCAACAACGTGATTGCTCGTTTCCGCCGAACTTCCTACAGCCTGATCGAAGCCTCTATGGATCTCGGTGCCGACGGCTGGCAAACCTTCCGCTACGTGATATTGCCCAACCTTGGCTCGGCGCTGCTGGCCGGAGGCATGCTGGCGTTCGCGTTGTCGTTTGATGAAATCATTGTCACCACCTTCACCGCCGGCCATGAGCGCACGCTACCGCTGTGGTTGCTGAACCAGCTAGGTCGCCCGCGTGATGTGCCGATCACCAATGTGGTGGCGCTGTCGGTGATGTTGCTGACCATGATCCCGATTTTGGGGGCCTATTACCTGACCAAAGGCGGCGAAAGCGTCGCCGGCAGCGGCAAATAACCTCTGACCCTAATGCGTACCAGACATCTTATAAAAGGATAACCCTATGCAAAGCCAACTGTTGATTAACGGCCAACTGGTTACCGGCCAGGGCGAGTTGTTGCCGGTGTATAACCCGGCAACCGGAGAGGTGGTGGTGCAGGTGGCTGAAGCCAGTGCAGAGCAGGTCGATCAGGCGGTATTGGCGGCCGACGCCGCGTTTGTCGAATGGGGCCAGACCACACCGAAAGAACGCGCTGAGCACCTGTTGAAGCTGGCGGACCTGATCGACCACCATGCGGAAACTTTCGCCCGCCTGGAGTCGCTTAACTGCGGCAAACCTTACCACTGCGTATTGAACGATGAGTTGCCGGCGGTGGCGGATGTCTTCCGCTTCTTCGCCGGTGCCAGCCGTTGCCTGAGTGGGCTGGCGGCCGGTGAATACCTGGCCGGGCACACGTCGATGATCCGCCGCGATCCGTTGGGCGTGGTGGCCTCGATCGCCCCCTGGAACTACCCGCTGATGATGGCGGCATGGAAGCTGGCTCCGGCATTGGCGGCAGGGAACTGCGTGGTGCTCAAGCCTTCGGAACAAACCCCGCTGACCACCTTCAAGCTGGCAGAGCTGGCCGCCGATGTGTTCCCTGCGGGCGTATTCAACGTGCTGTTTGGCCGTGGCGCCAGCGTCGGTGACCGGCTGACCGGCCATGACAAAGTGCGTATGGTATCGCTGACCGGCTCAATCGCTACCGGCGAACACATCATTGCCCATACCGCGCCCGGCATTAAACGTACCCATATGGAGCTGGGCGGCAAAGCACCGGTGCTGGTGTTCGACGACGCCGATCTGCAACAGGTGGTCGAGGGCATCCGCAGCTTTGGTTTCTACAACGCCGGGCAGGATTGTACCGCCGCCTGCCGGATTTACGCCCAGAAAGGCATTTACCCGCAGCTGGTGAAAGCCTTGGGTGAGGCTATCGGCAGCCTGAAAATGGGCCGGCCGGAAGATCCTGACAGCGAACTCGGCCCGTTGATCACCGCTCAGCATCTGGAGCGGGTGGTGGGTTTTGTCGATAGAGCCAAGGCGCTGCCGCACGTGCAGGTGGTGACCGGTGGTGAGCGAGTCAACGGCCCCGGCTATTATTTCCAGCCAACGCTGCTGGCCGGTGCGCGCCAGGAAGACGAGATTGTGCAGCGCGAAGTGTTCGGCCCGGTGGTGACCGTCACGGCATTCGAGGACGAGGCGCAGGTGTTGGCCTGGGCCAACGAGTCACAGTATGGCCTGGCGTCGTCGCTGTGGACCCGGGATGTCGGCCGGGCACACCGTCTAAGCGCTCGTCTGCAGTATGGCTGCACCTGGGTGAATACCCATTTCATGCTGGTGAGTGAAATGCCGCACGGGGGGCAAAAGCTGTCCGGTTACGGCAAGGATATGTCGATGTATGGTCTGGAAGACTACACTGCGATACGTCATGTGATGTTCAAACATTGATTTTACTGTATTTATCCGCAAAATAACGCGGCCTTCAGACCGGCCCCGCCGGTCTGATGATAATAAAAACTGAAAGGAAGCCAATTATGGGCATCACCAGACGCGATTTTCTTAATGGAGTGGCGATCACCATCGCTGCCGGGCTGACGCCGATGCAGATCCTGCGGGCATCGCCGCAAACCGCCAATCAAACCCTTTACTATCCGCCTACGCTGACAGGGCTCCGGGGCAACCACCCCGGTTCCTTTGAACATGCCCACCAATTGGGGCGTGACGGCAGGGCCTTCGATTTTGCCGCCGTACCGGCGACGGAAGAGTTTGATCTGGTGGTGGTCGGTGCCGGGATCAGCGGGCTGGCGGCAGCTTGCTTCTGGCAGCAAATGAAGGGGACGCAGCAGCGTATTCTGCTGATCGACAATCATGATGATTTTGGCGGCCACGCCAAACGCAATGAATTCAGCAGTGAGAACGGGACGATCCTCGGCTATGGCGGCAGCGAGTCGTTGCAGTCGCCGCGTTCCAACTTTAGCCCGGTGGCGATGGGCCTGCTGAAGAAGCTGGGCGTCAGCATCGACAACCTGGAAAAGGCTTTTGACACCACCTTTTACCCCAATCTGAACCTGAGTCGCGGCGTCTATTTCGACCGCAAGAACTTTGGCGTCGACAAAGTGGTGAGCGGCGACCCTGGGCGTATGGTGGCAGATGATATTCCGCACGACCGCCTCAATGGCCGCTCCTATGAAGCCTTTATCGGCGATTTCCCGCTGCCGGAAAGTGACCGCCAGGCGCTGATTGCACTGCATACGGTGGACAAAGACTACCTGCCGGAAATGAGCCAGGAGCAGAAAAGCGAGTGGCTCGACAAGCACAGCTATACCGAATTCCTGCGTGAAAAGGTGGGCCTGAGCGAAATGGCCATTCGCTATTTTCAGCAGACCACCAGTGACTTCCAGGCGGTGGGGATTGACGCGACCTCGTGCAGCGACGCCCGCATTTGTGACCTGCCGGGCCTGAACGGCATGAATTTACCGCCGCTGGATGAAGAGTCGCAGGCGGATCTCGACGATCCTTACGTGTTCCACTTCCCGGACGGCAACGCCACCCTGACGCGTTTGATGGTACGTCATCTGATCCCGGCCGTTTCACCGGGCGGGAAAGACATGAATGACATCGTTCTGGCCAAGTTTGATTACAGCCAGCTCGACCGGGCAGAGTCGCCGGTAAAACTGCGATTAAACAGCACCGGACTGCACGCAGCCAACGTCGGTGATAAGGTCGAAGTGACCTACATGACCGGGGAGAAGATGACCAAGGTGCGCGCCGGCCAGGTGGTGATGGCCGGGTATAACATGATGATCCCTTACCTGGTGCCGGAGATGTCGGCCGAACAGCAAGAGGCGCTGAAGCAGAACGTGAAGTCGCCGCTGGTGTACAGCAAAGTGGTGATCCGCAACTGGCAGCCGTTTATCAAGCTGGGCGTGCACGAAGTTTACTCCCCAACCGCCCCTTATTGCCGCGTGAAGCTGGATTATCCGGTGAGCATGGGCGGCTATCAGCATCCCCGCGATCCTGACCAGCCGATTGGCCTGCATATGGTGTACGTGCCGACGTTGGCAGGCAGCGGACTCAGCCCGCGTGAACAGTCTCGCAAAGGCCGCGCCCTGCTGCTGGGGACACCGTTTGAAGTGCATGAGCAGATGATCCGCGAACAATTGCAGGGCATGCTGGGGTCGGCCGGGTTCGATCACCAGCGTGATATTGAAGCCATTACCGTTAACCGCTGGTCGCACGGTTACTCCTATTTCCTCAACGGCTTGTTTGACGACGAGGATGAAGCAAAGAAAATCATTGAGACGGCGCGCCAGCCGATCGGCAAAATCGTGATTGCCAACTCGGATTCAGACTGGAGCCCGTATGCCAACTCGGCGATCGACCAGGCATGGCGCGCGGTCAATGAGCTGGCCTATGGCAAGGTTGCCGCGAAGGAGGGAGCATGAGAATGCGTTCACTGTATTTGCTGACCTTACTGGCGGCAGGCGGTTCGGCCCAGGCGATGTCGGCCGGGGAATACGTGGCCAAGGCCGGTGACTGTACCGCCTGCCATACCTCGCCAGGCGGCGCATTGTTTGCCGGCGGCATGAAGTTCCCGACGCCGCTGGGCAATATTTACGCCACCAATATCACGCCAGACCAACAGCATGGCATCGGTGCTTATTCTTTTGACGAGTTTGACCGCGCCATGCGTCAGGGGATCGCCAAAGATGGCCACCGGCTTTATCCGGCGATGCCGTATACCTCTTACGCCAAAATGAATGCGGAAGATATGCGCGCGCTGTATGACTACCTGATGAACGAAGTGCCGGCGCAGAATACCGCCAACCGCGCCAGTGACATCAGTTGGCCGTTGTCGATGCGCTGGCCGCTGGCGGTATGGAATCAACTGTTCCATGACGATACGCCTTACCAGCCGAACCACAACCAGAGCGCAGAGTGGAATCGCGGCGCCTATTTGGTTCAGGGGGCGGGGCACTGCGGCAGTTGCCATACGCCGCGTGGCTGGGCGATGCAGGAAAAAGGTCTGGACAGCAAAGAGCCGGCCTTCCTGAGCGGCGCCGAGCTGGACGGTTGGTACGCTTCCGGGTTACGCGGAATGAAACAGGACGAAGTGGTTGCCCTGTTGAAAACCGGGCGCAGCCAACATGCGGCGGTTTCCGGGCCGATGAGCGAAGTGGTGAGCCACAGTACGCAGTATCTTACCGAGGACGATCTGAACGCTATTGCCACCTATTTGCACAGTCTGGCGGCGGAACAACCTGCGGCGCAGAAAGTGACGCCGCTGGCCGCCGACCATCAGCAGGCGGGGCAGCGCAGCTATGCGATGTACTGCTCAACCTGTCATGGCAATAAGGGCGAGGGCAGCGACAACATCATTCCTGCGTTGGCGGGCAACACGACGGTGACGGCAGAAAATCCGATCACTGCGCTGCGCGTGGTGCTGGAAGGTGCACACACGCCAATCACCCAACACGCCACCGCGATCGCCATGCCGGGCTATGCCTGGGCACTGGATGACCAGCAGGCAGCCGATTTGATGAGCTATCTAAGAGGCAGTTGGGGGAATCAGGCGGCACCGGTGACGGCGCAGCAGGTGCAGGAGACGCGCAAGCTGGCGGAAAAATAACATCAGGGCGCGGCATCACAGGCCGCGCCCTTTTCAATTACATCACCTTGTGTGGGCCGAAGCATTCGTAGTGGATACGATCGGCACTGACGCCCATCTCCAGCAGCTGTTTGCCTACGTGCTGCATAAAGGGTACCGGTCCGCAGAAGTAGTAATGCATCTGCGGGGTGCTGAGCGTTTCGCGCAGGGCGCTGAGATCCATCAGGCCACGGCTCTGGTAGTCTCGGCCTTCAACATCATTAGCATTCGGTTGGTTGTACCACACGTGGCGGCTCAGGTTTGCCATGCGCCCGGCGATGTCCGCCACTTCATCGGCAAAGGCGTGAACGCTGCCGTTTTCCGCCGCGTGCAGCCAGTGCACGTCTGCCTGATGCCGGTTATCGTGCAGGGTATTGAGCATGCCGAGCATGGGCGTTTGGCCAACGCCGGCGGAGATCAACGCCACTGGAGTATCCGGCTTGGCTTCGAGGAAGAAATCCCCGTGCGGCGGAGCAAGGTAAATCACGTCGCCTTCTTTGGCCTGCTGATGCAGGAAGTTCGAAACCTTACCCTGATCTTCACGCTTCACCGCAATGCGATAGTATTCGCCGTTCGGGGAGGTGGTCAGCGAGTATTGGCGAATCTCCTGGTTCTCCATGCTGTCGTGCTTGATATACACCGCCAGGTATTGCCCCGGTTTGAAGTCGATGACCCGGCCACCGTCAACCGGCGCCAGCACGAAGCTGCAAATCACCTCGCTTTGCGGCTGCTTTTTGACGATGCGGAAAGCGCGCAGATCGCGCCAGCCGCCGTCGGCGCTTTCGCTGGCCTGATAAATCTGGCCTTCACGCTGGATAAACACGTCTGCCAGTACGCCGTAGGCTTTGCCCCAGGCGTCCAGCACTTCCTGGCCCGGACTGAACATTTCGTCGAGGGTTGCCAGCAAATGGCCACCGACAATCTGATATTGATCAGGCTGAATATTCAGGCTGGTGTGCTTTTGGGCAATACGTTCTACCGCCGGCAGCAACGCCGCCAGATTTTCGATATTCGCGGCATAAGCGCAGATCGCGTCGAACAGCGCCTGACGCTGATCGCCATTGCGCTGATTGTTCATATTGAACACGTCTTTTAATTCGGGATTGTGCTCGAACATACGATCGTAGAAATGTGCGGTCAGCTTCGGCCCGGTAGCGGCCAGCAGGGGAATGGTAGATTTTACGGTGGCGATGGTTTGGCTATCCAGCATGGTAGCGCTCCTTGGTCGATCATTATTGGAATAATGTAATGATGCATTTTAAATGCATCTTTAAGTTTAAGCGCATCCTAACGGTTTCTGTGGTGGCTGTAAATACCCCTGTTTTTGTTGCGGGGTCGGCGAGCGGCGATCCCGCTCACAGAACATGAAAAAACCGCATTCTCAGCATGAGTAAAAGTCCGTTGCCGAATCGGGGGATTTATCGGATCAAAGCCTTGCCGCGCCTAATGCCAATCGTTTGCGTAAAAACCTCTGTCAAGGCCTATCCTCAGTGGGGGGAAACAGTTTACACTGTGCCCCAGAACCCAAACGGGTAGTTATTTGGTGATTTTTTAGTTAGCCGATTTAAGTCAGGAGAAGCCGGATGTTAAAGCGTGAAATGAACATTGCTGATTACGATGCCGAACTGTGGCGTGCAATGGAGCAAGAAGTGGTGCGTCAGGAAGAGCACATTGAGCTGATTGCGTCTGAGAACTACACCAGCCCGCGCGTGATGCAGGCTCAGGGTTCCCAGCTGACCAACAAATACGCTGAAGGTTATCCGGGCAAGCGTTATTACGGCGGCTGCGAATACGTGGATATCGTTGAGCAACTGGCTATCGACCGTGCCAAAGAGCTGTTCGGTGCCGATTACGCCAACGTACAGCCGCACTCCGGCTCCCAGGCTAACTTCGCCGTTTACACCGCGCTGCTGCAGCCGGGCGACACCATTTTGGGGATGAACCTGGCGCACGGCGGCCACCTGACCCACGGTTCACCGGTTAACCTGTCCGGCAAGCTGTATAACGTGGTGCCTTACGGCATCGACGAAAAGGGCCAAATCGATTACGAAGACCTGGCCAAGCAGGCGCAAACCCACAAGCCAAAAATGATCATCGGCGGCTTCTCTGCCTTCTCCGGTATCGTTGACTGGGCAAAAATGCGTGAAATCGCCGACAGCATCGGCGCTTACCTGTTCGTCGATATGGCGCACGTGGCGGGCCTGATCGCCGCCGGTGTTTATCCGAACCCGGTTCCACACGCTCACATCGTGACCACCACCACCCACAAAACCCTGGCGGGTCCGCGCGGCGGCCTGATCCTGGCGAAAGGCGGTGATGAAGATCTGTACAAGAAGCTGAACTCCGCCGTGTTCCCGGGCGGCCAGGGCGGCCCGCTGATGCACGTGATTGCCGGTAAAGCGGTAGCGCTGAAAGAAGCGATGGAGCCTGAGTTCAAGATCTACCAGCAGCAAGTGGCCGATAACGCCAAAGCGATGGTGGAAGTGTTCCTGGAACGCGGCTACAAAGTGGTTTCCGGTGGTACCCATAACCACCTGTTCCTGTTGGATCTGGTTGACAAGAATCTGACCGGTAAAGAAGCTGACGCCGCCCTGGGCCGCGCCAACATCACCGTGAACAAAAACAGCGTGCCAAACGATCCTAAGAGCCCGTTCGTCACCTCTGGCGTGCGTATCGGTACTCCGGCAGTGACTCGCCGTGGTTTCAAAGAAGCTGAAGTGCGTGAGCTGGCCGGCTGGATCTGCGACGTGTTGGACAACATCAACGATGAAGCCACCATCGAACGCACCAAGAAGAAAGTGTTGGATATCTGCGCCCGCCTGCCGGTTTACGCCTAATTCCGCTTTCTGTTTAAAAACCCGCTTCGGCGGGTTTTTTTATGCTTGTGGTCGGTAAACTGTGAACTGTCTTGCACTCTATGGACTCGCTCCTGAATGTACATTGCTAGCCAGTGTGAGCTCTGTCAAAGTATTGCCTTCACACCGGAGGGATCATGGTTCTGCAATCAACACGTTGGCTCGCTCTCAGTTATTTCACCTACTTCTTTTCTTACGGCATCTTCTTACCCTTTTGGGGCGTTTGGTTAAAAGGCGAGGGCATACCGCCTGAAACCATCGGTATTCTGCTCGGCGCAGGGTTGGTTGCGCGTTTCCTCGGAAGTTTGCTGATTGCTCCCCGGGTTAAGGATCCCTCTCATTTGGTGACGGCTTTGCGGCTGCTGGCATTGCTGACGCTGGCTTTTGCCATCGGGTTCTGTTTCGGTAACGGCTGGGGCTGGCTGATGTTGGTGATTGCCGGTTTCAACCTGTTCTTTTCGCCGCTGGTGCCGCTGACCGACGCGCTGGCCGCGACCTGGCAAAAACAGATCACCATGGATTACGGTCGGGTCAGACTGTGGGGCTCGCTGGCGTTTGTCATCGGTTCGGCGCTGACCGGACAGATGGTGTCTGTTTGGGGCCATAACGCGATCCTTTACAGCCTGATCATCAGTATTTTGGCGATGCTGTTGGGCATGATGCTGAAACCGAGCGTGATGCCACAGGGGGAAGCGCGCAGCCACAGCGAAGCCGACCGCTCATTGCGTGAGATGCTAAAGGAAGGGCCGGTCTGGCGTTTCCTGCTGTGCGTTACGCTGCTGCAAGGCGCGCACGCCGGCTATTACAGCTTTGGTTCGATCTATTGGCAGGAAGCGGGCTATTCGGCTTCGACCATTGGCTACCTGTGGTCGCTTGGCGTGGTGGCGGAAGTGATCATTTTCGCCAGCAGTAATTTCCTGTTCCGACGTTGGAATGCGCGCAATCTGCTGCTGCTTTCCGCTTGCTGTGGCGTACTGCGCTGGAGCCTGATGGCGAGCAGTACCGAACTGGGATGGCTGCTGGTGATCCAAATTTTGCATTGCGGCACCTTCACCGTTTGCCATCTGGCGGCGATGCGTTTTATCGCCGCGCGCAAAGGGCCGGAAGTGATCCGGCTGCAGGCGGTCTACTCGGCGCTGGCGATGGGGGGCGGGATTGCGATTATGACGGTGATTGCCGGCTTCCTGTTCGAGTATCTGCAGGGCGGGGTGTTCTGGGTGATGGCCGCGGTGGCTCTGCCGGCGCTGTTTATTCGCCCGCCGGCGGTGGCGGTCAGCGGCAGCCGTTAAGCGGTTTCCAGCAGCGCACGGATGGCTTTGCGCTGCTGGCGTTCCAACGGTAACACGGTATAAATCAGCGGCGGCTGCGGTTCATTGTATTGTGCGGCATAGGGGGTGATCACCAGCGTGACCCCCTGCGGTGCGCCGGATCGCAGATAGTCGCGCAGCGGCAGGTATTTGATGTTCAACGGCAGCAGCGTTAATTCGCGGATTTGATACTCCACTTCCTCTTCCAACTGCGGGTTGTCCAGCGTCAGCAATAGCACCTGCTTTTCCTGCAGCGCATTGCCTTGCATCAGCCAGGCCCCAAAACTGATGGCGACCAATCCCGCTTCTTCGCTGGAAAAATGAATGTCGTACTCCTGCTCCAACGGCGCCAGCGCCTCTTGTGCGGTACGCATCAGCCGCGGGTACTTGCGCTCGACCTCTTCCAGCAGCTGGTTATCGATACCAATCTCAAAGCGACAGCGCTCCACCGCCGGCGCCAGATGGGCAAATAATTGACTGATCAAATCCTCTTTGCTGCTGAACGTCATGCCAGAGATCTGTTGGAATCGTTCGACCATATTTTCAATTGCCGCCATCAGCCTCAGGTCTTCCGCCGAGTCGTTACTGTGGTAGCTGTGATTTTTCAGCATGGTGAACATCAGTACCAGAAAGTCGCTTTCGCTGGCCTCGGGTGACAGGGCAAAGAGCCGATTCAGCGAGTGATGCAGCCTGCCGGCCGCCTGGCATTCCGGCTTCTGACGCAGCCAGTCGCGCTGAATCGGGCTGAAAGTGGGGTGCCGCCGACGCTGACCTTCCCAGGCGCAGTAGCGCAGGTAGTGCTGCAGAAACTGACGATCGCGTCGATCGAAACTGCGCTCGAGCAACGCTTCGCATTCGCCGATGCACTGCTCCAACTCTGGCGTCAGCTCTGCACCTCGCCCCAGCGCATGCTGTAACCACTGGGAAAAGTGACGCTCGACAAACTCCGGGCTGCAGCGCAGGGTTCGTCGCAGCCAGTGGATCAGGCAGAGGCGTTGGTTGAGCGCGCTGCCTCTGATCCGGTAGCCTTCGTCGGGGTTGCCGTCAATTTCCAGGTGATGGAAACGCTGGATTTCAGTGGCAACCTCGGCTATATCTTGCCGGGTGATGAGGGGGGCGACGCCATTAATTTGGCTGATAGTCTCCAGTTGTACTGCGGGCACCGGCGCGTACAGCATCAATAACAGATGGCAGCGTCGCTGTTGACCGGAGAGCTCAGGCACGGGGGAGGTGTCCAGGCTCATATCACCTTCTGGCGGGTAACGTTTAAATTATGAATAAGCATAGCAAAAGGCGATGCGCGGCGCGGCGACGGCACCCGGTTTTACTTCGGCTTACAACTTTCGTCACAATTATTGGCTGTAATGGCGATGGTTTAAGTTTGGTTGATGTTACTTTATAACAATAATGAGTATCGTTTGATGATGAAGTTACGACTTATTCTGGCCGGTTTTTTGACGCTTTTTAGCGCCGGTGCTGTCGCTCACCCACACAGCTTTATTGATATGAACACCACTTTCGTGGCTAAGGATCAACAGCTGATTGGCTTGAAAATGGTTTGGGTTATGGACGAAATTACCTCGGCGGATCTGCTCTACGATGCGGAAAATGCCAAAGACGACTCGGAAGTGTGGAAGAAGTTGGCGGCGCAGGTGATGGCCAACGTGCTTGGCCAACACTATTTCACCGACGTGTACCGCGACGGCAAACGGGTGAAATACCTGAATCTGCCGACGGAATATCGCCTGTCGCGTCAGGGGCATCAGGCGGTGCTGGAGTTTGTGTTGCCGCTGGCCGAGCCGCAGCCGCTGGCGGGCAAGCCGTTTGAAATCGCCACCTACGATCCCACCTACTTTGTTGATATGACTTATAAAGATAAAACGGCGCTGCATTTACCGCCGGAAATGGCCGCTCAATGCAAGTTCAAGCTGATGACGCCAAAACCGAACTCCTCCTTGCAGGCTTATGCGTTATCCCTCGATAAGAACGATTCTCCCGGTGAGGATATGGAACTGGGGCAACAGTTTGCGCAGAGGGTCAGCCTGCAATGTCAGTAAATCTCAGCCAGCCCGCCACGCGTAAACGGCACTGGGTCTTCAGCCTGTGGCCGCTGTTGCTGTTTGCGCTGCTGCTGGCACTGGGTGCCCGGTTGGCGTGGCACTATTGGCCGCAGTTGCTGTTGCAAAGCGTGGTGTGGCAAAAAGGGTTGCATCTGCAGATGGCCGGCCTGTTGCAGCAGGTCAAAGCGGCACCGCAGCAAGCCGGATTGGCTTTGATGCTGTTCAGCCTGAGCTATGGGGTGTTGCATGCGCTCGGCCCCGGCCACGGCAAGGTGGTGATTGCCACCTATCTGGCGACCCACCCGGCGCGGCTGAAAAGCAGCCTGAAACTGACCTTTGCTGCTTCGCTGGTGCAGGGGCTGGTGGCTATCGCCTTGGTAACTCTGATGCTGGTGGTGCTGCAACTGTCATCCCGGCAGTTGCATCAGAGCAGTTTCTGGCTGGAGAAGGGCAGTTTTGTTCTGGTGATGTTGCTCGGCGTGCTGCTCACTTGGCGCGCGTTGAAGCGTTTGTATCACGCGGTGAAAACCCTGCGTCCGCAACCGGCGCTGCGAATCAACAGCCTGCAACCTTTGCCGGCGGATCACGTTCACAGCGAGCATTGTGGCTGTGGTCACCGCCATTTGCCGAGTGATACAGAGCTGCAGGCCGGCAGTGACTGGCGTACGCAGACCGCCATCGTGTTGGCGATGGGCATGCGGCCCTGCTCGGGGGCGATACTGGTGTTGCTGTTTTCCAAGGTGATTGGCGTTTTCGCCTGGGGGGTGGTTTCCGCATTGGCGATGGCGCTAGGCACTTCACTGACCATCTCGTTACTGGCCTTACTGGTGCATTACAGCCGCCGATTGGCGGTGCGACTTAGCCGCTCCCGCGCTCCCGCCGCCTGGAGCGCGGTGGCCTGGGGTTCGCTGGCGCTGGCCGGTGGTTTGATCTTGTTGTTTGCCGGGCTGCTGCTGAACGCCAGCGCCCAGCCGGAATTCGGCGGCGGCATTCGGCCTTTTTCCCGCTAACAGGCATAAAAAAAGCGCTGCAATGATTGCAGCGCTTTTTCTTACTTCTACTTCGCGAGATTAACGCTTCAGCGCTTCGCTCAGTTCTTCACGCATGGTGGAAAGCATGGCTTTCACTACGCGTGGGTTACCGGCTACCACGTTGCCGGAGCTGAAGTGGTTGTGGCCGCCAACGAAGTCGGTCACCAGGCCGCCAGATTCGCGCACCAGCAGTTCACCCGCGGCGAAATCCCATGGCTTCAGGCCAATCTCGAAGAAACCGTCCACGCGACCGGCAGCCACGTAGGCCAGATCCAGTGCGGCAGAACCGGTACGACGGAAGTCGGCACATTGGGTAAACAGTTTGCCAACCACGTTGATGTATGGGGTTGCGTGCTGCTTCACCTTGAACGGGAAGCCGGTTGCCAGGATGGTGCCATCCAGGTCTTTGGCGTTGGTGCCGCGCAGACGGTAACCGTTGAGCTGTGCGCCCTGACCGCGGGTAGCGGTGAACAGTTCGTTACGCATTGGATCGTAAACCACAGCCACTTCGGTACGGCCTTTAATGCGCACGGCAATAGAAACTGAGAAGTGTGGGAAACGTTTGATGAAGTTTGATGTGCCATCCAGTGGATCGATCACCCATTGTACGTCTTTATCTTCGCCGACCAATTCGCCGCGTTCTTCGGTAACAATAGTATGTTGCGGATAGGACTTGCGAATGACGTCGATGATCAGATGCTCTGCATCGCGATCGACGTTAGTGACAAAGTCATTGGTCCCTTTTTGACTCGCTTCTACAGCGTCTGGGGTTTCGTAGTTTTTGGCAATCAGGTTACCGGCCTTGCGCGCAGCGCGCACGGCGATCGTCAGCATCGGATGCATGGGTATCTTCCAACTAGGATGTTAAAGAACAGGAAACGGCGCGAAGTATAGCAGGTGTTCGGTAAAATGCCTACGGCTGTGTTAAGATGCTGTGATTTTCCGCTACGCTCAGAGTTTGTATGCTGCATAACATCCGCATTGTTCTGGTAGAAACCTCTCATACCGGCAACATGGGCTCGACCGCCAGAGCCATGAAAACCATGGGGCTAACCAACCTTTATCTGGTTAACCCGCTGATAAAACCCGATTCTCAGGCGATCGCCCTGGCCGCTGGCGCCAGCGATGTGATCGGCAACGCCACTATCGTTGATACCCTCGATGACGCCATTGCCGGCTGTAGCCTGGTGGTGGGCACCAGCGCACGTTCACGCACTTTGCCGTGGCCGATGCTGGAACCCCGTGAATGCGGCGTGCGCGCCGTGCACGAAGGCGAACATGCGCCGGTGGCGTTGGTCTTCGGCCGTGAACGTGTCGGCCTGACCAATGACGAACTGCAAAAGTGTCATTATCACGTCGCCATTCCGGCCAACCCGGATTACAGCTCGCTGAATCTGGCGATGGCGGTGCAGATCCTGGCCTATGAAGTGCGTGTGGCCTATCTCGATCGTCAACAGGCGGGCGTGCCGCCGTTGGAAGAGACACCGTATCCACTGGTGGATGACCTCGAGCGTTTCTATCAGCACCTGGAACAAACGCTGCAAAATAGCGGCTTCATTCGTCCGTCCCATCCGGGGCAGGTGATGAGTCGTTTGCGCCGTTTATTCACCCGCGCACGGCCGGAAGCTCAAGAGCTGAATATTCTGCGCGGCATGCTGACGTCGATAGAGAAACAGGATAAACAGCAAGGTCATTAATTTTAGGGTTGCGTAACGGTTAAAGGTAATAGCATTAGTTATCCAAGGGTTATAACATGTATTTTATATGCATTTTGCATGGCTAAGTACAAAATGTGCTAATACTTGAGTAAATTACTAGGTTAAATAGTTGACTGAATTACTCGGGAATGTCAGACTTTCGGCCATGTTTGACCAACAGGTAACCACTTAGCTATGAGACTGACATCTAAAGGCCGTTATGCCGTAACCGCTATGCTTGACGTGGCATTGCACTCCCAGGAAGGGCCCGTTCCTCTGGCGGATATTTCTGAGCGCCAAGGTATCTCGCTCTCTTATCTGGAACAATTATTCTCCCGTCTGCGTAAAAATGGCCTGGTGGCCAGCGTACGCGGACCGGGCGGTGGTTATCTGCTGGGCAAAGACGCGGGTGAGATTGCCGTTGGTGCAGTTATCACTGCCGTCGATGAATCGGTAGATGCAACCCGTTGCCAGGGTAAAGAAGGCTGTCAGGGTGGCGATCGCTGCCTGACCCATACCCTGTGGCGCGATCTGAGCGAGCGCATCAGCGGGTTCCTGAACAACATTACGCTGGCTGAACTGGTGAACAACCAGGAAGTGCTGGTGGTGGCGGACCGTCAAAACAACGATACCCGTCGCACGGCCAACGGTCGTCCGCAAGAAACTATCAACGTTAATCTGCGCGCATAAGCAGCTGGCGATACTTTTTTTAGTTTTTGGAAGTGATGTACGGAGCACAAGAGCAATGAAATTACCGATTTATCTGGATTACTCAGCAACGACGCCGGTTGATCCGCG
The DNA here is from genome assembly GCF_027594825.1 of Serratia liquefaciens. Lineage (NCBI taxonomy): Bacteria > Pseudomonadati > Pseudomonadota > Gammaproteobacteria > Enterobacterales > Yersiniaceae > Serratia > Serratia liquefaciens. Next base: position 1,663,367 of record NZ_CP088930.1, on the reverse strand, counting down.
CGTCGCTGAGAAAATGATGCAGTTTTTGACTCTGGACGGGACTTTCGGTAACCCGGCTTCCCGTTCCCACCGTTTCGGGTGGCAGGCGGAAGAAGCGGTAGATATCGCCCGTAACCAAATTGCTGAACTGGTTGGCGCTGACCCGCGCGAAATCGTGTTCACTTCCGGAGCAACCGAATCCGACAACCTGGCGATTAAAGGCGCTGCCAATTTCTATCAAAAGAAAGGCAAGCACATCATCACCAGCAAAACCGAACATAAAGCCGTGCTGGACACCTGTCGCCAGCTCGAGCGTGAAGGCTTTGAAGTGACCTACCTGGCACCGCAAAGCAACGGTATCATCAGCCTGCAAGCCCTCGAAGCCGCGATGCGTGAAGACACCATTCTGGTTTCGATCATGCACGTGAACAACGAAATCGGCGTGGTGCAGGATATCGAAGCGATCGGCGAAATGTGCCGCGCGCGCGGTATCATCTACCACGTTGATGCGACCCAGAGCGTGGGCAAACTGCCTATCGACCTGAGCAAGCTGAAGGTCGATCTGATGTCCTTCTCCGGCCACAAGATTTATGGCCCGAAAGGCATCGGTGCGCTGTACGTGCGTCGTAAACCGCGTATCCGTATCGAAGCCCAGATCCACGGCGGCGGTCATGAGCGCGGTATGCGTTCAGGTACGTTGCCAGTGCATCAGATCGCCGGTATGGGTGAAGCCTACCGTATCGCCAAAGAAGAAATGCCGACTGAAATGGCGCGCCTGCGTACGCTGCGTGACCGTCTGTGGAACGGCGTGAAAGATATGGAAGAAGTGTATCTGAACGGCGATCTGGAACACGGCGTTCCTAACATCCTGAATGTCAGCTTCAACTATGTTGAAGGTGAATCGCTGATCATGGCGCTGAAAGACCTTGCCGTATCTTCAGGTTCCGCCTGTACCTCTGCCAGCCTTGAGCCATCTTACGTGCTGCGCGCGTTGGGTATGACCGACGAGTTGGCGCATAGCTCGATCCGTTTCTCCCTGGGGCGTTTCACCACGGAAGAAGAGATCGATTACACCATTCAACTGGTGCGTAAATCCATTGGCCGTCTGCGTGACCTGTCTCCACTGTGGGATATGTTCAAGCAGGGCGTGGATATCAACAGCATCGAATGGGCACATCATTAATTCTCAGGATTCAGGAGCAAGGTCATGGCTTACAGCGAAAAAGTAATCGATCACTATGAAAACCCGCGTAACGTGGGTTCTTTCGACAACGAAGATCCTAGCGTCGGCAGCGGTATGGTTGGCGCACCGGCTTGTGGCGACGTCATGAAGCTGCAGATCAAAGTCAACAATGAAGGCATCATTGAAGACGCGCGTTTCAAAACTTACGGCTGCGGTTCCGCCATCGCCTCCAGCTCGCTGGTGACCGAATGGATGAAAGGCAAATCTCTTGATCAGGCCGAAGCGATCAAAAACACCCAGATCGCCGAAGAACTGGAATTACCGCCGGTAAAAATTCACTGCTCTATCCTGGCGGAAGACGCCATTAAAGCAGCGATTGCCGACTACAAGAGCAAACATAACGCCAAGTAATTCTTGTGTAGGGGCGCTGTATGCCGCGCCCGCATTGATTGGGGCGAATATATTCGCCCCCTACACCGGTTAGCCCCCCAACATCGGTTTTGCTACAGGTTGGGAATATTGAGTATGAGGTTGTGATGTCAATTACCATGAGCGACAGCGCTGCGCAGCGTGTTCAGGCATTTATGAATAACCGCGGCAAGGGTCTTGGCCTGCGTCTGGGGGTGAGAACCTCCGGCTGCTCCGGGATGGCGTACGTGCTGGAATTTGTTGACGAAATGAACGATGACGACATCGTTTTTGAAAACAAAGGCGTTAAGGTGATCATTGACGGCAAGAGCCTGGTCTACCTTGACGGCACCGAGCTTGATTTCGTTAAGGAAGGCCTGAACGAAGGCTTCAAGTTCAACAACCCCAATGTCTCAAGCGAGTGCGGCTGCGGCGAAAGTTTCAACGTCTGACAGTCCGTCAAGCTCCCCCGCCGGCGCGGGGGAACTTCATCCGATAAAGCCCAGAGCACGCTATGGATTACTTTACTTTATTCGGGCTGCCAGTTCGCTATCTCGTGGACGGCAGCCTGCTTGCATCTCGCTATCAGGATCTGCAACGTCAATTCCATCCCGATCGCAATGCTCTCCAGCCGGAACGCGAACGCCTGATGGCGTTGCAACAGGCGGCGACTATCAATGAAGCCTACCAAACGCTGAAGCACCCATTAAAACGCGCAGAGTATATGTTATCTTTGCACGGTTTTGATTTGGGCAACGAGCAGCATACCCTGCGGGATACCGCTTTCCTGATGGAACAGCTGGAATTGCGTGAAGAGCTCGACGCCATAGAGCGTAAAGCGGAGGCGGAAAGCCTGCTGGCCGACTTTGGCGCGCGGGTGAACGAAACGGTCAAACAGCGCACTGCGCTGATGGTGCAGCAGCTGGATAACCAGCAGTGGCCCGAGGCCGCCGATACCGTGCGCAAGCTACGCTTTTTGGACAAACTCCAGCAACAGGTTGAACAACTCGAAGAAAAACTGCTGGGTTTTGAGTAAAACCCTATGAATTTCGAGGTACGGCCAGCTCGCTCATCCCCGGGCGCTTACTTAAGTAAGTAACCGGGGTGAGCGACAAATCTGTCGGGAACAGATTTGAACGCTGCTTGCAGCGGCCCTGAAAGGGCAAGGACCATGGATGGGCCTTGTAAGCAGCTAACAACGCTATAACTTGAAAGGCGACGGGTACACCTTCTGATTGTGGAAGCTTCAATATGGCCTTATTACAAATTAGTGAGCCCGGCCTCAGCGCCGCGCCGCACCAGCGCCGTCTGGCTGCCGGTATTGATTTAGGCACCACCAACTCTCTGGTTGCCACGGTCCGCAGCGGGCAGGCGGAAACGCTGGCCGATGCCCAGGGGCGCGATTTATTGCCCTCGGTGGTGCACTACCAGGCTGACACCTTGCGTGTCGGCTGGGATGCGCGCCAGCAGGCCGCACAGGATCCCGCCAACACCATCAGCTCAATCAAACGCATGATGGGCCGTTCTCTGGCCGACGTACAGCAGCGTTACCCGAACCTGCCGTACCAGTTCCAGGCCAGCGATAACGGCTTGCCGATGATCCTTACCGCCGCCGGTCCGGTTAACCCGGTGGGCGTTTCCGCCGATATCCTCAAAGCGCTTGCCGCGCGTGCGCAAACCGCGCTGGAAGGGGATTTGGACGGTGTGGTGATCACCGTTCCCGCGTATTTTGACGATGCACAGCGCCAGGGCACCAAGGACGCAGCGCGTCTGGCCGGGCTGCACGTGCTGCGCCTGCTGAACGAACCTACGGCGGCGGCGATTGCCTATGGCCTGGATTCCGGGCAGGAAGGCATCATCGCGGTCTACGATTTGGGCGGCGGCACCTTTGATATCTCCATTCTGCGGCTCAGCCGTGGCGTGTTCGAAGTGTTGGCCACCGGCGGCGATTCCGCGTTGGGCGGAGATGACTTTGACCATCTGCTGGCCGATTGGCTGCGGGAACAGGCCGGCGTGGCCGATCGCAGCGATCACGGCGTTCAGCGTCAACTGCTGGACGCGGCCATTGCCGCCAAAATAGCACTGAGCGATGCCGACAGCGTCAGCGTTGAAGTTGCCGGTTGGCGGGGAGAAGTGACGCGTGCGCAGTTCGACGCCTTGATTGCCTCGCTGATTAAACGCACCCTGATGGCTTGCCGCCGCGCGCTGAAAGACGCCGGCGTCAGTGCTGAAGAAGTGTTGGAAGTGGTGATGGTTGGTGGTTCCACTCGCGTGCCCCTGGTGCGTGAGCAGGTGGGCACCTTCTTTGGCCGCACGCCCCTGACCTCGATTGATCCCGATAAAGTGGTCGCCATCGGCGCTGCTATTCAGGCCGATATTCTGGTGGGCAACAAGCCGGACAGCGACATGCTGCTGCTGGACGTGATCCCGCTGTCGCTGGGTCTGGAAACCATGGGCGGTCTGGTCGAAAAAGTGATCCCGCGCAATACCACCATTCCGGTGGCGCGTGCCCAGGAGTTCACTACCTTTAAAGACGGCCAAAGCGCGATGATGATCCACGTGCTGCAGGGCGAGCGTGAGCTGGTGCAGGATTGCCGTTCGCTGGCGCGTTTCTCACTGCGCGGCTTACCGCCGCTGCCTGCCGGTGGCGCGCACATTCGCGTGACCTTCCAGGTGGATGCCGATGGTCTGTTGAGCGTTACCGCGATGGAGAAATCCACCGGCGTTGAGGCTTCGATTCAGGTTAAACCGTCATACGGCCTTTCCGACGCCGAAATCGCCGGGATGATCAAGGACTCGATGGCCAATGCGCAGAGCGATGTTGGCGCGCGTAAACTGGCGGAACAGCGGGTTGAGGCGTCTCGGGTGCTGGAAAGCCTGCAGGGCGCACTGGCCAGCGATGCCGCGTTGCTGAGCGAGGCCGAAAGTACGGCGATCGCTGCGGCGGTGGAAGCTTTGCAACAGGCGACGCAGGGCACCGATCCTGCCGCTATCGAAGCCGCAATAAAAACATTAGATGCACAAACGCAAGACTTTGCCGCGCGCCGCATGGATGCTTCCATTCGCCGTGCGCTGGCTGGCCATTCTGTGGATGAGGTTTAATCATGCCTAAAATTGTTTTCCTGCCCCATCAAGATTTATGCCCGGAGGGGGCGGTACTGGAAGCTGAGCAAGGGGAGTCAATCCTCAACGTTGCACTGCGCAACGGTATCGAAATTGAGCACGCCTGCGAGAAATCCTGCGCCTGCACCACCTGCCACTGCATCGTGCGCGAAGGTTTTGACTCTCTTGAAGAGAGCAGCGAGCTGGAAGACGACATGCTGGACAAGGCCTGGGGTCTGGAGCCGGAAAGCCGCCTGAGCTGCCAGGCGCTGGTGGCTGACGAAGATTTGGTGGTCGAAATGCCGCGTTATACCGTTAACCACGCGCGTGAGCATTAATTGCTAGCCGCGGCGCAGAGCTGGAGATAATAATGGGACTGAAGTGGACCGATAGCCGTGAAATCGGCGAAGCCCTGTACGACCAATACCCGGATACCGATCCGAAAACCGTACGTTTTACCGACATGCATCAGTGGATTTGCGATCTGGAAGATTTTGACGACGATCCACAGGCTTCCAATGAGAAAATACTGGAAGCGATCCTGCTGGTCTGGTTAGATGAAGCGGAGTAAATAGCGTAACGGGCTGCCATAGGCGGCCCGTTTATTTTGTATCCGACACGATTAATAAAAGAATAATCCGGAGTAAGAAGGCTATGACAACTGAATTCATGCTGGTAACGCTGTCGAACCAACCTGCCGACGCTCGCTGGGGCGAGAAAGCGCTGCTGAGCACCGACGATCGAGGAATGACCATTCACCTGACCGGCAACGACAAGCTGGGGGGCATCCAACGTGCCGCCCGCAAGATTGACGGCCAAGGCGTCAAGAACGTCAAGCTGGCCGGCGATGGCTGGGATCTGGAGAACAGCTGGGCGTTCTGGCAAGGTTTCCGCGGGCCGAAAGGCAAGCGCAGCGTTGAATGGGCAGAGCTGCCGGAAGCGGAGCGCAAAGAGCTGGAACAGCGCCTGAAGATCGTTGACTGGGTGCGTGACACTATCAATATGCCGGCGGAAGAGCTGGGGCCGGAGCAACTGGCTACGCGTGCGGTTGATCTGATGTGTGACGTTGGCTGCGATGCCGTCAGCTACCGTATTACCAAGGGTGAAGACCTGCGCGAGCAAAACTACTCCGGTATCCACACCGTGGGCCGGGGATCCGATCGTTCACCGGTGCTGTTGGCACTGGATTTCAACCCGACAGGCAATCCGGAAGCGCCGGTATTTGCTTGCCTGGTGGGCAAAGGCATCACTTTTGACACCGGCGGCTACAGCCTGAAACAAAGCGCCTTTATGGATTCCATGAAAGCGGATATGGGCGGTGCAGCCACCATTACCGGCGCACTGGCGCTGGCGGCGGCCCGTGGTCTGAAACAGCGCGTGAAACTCTATCTGTGCTGCGCCGATAACATGGTTAGCGGCAACGCCTTCAAACTGGGCGACATCATCCGTTATCGTAACGGCAAAACCGTTGAGGTTATGAACACCGATGCGGAAGGGCGCCTGGTGCTGGCTGACGGTCTGATCGATGCTTCTGCACAAAACCCTGAGTTGATCATCGACTGCGCGACCCTGACCGGCGCGGCGAAAACGGCGGTGGGTAACGATTACCATGCGTTGTTCAGCTTCGATGATGCTTTGGCACAGGAACTGCTGACCAGCGCGGCTGCCGAGCAAGAGCCTTTCTGGCGCCTGCCGCTGGCTGAGTTCCACCGCAGCCAACTGCCGTCCAACTTTGCTGAACTGAACAACATTGCCGGTCCGGCCTACACTGCCGGTGCCAGCACCGCGGCTGCATTCCTGTCGCATTTTGTGCAGAATTATCAGAAAGGCTGGTTGCACATTGACTGCTCCGCTACTTACCGTAAGGGCGCGGTGGATCAATGGTCTGCCGGTGCGACCGGTCTGGGGGTGCGTGCCCTGGCCAACCTGTTGCTGAGCAAAGCCAAATAATTGAATGCCCACCAAGGTGGGCGTTATACCCGTCATCTTTCAAGTTGCAGCGTTGTTACCTGCTTACAAGGCCCATCCATGGTCCTTGCCCTTTCAGGGCCGCTGCAAGCAGCGTTCAAATCTGTTCCCGACAGATTTGTCGCTCACTCCAGTTACTGTAGGGGGCGAATAAATTCGCCCGATTAATGCGGGCGCAGCATGCGGCGCCCCTACAATACCTGGGGATGAGCGAGCTGGACGCCTGGCTGCAAAATGAAAGCTATAGGGTATAAAATGTCGTTTACCCTCGGGGCCCAGCATGCTGGGCCCCGTTATTTGATTGCTGGAGTTTGTCATGAGTTCTCACCATCACGATACCGCCACAGGCGAAAACGAACTTGAACGCCTGCTGAAGCTGGCGGTAACCGAGCCGGCCCATCGTCCGGCGTTTTTCCGTGAGTTGCTCGACGCGACGGTGTTGATCCTCGGTGACAGCGAACAGGTGCAGCATGGCGGTGACATCACGCTGAACGCCGATACGCCGGTGAATATTCAGCACTGGGAAAAACAGGGCGGCGGCAGCATCATTCCGTTTTTTAGCTCGGTGGAAGCGCTGCAAAAGGCCGTTGAAGACGAACAGCCGTTTATCGCCATGCCGGCGCGGGTATTGTTCGAAATCACTCAGGGGGCGGATCTGTTCCTCAACCCTAAGGCCGAGTACGGCAAAGAGTTTTATCCTGAAGAAGTGGCGATGCTGCTGGCCACCGGTGGTGTAGCCAAACCGGCGGAACGTTATATCGACAAGGATACCCAGATCCTGTTAGGTCAGCCGGAGGAATACCCGTCGGCGATGGTCGATGCCTTGACCACGTTGTTCAGCCAGCGCAAGCCGGTGCGCCGCGCATTCCTGGCGCTGATGCACGATCAGGCGGTCGACGAAAAGCCTAATCTGCTGGTCGGACTGGAGGTGGACGGTGAGCAGGCGGAGATCGAAGCGCTGATCAACGAGGCCGGAAGCGTGGCCAGCGAAACGGCGCCCAACGACGAGCCGGTAGATTTTTGTCTGGTCTCGGAAAAGGAACGTGGGGTCAGCCATTACCTGATCACCCATACCCAACCCTTCTACCAGCGCCGCTGGGGCAGTTGGCTGCGTAACATCATTCCTTCGACCGACAAAACCCAGTAGTCCTGTTTTTGCGACCGTTGGCTGAAGAGAGCGGCCAGCCTCGAAAGGCTGGCCGGATACAACAATGGGCGCTGGAAAACCACTGCGTGACACCAAAACAGGCGGGGCGAACCCCGCCTTCAGGTTGCCATTTAACGTTTAACGTTACAGGACAACACTGCCGCTACCTCCGTATTTCCCTGTTTAAACGTGAGCTCGCAAACTGAACCACGTATAAGCCAGATGAATACCAGAAATGTTACACAACCTACTGTAAAACCTGGTAAAAACAGTTTTCGCGACATGTCAGCCCTCCGTTGCATTTCTGCGGTTAAGAGGCTACCATGCTGGTGTTGATGCAGTATGGTGAAGCCTCATTCTGATTAAGAGTCAGTTTGGGGCTTTCTTCTTTCTGCTTCCCACCCAGGGCCTGAAGCAGAAAGCTTCAAGCGCCCATCCGCAGTCTAACAGAAGCTTTAATTTCAAAGCTATACCGTCAGGTTGCGGTAAATTCGTTCAACCATTTCCGCCAGATATTATTCAAAAAAAGACCCCGTCAGGGGCCTTCCATTATCTGTAATTGTTGCTCAGGGTTTTAATCGCGCAAGCCCTGCAATGGCGCTTTCAAGATATTGACGAGGGCAGCCGAGATTGAGGCGGATAAACCCTTTTCCCTGTTCGCCAAAGCTGATGCCCATCGACGCGGCAATTTTTGACTGGTGGATCAGAGCCTGTTGAAGCGCATTATCATCCAGGCCCAAAGCGCGACAATCCAGCCAGGCAAGATAGGTGCCTTCGGCCCGGGTCATTTTGCACCAGGGCGCGGCATAGGCTAATGCCTGTTCAAACCAGCGCCGGTTGTCTGCCAGATGCTGTTGTAAAGTATCAAGCCAGGGTTCCCCTTGCTGATAGGCAGCCGTGGCGGCGGTCATCGACAGCGCATTGAAGACATCCAACCCATGGGCATTGAGGCGTTCGACAAACGCATTCCGGGTGTGAGCGTTGGGGATCAGGAAGTTTGAGATGCGCAGTGACGACAGGCCGAAGCTCTTGCTGGCGGAGGTCGCAGAAATCACCTGGTCATGCCAGGTTTCGTCCAGATGCAGCACGGAGGTGAAGGTCTCGCCGGGCAGCAGCAGATCGGCCCAGATTTCATCGGAGATAACCGTTACGCCATAGCGGCTGCACAGCGTCATCAACTGCGTCAGTTCGTCGCGGGTCCAGCACCGGCCCGTTGGGTTATGGGGATTGCACAGCAACAGCAACGGCGGCTTGCGTTGCTCAAAACAGGCCTCCAGATGATCGAAGTCGAATTGATAGCCTTGCGGGCCGGCGACTAAAGGATTTTCGAGCACCTCTCTGCCGTTCATGGTGACGATCTTGGCAAAAGATCCGTAGTAAGGCCCCTGGATCACGATCGGATCTCCGGGCTGGCTAAGCAGTTGGATCAGGATCGCCAGACCGGGAACCACGCCTTCGATGGAGGTGAACCACTCCCGCTGCAAAGGCAACTGGTGCCGTTTCGAGAACCAGTCCATCACCGCCTGGTAATACTGGTCATCGCGTTCGCTGTAACCGAATATGCCGTGTTCAACGCGCTGATGCAGCGCCTGCCGGACTTCCAGCGGACACTGGAAGTCAAAATCGGACACCCACATCGGCAGCAGGTCGGTTTCATCGAGTTGCAGATAGCGGTCGATAAAGTCCCATTTCACCGAGCCGGTGTGGTGGCGGTTGATGATCTGATTAAAATCGGTTTGTTTCACGTCAGGCTTCCTTACGCTGTAAATCTTGCTGTGGCTGTATCTTGGCGATCCCGAACCCGGTAAACCCGTAAATCAGGGCGAATACCACGGCGGCGTAGCATTGGATGGCCCAGGGCAGCAAATCCAGCGTGCTGACCCCCAGGGTGGTCGCCATATAAATGCCTGCGGCGGTCCACGGGATTAACGGTTCGATGACGGTGCCTGCATCTTCTACGGTCCGCGACAGGTTTTTATTGTCCAGGCCCATGCGGCGGTAGGCGCCTTTGAAGAGTTCGGCGGGGATCAGCAGCGCCAATTTGCCGTCGCTGGTGGCGCCGGTAACCAGAATGGTGGTAGCTACCGTTGCGGCGATTAACTGGCCGGTAGTGTGAACCACTTTCAGCAGTCGATTAATGATGACGGTCAATGCACCGGTCAGGGTTAATGCGCCCGCGAAGGAAAAGGCGCAGAAGACCAGCAAGATGGTGCTCATCATCGAAAACATACCGCCCCGGTTGAGCAGACGAGGCACATCGTCGACGATACCGTTGATGCCGTGCCCTTGAGTGGCAAACATCGAAAGGTTAAAACCGTCCATCAGCGCATTTAAGCCTTGCTGCAGACTGAACCCCTGCAGGAGCACGCCGATGGCGATAGCCAGGACACAGGCAGCCAACATGACCGGGATCACCGGGCGTTTGGTCACCGCACCCCACAGCACCAGCACCGGGGGCAGGATTAATAACAGGTTGAAGTGATAAAGGCCCTCGAGCGCCGTCACGATCTCGATGACTTTTTCCGGTGTAGCCGCGCTGCCGACCGCGCCGGTATGTCCGGCGATCAGATACACCACCGCCGCCAGAATGAAGCTTGGGATCGTTGTATACATCAGGTGCTGAATATGGCTGTAAAGGTCGGTCTCCGCGACGATCGCCGCGAAATTGGTGGAATCGGACAGTGGGGAGATCTTGTCGCCAAAATAGGCCCCGGAAACGACGGCGCCGGCCGCGGCGGCCAGTGGCACATCCAGCCCGGCGGCTACGCCCATCAGCGCGACGCCGACGGTGCCTGCCGCGCCCCAGGAGGTGCCAGTGCAAACCGAGATCACGCTGGTAATGAAGAATGCGGCGATCAGGATATATTGAGGACTGATCAGCTTCAGGCCCCAGTACACCATATAGGGAATGGTGCCGCTGAACATCCAGGTGCCGATCAGCCCGCCTACGCAAATCAATATCATAATCACCGGCATGGCTTTGGCCAGCTTGGCGACGATGGAATCAATGATGTCGTCCCAGCGGTAACCCTGCCAGTAGGCCAGCGCAGCGGCGATGCCGGCGGATGCCAGCAGCAGCGGTTCGATCCGCAGACCCAGCTGGCCGTAGCCTATGATAAGCAGCAACAGCATGGCCACAATGGGGAGCATCGCTAACCCCAGGTTGAGCTTCTTTTTGTCATTCATTTACAACTCCGGTTAAGGATGGGGAAGTGACGCAAGCCTAATGAATTTGCAGTGAATGAGGTGTGAGCACGGGCCATTGGCGATGTAATCGGTTACATGAAGGCGCGATATGTGAGTGATCTCTCACTTAACGGCCTTGTTTTCTTCAATCGGGGGATTTTTTTCCAGAAAGGCCACCGAGTCCCGCAGGATCAGCTCTGCGGAAAATCGATTGTTCTGCGGCGTAACGGCGGTGCCTGAATTGAGTTGCAGCGCCAAATTGGCCGCGCGACGGGCCATTTTCTCAATCGGATAATGCACGGTGGTCAACGGCGGGTGGAGGTATTTTGCCAGAGCTATGTCATCGAAGCCGACAATCGAGATATCTTCGGGCAGGTTCATCCGCCGCTGGCGAAAGGTGCGCATCATGCCGGCGGCCATGACGTCGTTGAATGTTAGTGCGGCGGTAAAAGCCTGCTTACTGGCGAGGATTTTCTCTGCCGCCGCTTCGCCCCCTTGCTCATTGAAGGGGACGCTGATGATCCAGTCACCCGGCACCGCAATCCCGGCTTCGGCCATCGCGGTTCGATAGCCCTCAAGACGCTGCTTGCGGTCATCGATCGGCAAATCTGTGGTGATGCAGGCAATATTGCGGTGCCCGCGCTCGATGAGCATCCGGGTGGCAGCCTGAGAAGCGCTTACGTTGTCCAGCCAGATGCAGCGATTGGCGATGGCGGGCAAATAGCGGTTGATCACCACCATCGCTGGAGTATGGGCGGCATAGCGCAAAATCTCGGCATCGCTCATGCGGGTGACGTGGGCAACGATCGATTCGCACCCCTGATTAATCAGGAAATCCAGGCCGTTTTTCTCCAGTTCGGCCTGATGACCACCGCTACAGACCATCAATTTTACGCCGCCTTTCCGCGTGATATCTTCCACGCCTCGGGCCAGTCGCGAAAAAAACGGATCGTCGAGGTTACCGGTCAGCAACCCCAGCATATTGCCGCTGCGTTTCGCCAGCGCCAGCGCGGCGGCATTTCGGTGATAGTTAAACTCGCGCATGGCTTTTTCAACGCGTTCGCGAGTAACGGGTTCAACATAAGCGGTGCTGTTGATCACCCTGCTGACGGTGGCGGTGGAAACGCCTGCGCGTCGGGCAACGTCTTTCATGGTGGCCATATCATTTCCTGCTGGTTTTGCGGCTGCCGAAGTTGGCGGGGCCAAGTCTGGATGATTTTTATTATCTTTTTGTTTTAAAAGAATATAGTCACAAACTCAACCTGGGCTGTCGCGCACTGTGATCGGCATGGCAGTTCGTTGTGAAGCAGGGAAGGGTCGGTAAGCGCTGCGCGTTTTGAGACTCGGTCCGTGTGAGTTCGTCCAACCTGTGCTCTGGGCCGCAAAGTGAAGAATCAGGATAATAATTTTTTAATGAAATGTTGATTTTCCCGTAGGCAAGCGTTAACAGCGCACATATAATCTGCGCCACTTGAGAGGGCCGGCACCCTGTTTTCAGACCGGCCTGTTTTGGAAGTTATACAGAGGCCATCATGACCGTAGAACGTACCTTTTCCATCATTAAACCAAACGCTGTAGCTAACAACGACATCGGCGCAATCTATGCTCGCTTTGAGCGTGCCGGTTTCAAAATCATCGCATCCAAAATGCTGCGTCTGACTCGCGAACAAGCCGAAGGCTTCTACGCTGAGCACAAAGGCCGCCCATTCTTCGATGGTCTGGTTGAATTCATGACCTCTGGCCCAATCGTGGTTCAGGTTCTGGAAGCGGAAAACGCAGTACAGCGCAACCGTGACATCATGGGCGCCACCAACCCGGACAACGCACTGGCCGGCACTCTGCGTGCTGACTACGCGGACAGCTTCACTGCCAACGCCGTACACGGTTCTGACGCAGTAGAATCCGCTCAGCGCGAAATCGCTTACTTCTTCAACGAAAGCGAAATCTGCCCGCGTTAATTTCCCCGCTGCTTTTCAAGCTGTAGGAGGCGAATATATTCGCCCCGATTGGCACGGGCGCAGCATGCAGCGCCCCTACTCGAACACGGCATTCACCGGCTGAAACAATAAAAATGCCCTGAATGCCTTTCAGACGTAGAAAGCTACTACTAAAATTTGTACAATGCCGCGCCCCTGATGAGTCATCTTGTCAGGGGCGCGCTTTTAGCGCCGTCGCCCGATTTATACGGGCTGAGCGACGCACTTACTTTCCACTCTTTCGCGCCGTAAAGTGTAACAACGAGGCCAGAGATCAATTATGTTAGAACCCATCACGTCTGAGCACATCGTGTCTGAAAATAATTCGCTGACTACTCAATCCGTTAACGCGGAAAAACCGGCTGTGGCCAAAATTAACCTGCTGGATCTGAACCGTCAGCAATTGCGTGAGTTCTTTGCCAAAATGGGCGAGAAACCCTTCCGCGCCGATCAGGTGATGAAGTGGATGTATCACTATTGCTGCGACGATTTCGAGCAGATGACCGATATCAACAAGGTCCTGCGCAATAAATTGCAGAGCGTCGCCGAGATCCGTGCGCCAGAAGTGGCGGAAGAACAACGCTCAGCCGACGGCACCATTAAATGGGCTATCAAGGTGGGCGATCAGCAGGTCGAAACCGTGTATATCCCGGACGGCGACCGTGCGACCCTGTGCGTCTCTTCCCAGGTGGGTTGCGCGCTGGAATGCAAATTCTGTTCGACCGCTCAGCAAGGCTTTAACCGCAACCTGCGCGTGTCGGAAATCATCGGCCAGGTGTGGCGTGCGGCGAAAATCATCGGTGCACTGAAAGTCACCGGCGAGCGCCCGATCACCAACGTGGTGATGATGGGCATGGGTGAGCCCTTGCTCAACCTGACCAACGTGGTACCGGCAATGGAGATCATGCTGGATGATTTCGGTTTTGGCCTGTCAAAACGCCGCGTGACCCTGTCGACTTCGGGCGTAGTGCCTGCGCTGGACAAGCTGGGTGATATGATCGACGTCGCGCTGGCGATCTCGCTGCATGCGCCGAACGACAAGATCCGCGATGACATCGTGCCGATCAACCGCAAATACAACATTGAGACCTTCCTGGCTGCGGTACGCCGCTACCTGGAAAAATCCAACGCCAATCAGGGCAGGGTGACGGTCGAGTACGTGATGCTGGATCATATCAACGACAGCACTGACGACGCGCACCAACTGGCGGAAGTCCTCAAGCACACGCCATGCAAGATCAACCTGATCCCATGGAACCCCTTCCCGGGCGCACCTTACGGCCGCAGCTCCAACAGCCGCGTGGATCGTTTTTCCAAAGTGTTGATGGAATACGGCTTTACGACTATTGTTCGTAAAACCCGTGGTGACGATATCGATGCCGCCTGCGGGCAACTGGCGGGTGAAGTGATCGACCGTACCAAGCGTACCCTGAAAAAGAAAATGGCCGGGGAACCTATCACCGTGCGTGCGGTCTGAATCCTATAGCATGATTTTTGTTATCTTACAGTCTGTTATGTGAAAAGACGTCAAGGTAACATCAGACAAGGAAACGAATGCAGGCATGAAGCTGATTCTGTGGGGCACGTTGCTGGCGGCCGGGTTACTGGCCGGTTGTTCCGGTTCAGCGCCGGAAGAAAAAAACGCGCTGTCTGAAGCCGGTCAGACGCGGTTGCAACTGGGTCTGGAATATCTGCAGCAGGGCGATTTAAACGCCGCGCGTCAGAATCTGGAGAAAGCGGCGGACGCCGCCCCACAGGATTACCGTACCCAATTGGGCATGGCGCTCGTTGAGCAGAGGACGGGCGAGAACGGCGCAGCCGAACAGCGTTATCAGCAGGCGCTCAAACTTGCGCCGAACAATGGCACGGTGCTGAATAATTACGGTGCGTTTCTTTGCAGTTTAGGGCAGTATGTACCGGCACAACAGCAGTTTAGCGCTGCGGCAGTAGCACCGGATTACGGTCAGGTTGCCGACAGCCTGGAAAACGCAGGTTACTGTTTTCTCAAAGCCGGACAAAACGACGAAGCACGTATTTTGTTAACCCGTGCATTGAAGGTCGATCCGGACAAGGGCACTCCACTGTTGGTGGAGGCAGAAAAGCAATTTGGAGAAGGGAAGCGCGCACAGTCGCAACTTTTATTGGATAGTTATCAACATGTTCTGCCGGCCAGCGCCGACAGCTTATGGTTACAGATTCGTTTCGCCGCGTTAGCCGGGCGCCAAGATAGCGTGCAACGTTATGGCAAGCAGTTATCGCGAAGTTTTCCACAATCCAAACAGTACCAGCAGTTCTTAGCTAATGAATACTGAAGCCTCCCAAGATAAAACCGTATCAATGACGACAGGCGAACGTCTGCGTCAGGCCCGTGAACAACTCGGGTTGAGTCAACAGGCCGTTGCAGAACGCCTGTGCCTCAAAATGTCTACCGTGCGCGATATCGAAGAAGACAATCTGTCCGCAGATCTGGCTTCAACCTTCGTGCGTGGTTATATCCGTTCTTATGCCAAGCTGGTACGTTTACCAGAGGATGAACTGCTGCCGATGCTGGCCAAGCAGGCGCCGTTGAAGGTCGCGAAAGTGGCGCCGATGCAGAGCTTCTCTCTGGGCAAGCGTCGCAAAAAACGCGACGGCTGGCTGATGAGCTTCACCTGGCTGATCGTGTTCGTGGTGGTTGGCTTGACCGGTGCCTGGTGGTGGCAAAACCACAAGGCCCAGCAGGAAGAGATCGCCACGATGGCCGATCAATCTTCTGCCCAGCTTTCACAGAACAATGAAGGCCAATCCGTGCCGTTGACCGACAGCAATGCCGACAACAGTGCTCCTTTGGCCGACAATGGCTCCACGCCGGTTGACACCGGTGCGGGCGCAGCAGCACAGCAATCACAGACTCCGGCCGTGACCGGCAGTGCAACCGCGCAGCAGCCTGCGGTGGTTTCACCAAGCCAAACCACGCTGCCTGAGACCACGCCTGCGGCGCCAACAGCACCGTTGCCGACGGCGGATGCGGGTGTCGCTGCACCGGCGGTTGATCCTAACGCGCTGGTGATGAACTTCACCGCCGACTGCTGGTTGCAGGTCACCGACGCCAGCGGCAAAACGTTGTACAGCGGCAGCCAGAAGAGCGGCGGCAAGCTGAGCCTGGCGGGCACCGCGCCCTATAAACTGACCATTGGCGCACCGGCCGCAGTACAGATTCAATATCAAGGTAAGCCGGTTGATTTAAGCCGGTTTGTTAAGTCAAACCGTGTTGCTCGTCTGACCGTTGCCGCGCAGTAATTGCGCGGCCATTGTCGTTAAGTCAGAGCAACAATGGAGAGTAAGTAATGCATAACCAATCGCCCATCATCCGTCGAAAATCAACGCGAATTTACGTCGGCAATGTGCCTATTGGTGATGGTGCGCCGATTGCCGTGCAGTCGATGACTAACACCCGTACTACCGATGTCGAAGCCACGGTCAATCAGATTAAAGCGCTGGAGCGCGTCGGCGTCGATATCGTCCGCGTTTCAGTCCCCACCATGGATGCCGCCGAGGCATTCAAGCTGATCAAGCAACAGGTTAACGTGCCGCTGGTCGCCGATATCCACTTCGATTACCGCATTGCGCTGCAGGTGGCTGAATACGGCGTAGACTGCCTGCGCATCAACCCGGGCAATATCGGCAACGAGTCGCGTATCCGTTCAGTTGTGGACTGCGCACGCGATAAAAACATCCCGATCCGCATTGGGGTGAACGGTGGCTCGCTGGAAAAAGACATCCAGGAAAAGTACGGTGAACCTACGCCGGAAGCCCTGCTCGAATCCGCCATGCGTCACGTTGATATCCTCGATCGCCTCAACTTCGACCAGTTCAAAGTCAGCGTCAAGGCCTCCGATGTGTTCCTGGCAGTGCAATCCTATCGCCTGTTGGCGGCCCGAATCGATCAACCACTGCACCTGGGAATCACCGAAGCCGGTGGCGCGCGCAGTGGTTCAGTGAAGTCGGCGATTGGCCTGGGTCTGCTGCTGTCGGAAGGCATCGGTGATACCCTGCGTATCTCGTTGGCGGCCGATCCGGTGGAAGAAGTGAAGGTTGGTTTCGACATTCTGAAATCTCTGCGCATCCGCGCCCGCGGCATTAACTTCATCGCCTGCCCAACCTGTTCACGTCAGGAGTTTGACGTTATCGGTACGGTGAATGCGCTGGAACAGCGCCTGGAAGACATCATTACGCCGATGGATATTTCGATTATCGGCTGCGTGGTCAATGGGCCGGGCGAAGCGCTGGTATCCACTCTGGGCGTTACCGGCGGCCATAAAAAGAGCGGGTTCTACGAAGACGGCGTGCGCCAGAGAGAGCGTTTTGACAATGAGCAGATGATTGACCAACTGGAAGCCAAGATCCGCGCCAAGGCGTCGATGATGGATGAGAGCAATCGCATCTCGGTCAACCTGCTGGAAAAATAAGCATTATACCGATACGGCGGGCTTTTTAGCCCGCTTGTTTATGAACCCGGGAGCAGAACTCTGCATTCGCGTTGAATACGGGACGGCAAAGTCCCTATAATCGGGTTCATTTTTATAGACAACGGACAGAGAACTCACGTGGCAAAGAACATTCAAGCCATTCGCGGCATGAACGACTACCTGCCGGAAGAAACGGCATTATGGCAGCGTATTGAAGGCATCCTCAAGCAGGTGCTGAGCGGCTACGGTTACAGCGAAATCCGCTTGCCGATTGTAGAGCAGACCCCGTTATTCAAACGCGCGATCGGCGAAGTGACCGACGTCGTAGAAAAAGAGATGTATACCTTCGACGACCGCAACGGCGAAAGCCTGACGCTGCGTCCGGAAGGGACCGCTGGTTGCGTTCGCGCCGGCATCGAACATGGTCTGCTGTACAATCAGGAGCAGCGTCTTTGGTACGTCGGTCCGATGTTCCGCTACGAGCGCCCGCAAAAAGGCCGCTACCGTCAATTCCACCAACTGGGTGCCGAGGTGTTTGGCCTGCAGGGCCCGGATATCGACGCCGAGCTGATCTTACTGAGCGCTCGCTGGTGGAAAGCGCTGGGCATCGCCGAGCACGTTAAGCTGGAGCTGAACTCCATCGGCTCACTGGAAGCTCGCGCGAATTACCGCGATGCTTTGGTGGCGTTCCTGGAACAACATCAAGACAAGCTGGACGAAGATTGCAAACGCCGCATGTACAGCAACCCGCTGCGCGTGCTGGACTCCAAAAACCCGGAAGTGCAAGCGTTGTTGAACGATGCGCCGCGCCTGTCCGAGTATCTGGATGAAGAATCCAAAGCCCACTTCGAAGGTCTGTGTGAACTTTTGGCGCAGGCAGGTATCCCATATACCATCAATGAACGCCTGGTGCGCGGTCTGGACTATTACAACCGCACGGTATTCGAATGGGTGACCACCAGTCTGGGCGCTCAGGGGACGGTGTGCGCCGGTGGCCGTTATGACGGTCTGGTCGAGCAACTGGGCGGGCGTGCAACGCCGGCGGTCGGTTTCGCGATGGGCCTGGAGCGTTTGGTGCTGCTGGTTCAGGCGGTTAACCCAGAGTTTAAAGCTCCGGCGACCATTGACGTGTACGTGATCTCTTCCGGTGCCGGTACGCAGAGTGCGGCGATGCAGTTGGCAGAACGCGTGCGCGATGCCGCGCCGCAGTTGAAACTGATGACCAACTACGGCGGCGGTAACTTTAAGAAGCAGATCACTCGTGCGGATAAATGGGGCGCGCGCGTTGCCTTGATCCTGGGCGAGAACGAAGTCGCAGCCGAGCAGGTGGTCGTCAAGGACCTGCGCAGTGGTGAACAAGAAACGCTGGCGCAGAGCGAAGTCGCTGTGCGTCTGGCTTTGATGTTAGGTTAAGGAGAAGGACACCGTGGAAGTCTATACCACTGAAAACGAACAAGTCGACGCCGTGCGTCGGTTCTTTGCCGAAAACGGCAAAGCGCTGGCAGTGGGCGTGGTGCTCGGAATTGGTGCCCTGGTCGGCTGGCGTTACTGGCAGAGTCACGAGAACTCCAACATGATGATTGCGTCCCAGTCTTATCAGGAAGCCAGCGATCGTCTGGCGGTCGGTAAACCGGACGACGTGGCCGCCGCGGAGAAATTCGCCCAGGCCAACAGCAACAGTTATGGCGTGCTGGCCTCGCTGGAACTGGCGAAGCATTTTGTTGAGCAGAACGACTTTGCCAAAGCGGACCAACAGCTGGTGCTGGCTCAGGGCCAGACCAAAGATGAAAACCTGCTTTCGATGATTAACCTGCGTCTGGCCCGTGTGCAGCTGCAGGAGAAAAAGCTGGATGAAGCGCTGAAAACGCTGGATGGCGTGAAAGGCGAAGGCTGGGCGGCGATGGCGCAGGATACGCGCGGCGACGTGCTGTTGGCCAAAGGCGACACCAAAGGTGCGCGCGAGGCGTACAGCAAAGGCATTGAGTCTAACGCTTCTCAGGCGCTGCAGGTTCTGCTGCGCATGAAATTGAATAACTTGTCCAGCTAAGGGGAATTCCCATGCAATTGCGTAAAACACTCTTGGTCGGACTGGTTTCCGTTGCCTTGCTGAGTGGTTGCTCACTGTTCAACAGTGAAGAAGACGTGGTTACCATGTCGCCGCTGCCGAAAGTTGAAAATCAGTTCACGCCAAGCAAGGCGTGGAGTACCTCGGTCGGCGACGGCGTCGGTGAGTTCTATTCTCACCTGCGTCCTGCTTTCCAGGACAACACCATTTATGCTGCCGATCGCCACGGCCTCGTGAAAGCGATGGATGCCGACAGCGGTAACGAAAAGTGGAAGGTTGATCTCTCCGAGAAGACCGGCTTCTTCTCCAGCAACCTGCCGGCGCTGCTGTCGGGCGGTATGGCCGTTGCGGGCGATAAGGTGTATGTCGGCAGCGAGAAAGCCGTCGTTTACGCCCTGAACACCGCTGACGGCAAGGTAGCCTGGCAGACCAAGGTGGCCGGTGAAGCGATTTCGCGTCCGGTGATCAGCGACGGCATGGTACTGATCCATACCACTAACGGCCAGTTGCAGGCGCTGAACGAATCTGACGGCGCAGTGAAGTGGACGGTTAACCTGGATATGCCTTCGCTGTCGTTGCGCGGTGAGTCCGCTCCGGCCGTTGCCTTTGGCGCAGCCATTGTCGGCGGTGATAACGGCCGCGTCAGCGCCGTGCTGATGCAGCAAGGTCAACTGATCTGGCAGCAGCGTATTTCCCAGCCTAGCGGCGCGACCGAAATCGATCGTCTGAACGATGTTGACACTACGCCGGTGATTGTTGAAGGCGTTGTCTACGCATTAGGTTACAATGGCAACCTGTCGGCTCTGGATCTGCGTTCCGGCCAGATCTTGTGGAAGCGTGAACTGGGCTCGGTAAACGACTTTATCGTTGATGCAGGCCGCATTTACCTGGTCGATCAGAACGATCGCGTGGTAGCGCTGAGTACTGAAGGTGGCGTCACCGTATGGACGCAGAGCGAGCTGCTGCACCGCAACCTGACTGCGCCAGTAATGTATAATGGTTTCCTGGTGACCGGCGATTCTGAAGGTTACCTGCACTGGATTAACACCACGGATGGCCGTTTTGTCGCTCAGCAGGAAGTGGATAGCTCCGGCTTCCTGTCTGCGCCGATGGTAGCCAGCGATAAGCTGGTCATCCAGGCGAAGGGCGGAAAAGTTTACGCTTTCACCCGCTAACGCCGATCGTCGCACGGATTGCCAACGGCTCCTGAATGTTCAGGGGCCGTTTCGTATTTTTATAAGCTGCACTTCTGGTGTCTATCCATAGTGCAGTAACGCATTGATTATTAAGTAATGAGGCTTCACAATGATACCTGTCGTCGCGCTAGTTGGGCGCCCGAATGTGGGTAAATCCACCTTGTTTAACCGTTTAACACATACGCGTGATGCGCTGGTGGCGGATTTCCCCGGGCTAACGCGAGACCGCAAGTATGGTCGTGCAGAAGTTGAGGGCAATGAATTCATCATCGTCGATACCGGCGGTATTGACGGTACCGAAGACGGCGTTGAAACCCGCATGGCTGGCCAGTCGCTGTTGGCGATCGAAGAAGCAGACATCGTGCTGTTTATGGTCGATGCCCGCGCCGGTCTGATGCCTGCCGATCAGGGCATCGCCCAGCATCTGCGCAACCGCCAGAAAGCCACCTTCCTGGTAGCCAATAAAACCGACGGCATGGATCCAGACATGGCCACCGCCGATTTCTACTCGCTGGGGCTGGGTGACGTGCATGCGATTGCCGCTTCCCACGGTCGTGGCGTGGCGCAGCTGATCGAACACGTGCTGGTGCCGTTTGTCGGTGAAAAACCGGAAGAAGTCGAGCTGACCGAAGAAGAGGCTAATGCCGCTTATTGGGCCGAGCAAGAGGGTGAACTGCCAGAAGACGAGGAAGAGCCGGAAGACGACTTCAACCCACAAGATTTGCCGATCAAGCTGGCGATCGTTGGCCGTCCTAACGTTGGTAAGTCCACACTGACTAACCGTATCCTCGGCGAGGAGCGTGTGGTGGTGTACGACATGCCGGGCACCACCCGTGACAGCATTTATATCCCGATGGTCCGCGACGAGCGCGAATACGTGCTGATCGACACCGCCGGGGTGCGTAAACGCGGCAAGGTAACTGAAACCGTAGAGAAATTCTCGGTAATCAAAACCCTGCAGGCGATCGAAGACGCAAACGTCGTGCTGTTGGTCGTTGATGCGCGCGAAGGCATTTCCGATCAGGATCTCTCGCTGCTCGGCTTCATCCTCAATAGTGGGCGCTCACTGGTGATTGCGGTCAACAAGTGGGACGGCATGAGCGAAGAAGATCGCGAACACGTCAA
Source organism: Serratia liquefaciens (assembly GCF_027594825.1). NCBI lineage: Bacteria > Pseudomonadati > Pseudomonadota > Gammaproteobacteria > Enterobacterales > Yersiniaceae > Serratia > Serratia liquefaciens. Next base: position 1,641,584 of record NZ_CP088930.1, on the reverse strand, counting down.
AGAGATGCTCGATCTGCGCCTGGGCTTTGTCGATTTCGCCCGTGTGCACTTCATCTCCGCTCTGCACGGCAGCGGCGTGGGTAACCTGTTCGAGTCGGTACAGGAAGCTTACGAGTGTGCGACCCGTCGCGTGAACACCTCGATGCTGACCAAAATCATGCAGATGGCTGCCGATGACCACCAGCCACCGTTGGTGCGTGGCCGCCGCGTGAAGCTGAAATATGCGCACGCCGGTGGGTACAACCCGCCGATTGTGGTGATCCACGGCAACCAGGTAACCGATCTGGCCGACTCGTACAAACGCTACCTGATGAACTACTTCCGTCGTTCTCTGAAGGTGATGGGTACGCCAATTCGCATTCAGTTCAAAGAGGGTGAAAACCCGTTCGCCGGCAAGCGTAACCTGCTGACGCCGAACCAGATGCGTAAACGTAAACGCCTGATGAGCCACCTGAAGAAAAGCAAATAATCAGTACGAGGGGCGCGGTAATCATACCGCGCCCCTTTTTTATTGCGCCGAAATCGTTTTATTATCTGAAGATTACCGCCGTCAGCCTGAAGGAACACCATGTCCTGGGAAACCTGGAGTTTTGCGTTCAGCGTCACCGTACCCAATCTGTTAATGATGCTGCTGGGCGTGCTGCTACGCCACTGGCGGATGATGGACGACCGTTTTATTGATGGTGCCACGCGGTTGGTGTTCAATCTGGCGCTGCCCTGCCTGCTGTTCTTCAGCATTGCCACCAATCATCCGCAGCTGTTGGGCAACCTGTCGCTGGTGATTTACGGCGCGGTCGGCACCGTCGCCACTTTCTTGTTACTCGAAATAGCCGCCGTCTGGCTGGTGAAGGAACCGCGTGAGCGCGGCGTCTTTGTGCAGGGAGGCTTTCGTGCCAATACCGCCATTGTCGGCCTGGCCTATGCCATGACCGCTTATGGCAGCGAAGGGGTTGCGCTGGGGTCGTTATACCTGACGGTCACGGTGATCCTGTTTAACGTACTGTCGGTGGTGACTCTGACCCGCAGCCTGCAGGGCGGAGAGGGCAAGAAGATCAGCCGGTTGTCGCTATTACGCAGTATCGTTACTAACCCGCTGATTATCGGCCTGGTGTGTGGGTTGCTGTTTGCCCAGACCGGGCTGGAAATCCCACAGGTTATCCGGCAAACCGGCAGCTATATCTCAGGGTTGTCGTTGCCACTGGCGCTGCTGTGCACCGGCGCCAGTCTGGATTTGCGCGCCATGTTCCGCTCGTCCAACGTGGCGGCGCTGTCCTCCAGCGCCAAACTGTTTCTGGTGCCGATCTTGATGACGTTGGGCGGCTGGCTATGCGGTTTCCAGGGCGCGGCATTGGGAATTATCTTCCTGTTCTCGGCCACGCCAACCGCCTCCGGCAGCTATGTGATGACGCGAGCCATGGGCGGCAATGCCACGCTGGCGGCGAACATTATCGCCATCACCACCGTCGGGTCGTTTTTCACCACCGCGCTGGGGATCTATTTCTTACGCTCATGGGGCGTAATTTAACTCGGGAGAGTCTATGGAAGCGCTATGTCCGCAATGTCACCAGGCAATGCAGTGGGTGAAGGGGCACTATCATTGCGAAGCCTGTCACAGCGATTATCGGCAGTTGGCCGAATGTCCGGAGTGCCGGCAGCCGCTGCAAGAATTGAAGGCCTGCGGTGCGGTGGATTATCTGTGCCAAAACGGCCATGGGCTGATATCCAAAAAGCGCGTGTTGTTCAGCTACGCGCCTTGGGCGGAGGGCGAATAGATTCGCCCCGATTAACTCGCAGTAGCTTCCCTAACTTTAGAACGGTTCACTCATCGACCTGACCGGTTTTCCACAGGTTGATCAACGCTTGCGGGGCGCTCTCCCAGGCAAAGCTACCCAGTGCGGCGGCCGCCAGATAGAAGGCGCGGTTGGGAATGCCGGAGTTAAGATGTACGCCGCCGTTATCCTCTTTGACCCCTAAATCAGTCTACAGGCCTACGTTGTCGATTAGCTTAGCAAGCACATAAAGCCGAGTCGGTGGCTGATTGATAGGAACCGCGCTGTGAGAAGTTTGGGGGGCCAAATCAGGCAGTCGCGTTACGGCCTCTTGACCCCCTCATTATCGATCGAAAATAAACTACTAGACTTTTACTGACAAATATTTACACTTCGCAACCAATACAAGTTAATGCTAGTGAGTCTCATTTGCATATCAACAAGGAATGTTGGTTATTGGTTACCTTGCTTGGGCTGTCTGGTCTGGCCCAGGCGGCATCGACCCTTAACCCTGCCGACCAGGATATTATCGAGCGCCGACAGAAGGATTTGTTGGAGCAGGCGCAGCAGCAGCGTGACGACCTGCAAAATACCACCGACCTGCCGACTCTCCCTCTGCCCGCGCCGGACACAGAAGATAAAACCTGCCATCAAGTCAACCGCATCGTCTTTCACGGCGCCGAACATCTGTCCTGGTCGGTGAAAGATAAACTGGCGTCTTCCTATCAGAGCCGCTGCCTGACGCTATTGCGCATTAATAATCTGGTGCGGGAGACCACCAACGCCTATATCACGCGAGGCTATGTCACGTCGCAGGCCTGGCTGCCGGAACAGGATATCACCGGTGGTGAACTGACCGTCGCCGTCAGTGAGGGGCGCGTTGAAGATATCAGTCTGGACGGACAGGAAACGCTGGCACTGAAAATGGCGTTCCCCGGTATGGTCGGCCACGTGCTTAACCTGCGCGATATCGAGCAGGGCATGGAGCAGCTCAACCGGCTACCCTCGCAGCAGGTTGCCATCGATATCCAGCCCGGCAGGCGGCCGGGCTATTCCTCGGTGGTACTGCGTCGCACGGCAACACGCCTGCCGATTTCCTTATCCTTCGGCGCCGACAACGGCGGTCAGAAAAGTACCGGTACCGGGCAAATGAATGCCGGCGTGGTACTGGATAACCCGTTGCGCCTGGCCGAACAGTGGTCCCTGTCAGCCTCACGGGATGATGAATTTCACCACGACCGCCGCAGCCGCAGTCTGAGTGGCGGCGTCACGTTGCCTTACGGTTACTGGCTGTTCAGCTACCAGGCGGCCTGGAATGACTTCTACCAGCACATTCCGATACAGGCTGCACGCTATCGCTATCAGGGTAACGCGGTGATCCAGCGCTTGGGCGTCAACCGCACCCTGTTGCGTGATGGTCGACAGAAGCTGGCGCTGGACATCGGAGTATCGCGCCGGCGCACCGAGAACAAGCTGGCCGGGCAGCGCCTGACTAACAGCAGCGTGACGGTGGCGAGCTTGTCCACCGGTCTCAACTACAGCCGCACCCTGGGCGGCGGTTACCTGACGTTGAACCCGGCTGTGTCGCACGGCCTGCGTGGGTTGGGTGCAACCCAGGACGACCCAGCAGTTCCTTACGCCGCGCGCAGCGAATTTCGCAAACTCAGCCTCAGCGCCAGCTACTTTTATCCGCTGGCGCCGTCGCTCTATTACCTGACTTCCGCTTACGGACAGACCAGCGCCGACAACCTGTACAGCGGTGAGCGCATTTCTCTTGGCGGGCAGTATTCGGTGCGCGGCTTCAAGGAGCAATACCTCACTGGCAACCGCGGCGCCTACTGGCGCAACGAACTCAACTGGCAACTCGGGCCCGTGCCGGTTATCGGCGACGTATCGTTGACCGCCGCGCTGGACGGTGGCTGGCTGCGCAGCGAGACGCACCAGGTGGACGGCGGCAGCGTGGCCGGTGCCGCTCTGGGGCTGGCGATCAACAACAGGTGGTTCAACCAGGCGTTCACCGTCGGCAAACCGTTGGCACACCCGAACAGCCTGCAACCGGACCGTTGGGTGGCTTACTGGCAGGCCGGTATCACCCTGTAAGGTAAACGATTTATTGCAGTAACCGACACACGGCACGGACGTCAGTGCGCGACCGAATTTTATATTAAGAGAACGGACCTTCCTATGGACAAGCCTCTTCATCCGCTGGCGCGCGCCGTCAGCTACCTGCTGATTTACACCACGGCGCTGACGCCGTTGCATCCGGCCTTCGCTGCTGGCATCAACGCCGTCAACGGCAACACCCAGGTACACATGAAACCTGGCAACGTGCCGGTGGTAAATATTGCCACGCCGAACGGTGCGGGAATTTCGCACAACGTCTATAAGGACTTCAACGTCGGCACGCCAGGCGCTGTGCTCAACAATGCCACCCAAGGTGGCAAGACCCAACTAGGCGTAATTATAGAGAATGCCAAAGGCAACCCTAATCTGAAGGGGAAGGCGGCGGAGCTCATTATCAATGAAGTCACCGGCGGTAGCCGCTCTGAGCTGCAGGGTAAACTCGAGGTGTTCGGCAACAAGGCCAACGTGATGATTGCCAACCCCAATGGCATCACCTGCGACGGCTGTGGTTTTATCAATGCCCCGGGCGTGACGTTGACCACCGGCAAGCCGCAGTTCGACAAGCAGGGCGCCTTGGAGGCGTTGGAGGTCAAAAAAGGCGGCGTTACCATCGGCGGCAAAGGTCTGGACGGCAGCGGCGCCGACTATGTAGACATCCTCAGCCGTGCCACTGAACTCAACGGCAAAATCAACGCCAAAAAGCTGTCGCTGACTCAGGGGACCAACCGCATCAGTTTTAAAGACGGCACGGTAAAACCTATTGCCGGCGACGGGGCCAAACCGCAACTGGCGGTCGATACCAAGGCGCTGGGTGGCATGTACGCCAACAAAATTCGCCTGGTGGCCACCGAGGACGGTGTCGGGGTGAACCTGAAAGACCTCACCAGCCAGCAACGCGACATCACGCTCAGCGTCAACGGCAAGATTGCACTTAACGGCACCACCCACAGCAAAACCGACCTCAACGTCAGCGCCCGGGAATTGCATATTACGCCAGGCTCGGTGGTACAGGCAGACGGCAACGCCACGCTGGTCGCCACCAAACTGGTGAACGATGGGCAAACCAGCACCAGCGGCGACATGCGTATTTTCAGCGACCACGTGCGCAACGCGGGTAGCAACGCCAAACTTCACGCCAACAAAAACCTCTGGATACAGAAGGATGCGCAGGGCAACAAGGCCAACTACATCGAGAACCGCTCGGCCACCATCAAAACCAACAGCGGCGACCTGGTCATTCGTACTAACAAACTCGATAACGTGCGCCAACAGTTCGCCATTTCCTCGACCAAGGCACCGAAAGACAACAAGGATATTGATCGCTGGCTGGCAGACGGTGTTTATCAGGACCAATTCGACTACCGATTCTTTGACTACCTGGCCGAGCTAGAAGACAAAAGCTTCACATGGCTGGGGCATATCGATTTCAAAAAAACGCCCTGGGTCAACAGTGAACGCGCACTTTTTACCGTGGTGAGCGACAGCAAACCGGCTGAAATCATTTCAGGTAAGAGCGCCTATATCAATGCGTCGGAGCTTTGGAACCACGTCAGTACAATAAAGGCGGCCAACGATCTGATTTTAACTGGCAATAATCTGAGTGTCCGTAGTGAGACCATTGGTAACCTGAATGATTTCGCCTTGTTCGAACCGAAAACCCCCAATCCGAACGTTGTACTGGGGCATAAATGGCAGGATGCAAAAACAACGACGCCGGAATACATCCTCTACGTTAGGAAAGGCACACAGAAAAGTTGGACGACAGAAGGATATCCTTCGTCTTTACTGCAGTCCGGCGGCAACCTGGTGGCAGATTTTAAAAACAGGATAGACATCAACACGCCAACGCCCAACGAAAACCAGCTCAATGACGTCAAAACAACCGGCCGCCCGGAAACTGTCAGGGCGCAGAATGTGCTGCTGCACGCGGCCAATATCGTCAATACCGATGCCATAAACGCGACAGGCAACATCACCGCCATTGCCGAAGACCGCATCGTGCTGGGGCAGGGTATTCTGTCGGCCGGCAAAGAGCTGAGTTTAAGCGCCGGGAATACTATCGATGCCTGGCAGAGCGAATTGAAAGGGCTGGATGTCACGCTGACTGCCCGTACCGGCGAAATAAAGGTTCACACCAGCGAAAAACCCAATTACTACCATCCGGACGGTGTGCGCTGGCTGGGTAGCCTGCAGGCCTCGCGCGACCTGACACTGACGGCGGGCAGCACTATAACCCTGGTCAATACACTGCTGGCGCATAGTCGCAATATCAGCATGACCGCCCCTGGCAGCATCGGCATCATCAATAATGATGCTGTTTTGGTACGTAACCGTCCCGGCGAAATTCTGTCGGCAGAGAAGCGGTTGCAGTACTTCAACAACCTGCTCCAGGCGGGCACCGTGAACGCGACAGGGTCGATAACGATGAACAGCGGCAGCGGCCTGTCGCTGAACGGCATCAAAATGACGGCTGGGGGGGATATCAACCTTAATGCCGCACAGAATATCGACCTTAACATGCGCCCCCTGGGTGATGCCTACCGTTCACTGTTTGTCGCGACCCGCACACCCGAATTACGCAGCCAGATCAAGGCGAACGGCAACCTGCTGATTAACTCGGGGCGCGATATCGGCCTGCAGGGCAGTGAGGTGTGGGCAGGCAGCAATGCGACGCTGATTGCGGGACAGACACTGTGGCTGGCAGCTGTAGGTTATTCTGCTATCGATGCGGCCAATGACAACAACAAGGACGACCGCCAGTGGGTCACGCGCCTTTACGGTGGCAAGACACTGACCCTGTCCGCCAATCGCGATATTCTGACCTATGGCTCACACCTTTCGTCTGACGGCAATATGACCCTGACCTCTGGCAGGGACATGCGTTTTGAGGCGGTGCAGAACCACACCTACCGCGAGGGCAGCAACGAGTTCACCGAAACGCGCACCCAGCAGGGCACAGAACTGAACGCCGGCGGCCTGATGACGGTGATTGCAGGCGGCAGCATACTGTTCCAGGCGACCAAACTGGTGGTCAAGGGGTTGGGCGCCAACTGGAAGCCGCCGGTCGCGGTGACGGACTGGGGGCCACGTATCGCAGCAATGGAGCAGGCAGCCAGAAATGCAGAGCAAAACGTTAATCAAAAGCAGAGTGTATTTAATAACGTTAAAAATACCCCCGAAGGTTTATTGCTAGACAATCCAGATCAACATCCTATCTCATATAAACACGGTGGCTCTGTGACGATCCCTGGCTCAAGGACTTACGATCTTGACATGGGAAATGTTGAAATAAAGAATCGCTCAGACTTGGATAGATTACTTAACGAAGGTGGTAAGGCATTTGACCCATTTCCTCAGGGTATAGATCCTGCGGAAACATCCGGTGATGGTTACGAAATCGCGTTGGCTATACAGAAGAAGACGATACAAGAGTATGAAAACCTGCGACAACGCATAATTAACAAAAATAATGAGATAACCGCCGCTCAGCAGGCGCTGTCTTCTGCCTCAGGCGAAAAAGCAAACGCAGAGCGAGAGTTAGTCGCTATTCGTCAGCAGGCTCAAACTCAAAATGCGGAAGAGGTCAAACAAAAAGCCCAGGTCGATGCCCATAACCAGGCTGAAGCCATGCGTGTCGGTAATATGGATATCGCTGCCAAAGGTGGTTACCTTTATGCCCAGGCGATGGAAGAGTCCAGCCACTACGAGAAAACGGAAACCAAACGCAAATGGTGGGGCAAAAAAACCGAGGTCAAGCAAACCCGTCATGACGTGACCAATAAGGTCACCGAGTTTACCGCCCCCGGCAATATCACCCTGATGAGCCGTGACGACAGTACCTATGAGGCGAGTAAAATTGCCGCCGGGCAAAATGCGCACCTGACCAGCGCGCGTGGACAGGTTAACTTCCGTGCGGTGAAGAACACCAGCTTTGAACAGACCGTCACTAATTCCAAAGGGTTCTTCATCAAGCAGGCCAACAAGGGCTATGAAGACAATAAATGGGTGCTTCCGAGCATTCATACCGGCGGTGCGTTGACTGTTGATGCCGCCAAAGGCGTCAACGCTGACGTGAAGGTGAAAAACGGCCAGGTGCTGCAAAGCGCCATCGATGCCCTGGGCAACACGGCAGGGACTACCTGGGTCAAAGACCTGAACAAGCGTAATGACGTGCAGTGGAACACCGTCAAGGACGCCTACGACAGCTGGGACTACAAGAGCCAGCATTTGAACCCGGCGGTGGCGGCAGTGATTGCCATCGCGGCAGCCGCAGTGACGGCCGGCAGTTCGCTAACGGCTCTGGCTGCCAGTAATGTCGCCGGGGCTATCGGCGGCGGCGCCGTCACCAGTGGCGCGGTAACGGCCGGCATGTCATCGCTGGCCTCTCAGGCGGCGGTGGCGCTGGTCGAAAACAGAGGCAATCTGTCAAAAACCCTGAAAGTGCTGGGCAGCAGCGAGAGCGTGAAGGCGACGGCCACGGCAATGGCAGTGGGGGGCGCGCTCAACGGCTTCGACAGCGCGATGGGATGGAGCAAGGACGCGGCGGGCAAACCGCTCAACCCGAACAACGTCAAGCTGCCACAGCTGAGCAACGGCGACTGGAGCAAGGTGGCGCAGCGTGTGGCTGGGCAATCGGTCATCAGCTCGAGCCTCAACACCACCATCAATGGCGGCAGTTTCAAAGACAATCTGACCAACGCGCTGCTGGCGAATATCGGCGGTCAGGTTCAGGCTGAAGGCGCCAACCTGATAGGGAATAACGGCGAAGTCCTCGGCGTGGCGGGGAAATCCGTCAGCCATGCGGTGTTGGCGGGCATCAGCGCGGAAATCGGCAGAGGAGACGGTAAAGGGGCCGCTGCCGGCGCATTGGCGGCGGAACTGGCCGGGGTAATACTGGGCGATAACATCATCAAGCCGGAGGAATGGCAGAAGAAATCGGAACAGCAGGCGCAGATGGCAAGGGTGTTGGGTGCTGCTGCCGGCGCAGTCTTCACCGGCAAGTCTGATGGTGCTTACAGCGGTGCCACCGGCGGTGAGAATGCGTTCCGGTACAACTACCTCAGCCACAAGCAACAGGAGCTGATGGAAAAAGATTTGGCGGCCGCCAAATCGCCACTGGATAAAGCGCTGGTGCTGGCAAATTGGGGCATAACCAGTAAAACCCAGGACGGTGCCTTTGCGGCCGGCGTCGTGTCGGGAATCCCGGTTGAAATCAACGATACGGTGAATGGTCTGGTCGCCGTGGCCAGTAGTCCGCGTGAGGCCGCGGATGCGTTAATAGCCCTGATAAAAAGTGATGACCGGTTCACGATTATCGGTGAAGGCGTGAAACAGGAGTACCTGGGGCGGGTTGAAGCGTTCAAGACGAAGTATGAACACGCGGGCGTGGATGGCGCTTACGGTGCCGGTCTGGAGTTTGGTAAACTGACGATGGCTGGGCTAGGGCTGGTTGCAGGGGCTGCCGGCGCAGGGAAGCTGGGCGTTAAGATCACTACCAATAGCATCAAGGCGTTAGAGAAAACAACGGTAAAAGATCTAACAGGGTTAGGGCTAACCCGGGAGCAGCAGGCGATAATAAAAAATGCTGAGGGGATTTCTACGGCAAAGGCTCACCAGGCAACCGCTCCTCGTGATCTGAATGAGCAGGTATTGTGGAATTTGGTGAAGCAAAATCCTGAAAAAGGGATGGAGTTGAAGCTAAATAAAGATCCCAAATTTTCTACTACAGCGGGCTTCCAAAAAATGCAAGCTGCACATAAGCTACCAGATGATAAACACATTGTTATTCATTACCAGTATAATAAATATACGGGTAAGGCATACGATATGAAATTTGATTCACCAAAACGTAATGATTTGCAGCCAGGCCCGTCAATAAAGGGAGATAAAAATTCATGAAAATAAAAGAGCGAGATGGCACTATCATTGAAGTCTTTGCGTTCTATGTAATAGGAAGCAATAAGTATTTTTATGGTTTACCTCCTCGATACGGTGCACTTATTGCGTATAGAAGCGAAGATGTTACCGTAATCGACCCTGAAATCTCGTGGAGATGTGTTTTTTTCTCCAACGGCATTTTTCATCATTCCTTGATAGGCGATGAATTACTTGATGGCCTGATAGAAAGAGATGAGGGAAATTATAGAAATTTTGTGGCTATCTTGAAGGCAGAAGGGTCTATTCGACAAGATTTTCCTGAGGATTTAGACTAACCAAAGAAAACGGCTTCGGAGCCGTTTTTTCTTGTGCACAGAAAACCTCCAGCTAGGCTGGAGGTTCCGTAAAGCTTTCAGCTTTGAGGCAGTTATAAAAAAACCTTTTGATTTGTTAAAACAGTTTGCGGTCTGGCAACTGCAAAGGTTCAACAAGAAATCAAAAGGGGGTCCCAATGAGGGACGAAAAGAGCTTAGCGCACACGCGATGGAACTGTAAATATCACATAGTTTTTGCGCCGAAGTACCGAAGAAAGGTGTTCTACGGGGAAAAGCGTAAAGCGATAGGCAGTATCTTAAGAAAGCTGTGCGAATGGAAAAACGTGAATATTCTGGAAGCGGAATGTTGTGTGGATCACATCCATATGCTTCTGGAAATCCCGCCCAAAATGAGTGTGTCGAGTTTTATGGGGTACCTGAAGGGAAAGAGCAGCCTGATGCTTTATGAGCAGTTTGGCGATTTGAAGTTCAAATACCGTAACCGGGAGTTCTGGTGTCGAGGGTATTACGTTGATACGGTTGGGAAAAATACAGCCAAGATACAAGAATACATAAAGCACCAACTAGAAGAGGATAAAATGGGTGAGCAACTGTCGATCCCGTATCCGGGTATCCGTTTACGGGCCGTAAGTAACCCATAAATGCAAATGTCAGATCGCAATGCGCCTGTTAGGGCGCGGCTGGCAAGAGAGCCTTATAGGCGCATATGAAAAACCTCCGGCTATGCCGGAGGATATTTATTGCTTTTGTATTCCACATAAACGCCGACATGTTTCACCGAGTGATGGTCATCTTCGGGCAGTTGAGCTGGCGCACCGACGGGAAATTTACTCTATCCATGAAGCCTTTTTGTGGCCTTACCGGCGTCCCCGCTGCGCACTTGAGGCCTAGCGTCTGCTAACTGCGTGATGAAGTGCGGTACCGCGCCTCCTTCGCAGACTCTGTACGTGGCTTAGGGTGAGTTTTGGCGAATACAGACCTAAACGCTCTTACTGCCGTTTTCCATTAGTTCACGCCAATACGCGATGAATCAAAAAATTATCCTCAATAATGAACGGGATGCCACTAAGTGTAGCTCAGACATCGTAGAGGCGGTGGTCATGGGTACTGGCCGCCGGGCTGGTTTTATGGGGACTGATGCGTTTGACCGACGCGCGCACCGCCAGTTTGCCGTGCAGCAGCAGGTTACAAGGCGGTGCATCGGTGCGCAGCATGCGGCGTTGCAGTAGTTGGATCGCCTCATAACCCAGCTCGTCGTGCGGCACCTGCACCGAGGTGAGCGGCACGTCGTGAATTTCCGCCAGATTGAAGCCGTCGGTACTCATCACCGAGATATCGCCCGGCACGCTCAGCTGCAGTTTGTTCAGCGCCTTGACCGCGCCGGCCGCCATGTATTGATATATCTGGAATGCCAAAGACACTGACAGGTCACAACCTCATAGAAGTTGAAGGCAAAGGCTTTGTTGGGACGGGAAAATAAAATTTCAAATATGAGACTGTACTCACTGATGATGGTAAACATGTGACAAGGAATATAGACTCCGAATATAAAATATTGGATAACTTAGCCGATAGGTTAGGTAAAAACTATTCCGCAAAAGGCTCTGTTACCATTTTCACCGAAAAAGCTGCCAGCGACAGTTGCTTGGGCGTTGTTAAACAATTCGAGAGCAGGTACCCAAGGGTGAAAGTTGACATTTTAGACAATAACGGTGTGCGTTTGATTCCTGGAAGAGGTAAATAACAATGAATGTGATGAGTTATGATGAAATAAGGAGCAGCTTTGCCTATTCAAGCTACGCTTATTGTAGAAATTTTCTTAACTTACGGAAAAATGGTGATAATCATTCGGTCTGTGATACATCTGATCAGGCATTTGCATATGAATCATTAGAAGGATCGTTTGTTGAACCAATAGAATGCCTCATGCTCGAGCTGGTTACTCTTATTTTTATGGCTGGTAGATGTAGTGATATAACAGAAAAATTCCACAAGGATATTATTTTAAAAATTTTATCCAAAAATGAATTATCGGAAATGCTTAAGAATGTAACTGAAGACGACAAAAACGAAATTCTAAATGATCTTCGATTACTTGGGTTGATCACCAAACTTGAGTGAAAAGATGTTCATGTAGATTTACGTGTTTGCGCATGCATATGCTAGCTACAGCTAAAAAGAGTCATCGGAAGTAAACGGTGCCACAAGCTTGTCGCAGCCTGTGGGGGAATGATAGATTCCCCCAATCCTTCTTTGCAGTCCTACTAAGCCAACCCCGCTAAAAGCATCACGGAAGCTTCATTACGCAGTCGTAGTGGTCCGATCACCTGGTGAATCTCGCGTTAGGGGTCTTTTTGGTGTTCTAAAGGGGGGCATCCCGAAATGTAGCGCCCCGACACGGGCCAAGCACTGCAGCGCTGAACCGGTACTACATTGACACAGGAGCCGGCTAATGGTCTAACAACACGTGCGGTGATGAATGCTCCCTTACTAAAGAGTTCACTCCAATACGCGATGAACCAAAAAATGACCCTCAATAATGAACGGGGTGCCACTAAGTGTAGTTCAGACATCGTAAAGGCGGTGGTCATGGGTACTGACCGCCGGGCTGGTTTTATGGGGACTGATGCGCTTGACCGACGCGCGCACCGCCAGTTTTCCGTGCAGTAGCAGGTTACAAGGCGGTGCATCGGCGCGCAGCATGCGGCGTTGCAGCAGTTGGATCGCCTCATAACCCAGCTCGTCGCGCGGCACCTGTACCGAGGTGAGCGGCACGTCGTGAATTTCCGCCAGATTGAAGCCGTCGGTACTCATCACCGAGATATCGCCCGGCACGCTCAGCTGCAGTTTGTTCAGCGCCTTGACCGCGCCGACCGCCATGTAGTCGCCACCGGCAAGAATGGCCGTTGGCAGCTGCGAGCGGTGGCTCACCCGGTTGATAAAGGTGGTAAGCGCCTGCTCCGCTTCTTCGCTGCCGAAGCCGGAAGTGGTCACCAGATGGCGGCCGTCGTCAAAGGCGATATTGTGCCGCGCATAGGCTTGTTTAATGCCCGCCAGCCGCAGTTCCATGGTGTGGCGGCGCAGGCATTGCAGATTCAAAATATGGCTGTGCCCTTGTTGCATCAGATAGTTGGCGGAAAACTCGCCAATCAGCTGGTGATCGGGTGACACGCTGTCGAGCCGCATCTGGCGGTCGGTGCAGTTAATCAGTACGCAGGGTTTATTCAGGTCGGCGGCCAACTGATGAATGTGTTCGTCATCGATGCCGATAATCAACGCCGCCTGAGTTTGCGGATCGCTCATTTTTTCCAGAAACAACGCGCCGTCACTGTGCAGTTCTTCCAGCCCACAATAGCGGATCCGCACTTCATGTTCAGCCAGTGCGGCGGAGATCCCCTGGATCACCTTGTAGTAGAAGATATCGGTGCGTACATCAAAAGCGCGCTGCGGAGCGAAGACCATCACGTTGTTGAGCATCAACCTGCCGCTGGAAATGCCTTGCAGAATGCCGTTCTGTTGGGCGCAGGCCAGCACTTTTTGGCGCGCTTCGACGCTGGTGTTGGATTTGCCGGCTAATACGCGTGAAACGGTGCTGATCGACAGCCCGGTTTGCCGGGCAATTTCCTGTATTTTCAGCTTTCCGTTCATTCTGTGATCTCCTTCAAATTCGTTAATGAAAATATTTTCACGGTGTTTTTTCAGCGTACTGTCAGGCTTCTGTCGCCATTATGGCGAGCTTTTATTCTGTGCATGAGAATTTTTGCAAAAAACCTCGTTTCGCTCACGCTTCCGGCTGGTTAGTCTGAATTGGTATACCAACTTTATAGATTTATCAGTCCAATTAATGGGCTGAATTATAAATAAAACGAAAATAAATCATGTGGTTGTGATCGTGATGCGTTGGTCTTTTTCAGGCATACCGCAGTTTTCCACGGCTCATACCTTCGATACCAAAACGTACCCTACCAAAAGGCGAGCTGTTTCACCGGGCAGCCGTCGTGGAGAGAAGACAGATGAGTGTTGAAATTAATCAAAGGGTCGCCGCCAGCGGCCGGCGCAAATTCAAATCGCTGCGCTGGTGGATGCTGGCGCTGTTTTTGCTGGGCGTGACGGTTAACTACATTACCCGCAATTCTCTGGGCATTCTGGCACCTGAACTGAAAACCAGCCTCAACATGACTACCGAGCAGTATTCCTGGGTGGTGGCGTCGTTCCAGTTGGCCTATACGGTATTTCAGCCGATCTGCGGCTGGCTGATCGACGTTATCGGCCTGAAGATGGGCTTTCTGATCTGCGCCAGTATCTGGGCGGTAGTTTGCATGCTGCATGCCGGGGCGGGGAGCTGGGTTCAGCTGGCTATCCTGCGTTTCTTTATGGGCGGGGCGGAAGCGGCGGCCACGCCGGCCAACGCCAAGGCGATTTCCGACTGGTTCCCTAAAAAGGAACGTCCGATCGCCGCCGGTTGGGCAGGCGTCGGTTTCTCTATTGGCGCCATGCTGGCTCCGCCGATTATCGTGATTGCTCACGTTTCCTTTGGCTGGCAGGGCGCTTTTTTGTTCTCCGGCGCGCTGGCGTTGATCTGGGTGGTGCTGTGGTGGCTGTTCTATCACTCGCCGCAGCAGCACCCCAATCTGAGCCAGCAGGAACTGGATTTGATCCGCGAAGACAATGAGCCGGAACTGCCCCGATTGCCGTTCCTCAAGTCTCTGGCGATTTTGTGCCGCAACAAAAAGTTCTATGGCATCGCCATTCCGGCCTTTCTCGCCGAACCGGCCTGGGCGGTGTTCAGTTTCTGGGTGCCGCTGTACCTGGCCACCGAGCGCGGCATGGACTTAAAGCACATCGCCATGTTCGCCTGGCTGCCGTTTTTGGCGGCGGACATCGGCAGCGTCGCCAGCGGTTATCTCACTACCCTGTACCGCAAATGGTTCGGCTGCAGCCGCGTTAACTCGGTGGTCGCCAGCTCGGTGACGGGCGCCTTCATGATGGTCTCGCTGGCGTTTGTGGCGATCACCAAAGATCCCTACGTGGCGATCGCACTGATCTCGATCGGCGGCTTCGGGCACCAGGTGATCTCCTGCATGCTCAGCGCGCTGGTGGTGGAGTCGTTCGATAAAAACCAAATGGCGACCGTCAACGGCATGCGCGGATCCAGCGCCTGGATCGCCAGCTTCCTGTTTACATTGCTGATCGGCGCGGTCTCCGACACCGTCGGTTTCAACCCGCTGTTTATCGCCATGGGCTTCTTCGACCTGATTGGTGCCCTGTTCCTGATTGCTTTGATCGCCGAACGCGGCGGTAAAAAAACACTCAATAGTTAAGTTGGATGCCTATGAAAACCTTGAAAAACTGGACGTTGGCAGGTCAGTATGCCGATCGTATTGAGCTGCTGGTCGACGAACGCCATCTGTTTTGCCTGTACGTGTTGGAAAACCACCTGTGTCGCGTGTTGATCAAGCGCAACGGAGAGCTGGCGCTGGACCGCACCTGGAGCATTGCGCCACAGGCCGATGTGCCCTGGGAAGGGCGCGATCGGCTGAGCGTCGACGGTTTCAGCCTGCCGGGTTACCAACTGCAACAGCATGAGGATCGGCTGGTGCTGACCACCTCCGCGTTGCGCGTGACCGTACATCAGCCGCTATGGCTGGAATGGGAGCACTGCAACGCCGCCGGCGAATGGCGTCCGCTGGCAGCCGATCGGCCAACCAGCGCCTATTTGCTTAATCCGCACGGTGACGGCGTGGCTCATTATCAACGTCGCCATGCTGCCGAACGCTATTATGGCCTGGGTGAGAAGGCCGGTGATTTGGAACGCAGCGGCCGCCGTTTTGAAATGCGCAATCTGGATGCGATGGGTTACAACGCCGCCAGCACGGACCCGCTGTACAAGCACATTCCCTTCACCATCACCCGTGGAGAAGAGGCCAGCTTTGGGCTGTTTTACGATAACCTGAGCAGCTGCTGGTTGGATCTGGGCAACGAGATCGACAATTACCACCTGGCCTATCGCCGCTATCAGGCCGAGGCGGGAGATCTGGATTATTACCTGTTCCTCGGGCCCAAGGTGCTGGATGTCACCAAGGCGTTTGTGCGCCTGACCGGTAAGACACACTTCGGGCCAAAATGGAGCCTGGGCTACAGCGGCTCGACCATGCATTACACCGACGCACCGGATGCCCAACAGCAGCTACAGCAGTTCATTGAGCTTTGCCGCCAACATGACATTCCCTGCGACTCTTTCCAACTGTCGTCCGGTTACACCTCAATCGGCAACAAGCGCTACGTGTTCAACTGGAACCACGACAAGGTGCCGCAACCCAAGCAGTTGAGCCAGGCTTTCCACGATGCCGGATTGAAGCTGGCGGCCAATATCAAGCCGTGCTTGCTGCAGGATCACCCGCAGTATCAACAGGCGGCGCAGCAAGGGTTGTTTATTCGCGATTCAGAAAGCGAACGGCCGGAGCGCTCCAGCTTTTGGGACGATGAAGGATCGCACCTCGATTTCACTCATCCGGCGACGGTACGCTGGTGGCAGCAGGGCGTGACTGAGCAACTGCTGGAAATGGGCATCGATTCCACCTGGAATGACAATAACGAATACGAAGTGTGGGACGGCGAAGCGCGCTGCCACGGTTTTGGCCGGCCGATCGCCATCAAGCATATTCGCCCGGTGATGCCGCTGTTGATGATGCGCGCCTCGATGGATGCTCAGCAGCGCTTTGCTCCCGAACTGAGGCCGTACCTGATTTCGCGTTCCGGCTGCGCCGGCATGCAGCGCTATGTGCAGACCTGGAGCGGCGACAACCGTACCAGTTGGCAGACTCTGCGTTACAACATTCGCATGGGGCTGGGCATGAGTCTGTCCGGGTTGTACAACCTCGGGCACGACGTGGGCGGTTTCTCCGGCGACAGGCCGGACGCCGAACTGCTGGTGCGCTGGGTACAAAATGGCGTGATGCATCCGCGTTTCACCATTCACTCCTGGAACGACGACGCCACGGTTAACGAACCCTGGATGTACCCTGCGGTGACGCCGGCAGTGCGCGAGGCGATTGCTTTGCGTTATCGGCTGATGCCGTATTTCTACACCCTGCTGTGGCAGGCCAGCGTCGACGACGAGCCGATGCTGCGCCCGACCTTCCTCGACCACGAGCATGATGAGCGTACGCTGAACGAAACCGATGATTTTATGATAGGTCGCGATCTGCTGGTGGCCAGCGTGGTGGAGCAGGGGCAGCGTCAGCGGCCGGTGTATCTGCCGGATAACGACGACGGCTGGTACTGCTTCTACAGCGGGCAATGGTTCAGCGGCGGCCAGGAGGTGCTGCTTGAGGCACCGCTGGAGCGCCTGCCGCTGCTGGTACGTGCCGGTGCCGCGATACCTTTGTCGTCCCGATTGGCGCATGTTGACGTAACGGCAGACGATCGGCGCGAGCTGAAGCTGTACCCGCTCAAAGGCTGTGGCAGCGCTTCTGGACTGCTATTCGAAGATGACGGGGAAAGTTATGGCTGGCAGCAGGGCGACGCGCTGTGGCTGCGCTGGGAGATGCTCAGCGACAGTCAACGCATCATGCTGAACATCACTGCCGAAGGCCGGTTCAAACCGGCGTGGCGGACGTTGACCTGCAGTTTGCCAACTGGCGAGACGCGAGAACTGTGGATTAACGGCGTGCCGGGCAGCAGTTTTACGCTGGAGTAAGCGGGATTATTCGGCCGCGCGTTTCTTGCGCGGCTTTTTGGCGACGGTGATGGTTTTCACCTCGCTTTCCACCCAGCCATCCTGCAGGCGGGTTTTCAGCAGTTCACCAACCTGAGCCTGCTTAGTGGTTTTCAGCAGTTCGCCGCGCGGGGTTTGCGTCACGCTGTAGCCACGGGCCAGCGTTGCCAGCGGGCTGACGGCCTCGAGCTGGCTGCAGGCGACGCCAAAACGTTGACGCAGGCCGTTAAGCTGGCGATCCCATGCCTGCTGCAAACGGTATTCCTGTTGCTGCACGCGTTGTTGGTAACGGTGAATACGCGCCTGCGGTTGCATCTGCGCCAGCCGTTGTTGAGCCCGCTCGCTGCGACGCGAAGACAGACGCAGTTGGTTTTGCATGCCGTCTTCCAACCGGCGCTGCAGTTTGAACAACAGCGTTTGTTGGCGCGCCAGACGCAGGTGCGGGTGCTGCTGTTGCAAACGGTGGTTGATGCGGGTGAACTGCTGCTGGCGCTGTGCCAGGTAGTAGTCCATCGCCATTTCCATCCGCTGTTGCTGCGATTGCAACTGACGCAGCAGTTCCAATTGATTGCGACTGACCAGTTCGGCCGCGGCGGAAGGAGTTGGTGCACGCAAATCAGCGACAAAGTCGGCAATAGTGACGTCGGTTTCGTGGCCGACGGCGCTGACAATCGGAATGCGGCTGGCGAAAATCGCCCGCGCAACGCGTTCGTCGTTAAAGCTCCACAGGTCTTCCAGCGAACCCCCGCCACGGCCGACGATCAGCACGTCGCACTCGTCACGGCGGTTGGCCGTTTCGATGGCGCGCACAATCTGCAGAGGGGCTTCCGCGCCCTGCACCGAAGTAGGGTAGATTACGATGGGCAACGAAGGATCGCGCCGTTGCAGCACCTGCAGCACATCGTGCAGCGCCGCGCCGCTGGCGGAGGTAATGACCCCGACGCGTTTGGCCGGGCTGGGCAGCGGCTGTTTGAACTGTTGGTCGAACAGGCCTTCGGCGCTCAGACGTTGTTTCAGCTGATCGAACTGCTGTTGCAACAGGCCGTCGCCGGCAGGCTGCATGCTTTCGGCGATCAGCTGATAGTCGCCGCGCGGCTCATACAGCGTGATGCTGGCGCGAACCAGCACCTGTTGGCCATTTTGCGGGCGGAAGGTGGTGCGGCGGTTAGTGTTGCGGAACATCGCGCAACGCACCTGCGCGCGGTCGTCCTTCAGCGTGAAATACCAATGGCCGGAAGACGGCTGGGAGAAGTTGGAGATCTCGGCGGAGAGCCAAATCTGGCCCATTTCCATTTCCAGCAGCTGTCGAACCGTCTGATTCAGGCGGCTTACGGTAAAAATGGAAGGCGAAACAGGTATCGACATGTGACCCAGATCAAATTTCAAAACAAGCACTTAATTGGTCGATACTACATGGCTGAAAAAGGTAATCAAGAGTTTTTGTGAGAAAGTGCTGGAGGCAACCGATTACGCTCTGTATAATGCCGCGGCAATATTTTATCTTTTTCACAGCCCACTCTGGTGAGATATTGCCCATGCTACGTATCGCAAAAGAAGCACTGACGTTTGACGACGTTCTCCTGGTTCCAGCTCACTCTACGGTTCTGCCTAATACCGCTGAGCTCGGCACCCAACTGACCAAAAATATCCGCCTGAATATCCCTATGCTGTCCGCAGCCATGGATACCGTTACCGAATCCGGCCTGGCCATCGCGCTGGCGCAGGAAGGCGGTCTGGGCTTCATTCACAAGAACATGTCTATCGAGCGTCAGGCAGAAGAAGTCCGCCGCGTGAAAAAACATGAAAGCGGCGTGGTGACCGATCCACAAGCCGTAACCCCCGCCACTACCCTGAAAGAAGTGAAAGAGCTGACCGCACGTAACGGCTTCGCCGGTTACCCTGTGGTCACCGAAGAGAACGAACTGGTCGGTATCATCACCGGCCGCGACGTCCGCTTCGTCACCGATTTGAACCAGCCTGTTACCGCCGTGATGACGCCGAAAGAGCGTCTGGTTACGGTGAAAGAAGGCGAAGCGCGTGAAGTCGTGCTGCAGAAAATGCACGAAAAACGCGTTGAGAAAGCGCTGGTAGTGGACGACAACTTCCATCTGCTGGGCATGATCACCGTAAAAGACTTCCAGAAAGCGGAACGCAAGCCTAACGCCTGTAAAGACGAGCATGGCCGTCTGCGCGTTGGCGCTGCGGTGGGTGCTGGCGCAGGTAACGAAGAGCGCGTTGATGCGCTGGTCGCCGCCGGCGTTGACGTGCTGCTGATCGACTCCTCTCACGGCCATTCCGAAGGCGTATTGCAGCGCATTCGCGAAACGCGCGCCAAATACCCGGATCTGCAGATCGTGGGCGGCAACGTGGCTACCGCAGCCGGTGCCAAAGCGCTGGCTGACGCCGGCGTCAGCGCGGTCAAAGTGGGTATCGGCCCTGGCTCCATCTGTACTACTCGCATCGTGACCGGCGTGGGTGTACCGCAGATCACGGCCATCGCCGATGCGGTTGAAGCGCTGGAAGGGACAGGTATCCCGGTCATCGCCGACGGCGGCATTCGCTTCTCCGGTGACATCGCCAAAGCTATCGCGGCCGGCGCATCCTGCGTAATGGTCGGCTCCATGCTGGCGGGTACCGAAGAATCACCGGGCGAAATCGAGCTGTATCAGGGCCGTTCGTTCAAATCCTACCGTGGTATGGGCTCACTGGGCGCGATGTCCAAAGGCTCTTCCGATCGTTATTTCCAGACAGATAACGCCGCCGACAAACTGGTGCCGGAAGGTATCGAAGGCCGCGTGGCTTACAAAGGCATGCTGAAAGCGATCGTGCACCAGCAAATGGGCGGCCTGCGTTCTTGCATGGGCCTGACCGGCTGCGCCACCATCGACGACCTGCGTACCAAGGCTGAATTTGTTCGCATCAGCGGCGCCGGTATCCAGGAAAGCCACGTGCACGACGTGACCATCACCAAAGAGTCACCGAACTACCGCATGGGTTAATGCTTTATCCTCTCCTGCGGGAGAGGCCGGGGTGGGGCTGAAGCCTCACCCCGAAAACACTTTTTTCGCTCTTTTTCTCTGTTGCTGGAATTCGCCTCACATGACAAAAAATATCCATAAGCATCGCATTCTGATTCTGGACTTTGGTTCGCAATACACTCAACTGGTAGCCCGCCGCGTGCGCGAAATCGGCGTTTACTGCGAGCTGTGGGCCTGGGACGTTAGCGAAGAGCAAATCCGCGAATTCAATCCGAGCGGCATCATCCTGTCCGGCGGCCCGGAAAGCACCACCGAAACCAACAGCCCGCGTGCTCCAGAATACGTGTTCACCGCCGGTGTACCTGTGCTGGGCGTATGCTACGGCATGCAGACCATGGCAATGCAGCTGGGCGGCCATGTGCAAGGTTCCAACGAGCGTGAGTTCGGTTACGCGCAGGTGGAAATCACTACCGACAGCGCACTGGTTCGCGGCATCGAAGACGCGCTGAGCCCAACCGGCAAACCGCTGCTGGACGTGTGGATGAGCCACGGCGACAAAGTGACCGCTATCCCGTCCGACTTCGTGACCGTTGCCAGCACCGATACCTGCCCGTTTGCCATTATGGCCAACGAAGAAAAACGCTTCTACGGCGTGCAGTTCCATCCGGAGGTGACCCACACCCGTCAGGGCCAGCGCATGCTGGAGCGTTTCGTACTGGATATCTGCCAGTGTGAAGCCCTGTGGACCCCGGCGACCATCATCGAAGATGCAGTAGAGCGCATTCGTCAGCAGGTGGGCGAAGATCACGTGATCCTCGGCCTGTCCGGCGGTGTCGACTCCTCCGTGACCGCAATGCTGCTGCATCGCGCCATTGGCGAGCGCCTGACCTGCGTGTTCGTCGATAACGGCCTGCTGCGTCTGAACGAAGCTGACCAGGTGCTGGAAATGTTTGGCGACCACTTCGGCCTGAACATCGTTCACGTGGCGGCGGAAGATCGCTTCCTGAGCGCGTTGGCCGGTGTTGACGAGCCGGAAGCCAAGCGCAAGATCATCGGCCGCGTGTTCGTTGAACTGTTCGACGAAGAAGCCTGCAAGCAGACCGACGTGAAATGGCTGGCGCAGGGCACCATCTACCCGGACGTGATTGAATCTGCCGCTTCCGCCACCGGCAAAGCGCACGTGATCAAATCGCACCACAACGTGGGCGGTCTGCCGAAAGAGATGAAGCTGGGCCTGGTCGAGCCGCTGAAAGAGCTGTTCAAAGACGAAGTGCGTAAAATCGGTCTGGAACTGGGCCTGCCGTACGACATGCTTTACCGTCACCCGTTCCCGGGCCCAGGTTTGGGCGTGCGCGTGCTGGGCGAAGTGAAGAAAGAGTACTGCGACCTGCTGCGCCGTGCCGATGCGATCTTCATCGAAGAGCTGCACAAAGCCGATCTGTACAACAAAGTCAGCCAGGCATTCACCGTGTTCCTGCCGGTGCGTTCGGTTGGCGTGATGGGCGATGGCCGTAAATACGACTGGGTTGTTTCACTGCGCGCAGTGGAAACCATCGACTTTATGACCGCACATTGGGCGCACCTGCCGTACGATTTCCTCGGCCGCGTCTCCAACCGCATCATCAACGAAGTCAACGGCATTTCCCGCGTGGTTTATGACATCAGCGGTAAGCCACCGGCTACCATTGAGTGGGAATGATCAGATAACCCCTTCAGCCAGTTTATGAACAGGTAAAAGTGTAGTAAACCCTCTGTTTTTACAGAGGGTTTAAGACTATTAACAAAGTCCTGGCCGAAGGGCCGGAGTTCACCTTTTATTGCCCTGATAAGCGAATCCTTGTTGGTGGTCTAAATATGGCCTATATTAAGACCTATGCATGATCATGAAGAGGGATATACGATGAAGGTAGAAACAATTAGCTACGTTAAAAAGAACGCGGCAACTCTTGATCTGTCAGAACCCATCCTGGTCACGCAAAATGGTGTGCCTGCTTATGTTATAGAATCCTATGATCAACAGCAGGAACGGGAAAAGGCCATTGCTTTGCTGAAATTGCTTACCCTTTCAGAGAAAGATAAATCTGAGGGGCGCGTGTTATCAAGAGAACAATTGCTTGATGGGATCTCGAGTTAAGCGCTGAGCACTCAATATTAAGGGACTTCAATGGAACAGCAGGTTACCTTTGAGTACACGCTCACAGTAAAGCACTGCATCGACGTGATAGCAGATTACCTTCGCCGTGTTGATGTTGAACCGCGCGCGGTCATCACGGATATTCTTGCTCAGTTTGAGAGTACCGTCGCTCTTTTCCCTCTGGGATGCCAAATTTGTCCTGAACTGTTGAAAATTGGCTGTGCGAAGTATAGGGAGTTTAACCACGCTGAAGGCTACCGTGTTTTGTATTCAGTAAGCGGAACATTAGTGACAGCGCATGCAATTTTGTCTCATCGACAGGACGTACAGCAACTGTTGTTTAATCGTCTGATCATGGCCTGAACAAGCAGGTTTGAGCGGTTTACCTCATCGAGTGGGAATGATAAACGGCTAATCACTGACTATCGGTGATGATTTAAAACCCTCGCTACAGGCAGACTGTGCGGGGGTTTTCCTTTTTCTGACGCCCACGAAATATTCCTTTTTCACGCCCCGCTGTATTCATTTTGGTTATACCAAAGATCCCTTTTTTGATTATTCCCTGATATCAGCCCAGCCCTATACTCGATCCATCCTTGTTCTCTGGAAAAACCTGCCCCTGCAGGCTGTCCAGTAAAACCCAGGGTTATGCATAAGATCCGGAACTGAAAGAAGGTAACTCATTACTAATCAGTATGTTGACACCATTTCATTCGCCGGTTAACCCCGAGTTTTCCAGCCGGTGGTGGCGTGCGTTTCATGATGCAAGCTAATAAAAAAACAAGAAAAGAGGATTTTTGCCATGAACAAACAATCCGTCACCGACATTGTCGATCAAAGTCCGCTTGGTGGTTTGCAGATAATGACGCTGGTCTTGTGTTTTATTGTATCGATGATTAATGGTCTGGATGCCAGCGCGATGGGTTATATCGCCCCTGAATTGGCTCAAGAATGGGGGATAGATCGCGCCGAGTTGGGGCCTGCTTTCGCCGCGGGTCTGTTCGGCATGCTACTAGGCAGTTTCATTTGTGGCCCTGCGGCGGATCGTTATGGGCGCAAAACGGTGCTGCTGATCTGCTCGGTTATCGTCGCTTTAGGCACCCTGGGTTATGCCTTTTCCTCATCGATTACCGTGCTTGTGGCACTGCGTTTGCTGACCGGTATGGGGTTAGGTGGCGTATTGCCCGGTTGTATCACCCTGGTGTCAGAATATTCGCCCGTTCGCTGGCGCATGCTGCTGGTCACCCTGAGCTTTTCCGGCTTTACCCTGGGTATGGCGCTCGGCGGTTGGGTGGCTGACTTGCTGCTGCCGTTGCTGGGCTGGAGGGGCTTGCTGTTTGTGGGCAGCATCGCACCTTTGGTGATGCTGCCAGTGCTGTATTTCATGCTCCCCGAGTCTATCTGTTTTCTGGCCAACAGGCCGCAACAGAGGGCTAAATTACTGCGGATCGTCGAGCGGATTGGCGGCCAGATGAATTGGCAGTCCGTGGTCTTTACCGACGGCATGGACAGAAAGCCCGGAGAAAAAAGCCAGAAGCTATCGCCCGTGGTTGCTCTATTTTCTGAGGGGCGAACCGAGCGTACGCTTCTACTCTGGCTGACCTTTTTCTGCTGTTTGTTCTCGTTTTACCTGCTGAGCAATTGGCTGCCAACGGTATTACGCGGCAGCGGTTTTGACGCTCATACTGCTTTATATGTCGCCGCAATGCTGCCTTTGGGGGGCGTTGTCGGCGGCATAATCACCGCTGTGCTCATCGATCGTATCGGTATCGCCAGAATTCTCCCGCCTTTAGCGCTTTTGGCCTCCTTCGCGTTGCTGGTTACCGGCAGCCAGCTTGGCAGTTCGACCGGTTTGCTGGTTTGCGTATTTCTTGTGGGGTTCACGCTGACCGGCGCACTGAACAACATCAGTATTTTGAGCGCGGGCCTCTATCCCACCATGGCGCGGGCGACCGGAGTGTCATGGGGGATCGGCGTGGGTCATATCGGTTCTATCCTCGGGGCTTACCTCGGTTCTTGGCTGTATGCCGCGGTGGGCGATTTGCAGAATTTTTTCTTTTGGATGGCGCTTCCCGCGTTCATTGCCGCTTTGGCGTTGTTCTGCATGACCAGGAGAAAGGATCTGTTTGCGGTGCAGGCGGGTTCTTAACGACGGGTAACGATCAAAAACAAACAGGGCTGAGGAGAGGGTATGAAGCAACTGCATGCAGAAATTGCTGGGGCAGGTATCGCCGGGCTTACGGCAGCGGCGGCGTTAGCCCAGCGTGGGTGGAGCGTAAGGGTGCACGAGCGTTCACCTCACCTGCGCACCTTTGGTGCGGGCATCTATATCTGGAGTAATGGGCTGCGTGTGCTCGAGGCGATTGGCGCCTATGACGAGGCCATGGTGGGGGCACATGAAGGGGCCCAGTTCCAGACCCGCGATCGCTGCAACGCGACCATGGAGGATATTCCGATCAACGGCAGCGGCGCTCCACGTCTGGTTACCATTCTGCGTGAGCGGTTACTGCTGTCTTTGCTCAATGCCGCTCGCCGCGCCGGGGCCGAAATCGTCAGCGATTCTGCGGCGGTGGGGGCGACACCGGACGGCAAGCTGTTGCTGGCGGACAAACGGGCGTTGTCAGCAGATTTGGTGATTGGCGCTGACGGTATCCATTCGCGGGTGAGAGAGTCGCTGGACCTGCTGATGTACCGCAAGCCGCTGCACTATGGCGCGGTCAGAATGATGTTGAAGCGCGATGACGATGACGTACCGCCTGCAGATCGTTCGAACTACATTGAGTACTTTTCGGGGACAAGGCGGATCCTTTATACGCCCGCCAGCGCGACCGATCTGTATGTTGCGTTGTGTTGCGCTGAGGACGATGTGGATGCCTATCAGCTGCCGATTGCCCCGGCACTTTGGTGCAAATCCTTCCCACACCTTTCCGGCCTGATCGCACGTTTTGGCGATGCCGGCCGTTGGGATGCGTTTGAGGTGCTGAAGCTCAAAGCCTGGAGCAAAGGGCAGGTGGCGATCCTCGGTGATGCTGCCCATGCGATGCCGCCTTACCTCGGTCAAGGGGGCGGTTGCGCACTGATGAATGCCCTTGGGCTGGCGGTCAGTCTGGAAAATAACCGGAATATCCCGGCGGCACTGGCGGCCTGGGAGGCGCAGGAACGGCCGCTGACCGAACATACGCAGGACACGGCGGAACGCATGGGGCATATGAACCTGTGGCCAGACGACGTTCGATCGGCCGTTTTGCGTATCACCGGGCGCTGCGAGCAAATCGGCGCAGAGCGTATGAAAACCGCGTTGAGTCTGCCTACGGGCACTTTGGCGTGATCATTGAAGCTTATCTTTGGTTTCGTTCCGGGAACGGGGGGCAGATTCATCATGTTTTTTGACGCCAGAGCCGTTTGGGAAAGGGTGGTGTTCATCAGGGAGGTTGAAAAATGACGCTTTTGGCAGACGAAGTATTTATGGATCCGACACGCCTCAATGAGGACTACGATGCCCGCGCTACGGTGGGCGTTGAAGGATTCGCCAGAGAAATGGCGCGTTATCGCTCGCAGTCCGAAAAGATGAAATCCTCCTATGGCCGCCATTTAGATGTCACCTGTTGTAAGGAGAGCGGCCAGGCTCTGGATATATACGGGCCAAGGGGGAATGGGTCGCTACTGCCCGTTTTCATTTTTATTCACGGGGGGTACTGGCGGGCGCTGTCGAAAGACGATTCCGCGATGATGGCGGGCACATTGGCGGAAAATGGCATTGCCACGGTGGCTATAGATTATCCACTCGCGCCGGCAGCCGGCATCGGTGACATTGTCCATGCCGTACGCAGTGCCGTGGCGTTCATTTGGCGGCGAGGACATGAGTTTGGGCTGGATCCGGATCGGATCTCGCTAGGCGGCAGTTCTGCAGGAGCCCATTTGCTGGCAACCCTGCTAGCCCCTGGCTGGCATGCAGCCTTTGGTGTACCGAACGATCTGGTGAAGTTCGCTTTTCCCATTAGCGGGCTTTTTGAACTGGCACCCTTGATGAAGACGCACGTACAGGAATGGCTGGCACTCTCCGATGCCAGCGTTGCCGATTACAGCCCGATGCGTCATATCCCTGCGCCGGGATGCCCCATCACCGTTGCCTGGGCTGGAGGCGATCCTCCCGGTTTCAAGCGCCAGTCTGCGGCCTATGCCTCATTGTATAAAGCGACCGGTGCGGAAACGGATCTGCTGGAGGTGCCCCATTGCAACCACTTCGATGTGCTGATGGAATGGGCCGACCCGACTTCTCTGCTTTCCCGAACGCTGATCTCGGGAATATCACGCCATCTTTGACCGCTTCCCACTCACTCATTTCTACGGTTTGGGTTGGGAAAGATAATCTTTCATATGTTCACAACGCCGGCAAACCCCAGTACTTTATATCCTTGTATCGGTGGTTAGCCCACCGCCCAATTTTGCAAGGGTCGACGGAGGTTCTGTGACGGCATTGCCAATACGAATAGTATTACCTGACGAACTCGAAGCGTCTTTAAGGCCACTGAGACCGGATGATGTTCACGCCTGGTCGGCGTATTTGAGTGAGCCTGGCGTCACGGAACATACCAGTTGGGGTGATGTCGGGCCGACGGATCTGGAGAAGCTCGTCGCCGATTATGCCAAAGGCAGGGATGCGATTCGTTGGGCTATCGTGGACGCGAATGACAGTTTGCTCGGGACGGTGGGGCTGAACGAAATATCCCGCGATCACGGCCGGGCTGAAATTGCTTACGATCTTGACCCGCGCCACTGTGGCCGAGGTTTGGCGACGGCGGCCGCGAGAGCCGTTATACATTGGGCGCATACGGCTCTGGGCCTTCAGCGCGTGCAGGCCACGGTCCTGGAGAGCAACCTATTGTCGATTGCCGTGCTGGAGCGGGTAGGTATGCAACGCGAAGGCTTGATAAGGCAATATCGCCGGGTACGCGGGCAGGCTCGAGATTACTGGATGTACGCGGCTATTCAGAACAAGGAACAGTGAGGCTGTAGCCTCACTGTTCAAGCTGTTGGCTTTGCTCATCATAGCTGCGCTGGCAGGCCTGAATCGCTTCCATATTTCCCATCGTCCAGTCAAACAAGATAGAGAACGGCCCTTGCAATGATTGGCCTAGCGGCGTCAGCG
Organism: Serratia liquefaciens; assembly: GCF_027594825.1. Lineage (NCBI taxonomy): Bacteria > Pseudomonadati > Pseudomonadota > Gammaproteobacteria > Enterobacterales > Yersiniaceae > Serratia > Serratia liquefaciens. Next base: position 1,613,501 of record NZ_CP088930.1, on the reverse strand, counting down.
AATACTCGACGCCGAGCACCCGCCCATCCAAAACCTTGCGGTTCACCATGCCGTTACGCTCCAGCTTGCGCAGCGTCTGGGTGAGCACACGTTGAGTGACGCCATCAAGACGACGCTTGATCGCATTGAAGCGCCGTGGCTCACGCAGCACCTCCAGCACCATCATTGACCATTTGTCCGCGATCTGATCGAGAATAATTCGGCTCGGGCAGTCGGCACGGTAGACAGTTTCATTCGTCTCCATCGGTATCCTCCAGCATCCCTGGGATGCTTCAAGTGCGTAATTGACGCCAGGTATGCAAAGTATACCATTCGATCGACGGCGCGAAAATCCAGCACCGATATCCCAGGCAAACAAGGACATTGACATGAAAGATACCGATTTCAGCAAACTCAGCTTGTCTCATGCGAAGGGTGTATTGACGGTCACCCTCAATAATCCGCCGGTCAACGTGCTTGATGTGGCTTTGATGTCGGAGATCAGCCGCTTACTGCGTGCCGTGCGTGACGACCCGGACACTCGCGTGCTGGTTTTCCAGAGTGCGGATCCGGAGTTCTTCATTGCTCATGTCGACATGACCTTAATCGATGAGCCAAATGCCTTCGACGAACTGGCGCGCAATGCGCCGGAAGGGCTTAACCCCTTCCAGGCATTCGGTGAGCTGCTGCGCAGCCAGCCCCAGGTCACTATCGTTAAGCTTGCCGGACTGGCGCGTGGGGGCGGCGCAGAATTCGTTGCGGCGGCGGATATGGCCTTTGCCGCCGAAGGGCGAGCAGGGCTGGCTCAATGCGAAGCCTTGATGGGCATTACGCCTGGAGGGGGCGCGACGCAATATCTGACGGATCGCATGACGCGTGGCCGCGCACTTGAAGTGGTTCTGGGGGCCGATCTTATCGACGCCGCCACCGCAGAACGCTATGGTTGGATTAACCGCGCCTTGCCCGCATCCGAACTCGACGACTTTGTCGCACGCCTGGCGCACAACATTGCGGCACTGCCCGAAGGGGTTATCGCGGCGGCCAAGCAGGCGATGCCAGCGGCAGATCTGCGGGAGGGTTTTTATCGTGAGCATCAGGCCTGGGCGGGACTTTTTGAACGCCCTGCAGCGGAGAGACTCATTCGGGGTGGGCTTAAGGCGGGCGCTCAAACCAAAGTGGGTGAGCGCCACCTCGAAGGTCTGTTGCGCAATCTTGGCGCTTAAGCGGCAGTCTGAATCTTGCCGATGCCGGAAATGGAGCGCCGGCAGAGCAAAGCAGCGATTGGGCCAGGTGCCGGCTAGCAGGATGACCACTGCGAAAGCAAGGCGTGCAATTTTGCGGGTTCCAGCGGCTTTCTTAACACCAGATAACCTTCCTGTTCGGCCTCTTGCAAAATGGGGGAGTTGAATTCCCCGCTGACCATAGCGCCGCTGGTGTCCGGCAGGCGTTCGAACAGCGCTTTCAAGATATCGAAGCCGCTTTCGCCGGAGCGGAGCCGTTGATCGCAAAGCACGGCGAAGGGGGTAAAGCCTTCGTCGATAATCGCAAAAGCCTCCTCGGCGGAGGCGGCGCAACGCACCGTGATCCCCCAGGTACTCATCAAGCTGGACCAGGCGGAGGTGACCAGCGGATCATCGTCCACCACCAGGCAGGCGCCGCTCAATGACTCATAGCGGGTAGGGATCAGGCTGTGGCTATAGGCGTTGAGGTTTTCTGGCGCTTTCACTTCCCCGGTATAGAGGGCAAAACGCATCCAGAAATGCGATCCTTTACCTTCCACGGAGCGCATGCCGTATTTCACCTTCATCAATTTGGCGCAGCGGGCCACTACCGCAAGGCCTAACCCGTGACCGGCGCTATCGATTTTCCACGCCAGTTCAGGGCGATAGTAGGGGGAAAAGATTTTGCCTTTTTCTTCGTCGGCAATGCCTACGCCGGTGTCCCAGACTTCGATCAGGCATGCTCCCTTTTGTGGGCGGATGGCGATCAACACACCGCCTTTTTGGGTGTAGCGTAGCGCATTTTGTATCAGGTTAATCAGCGACTGTCGGATGAGCAACTGATCGCCCATCACGGCAATGCGTCGCTTGGGGCGCCATGTCCGCAAGGATAACCCCCGGCTGTTCGCTTCTTCGCGAAACAGGGTTATCACGGAGTCAAGCAGGGTTCCAATGTCGACATAGGTGGTGGCGGTGCTGACGTTGCCGGACTCAATCTTGCTCAGATCGAGTAAAGAATTGAACATCAGGTGCACGGAGCGCACGCTCTGCTGAAGATCCAACAGTTGCGGAGTCAGAGAGGCATCGCGGTTTTTGTGAATGATGGCCTCGATCAGGAAACCCATGGCATGCACCGGCTGGCGTAAGTCGTGACTGGCGGTGGTCAGAAACTGGTTTTTATCGAGCAGGGCTTGTTCCGCTTCCTCTTTGGCCTGACGGAATTGCTCCGCAAGGCGGGAGCTCTTTTCTTCAAGACGGGCTTGCTGGATAAAGAACTTATGAGAACTCAAAGCGTGGCGGTAGATGGCGAACCCGTAAAGCAGGTTGAGCATCAACACAATGAGCATGACATCGTTTAAACGCCAGATGATGCCAACGTTAAGTATGCCCCAGCAGGCAAAGAAGAAAAGGGTAAAGGTACTGATGATGGGCGTCAAATGGGTTGCGTTTGCCGCGACGATGGCCGCGATGCTGATATTTAATAACAGGAAAAAGTCGAAGTTATTTATTTGTGGCGTTATTAAATATAATGAGGATATGCCTACTCCATGCGCGAAAGCGACTTTGTTAATTCGGGGGAGCCAGCGATTAAGAATAACGCCAGCATCCTCTTTTTCAGCTTCACGTTGGTATCTTCGATGCCATAACCGGATAGCCAAAGCACAGCATAAATACAGCGCTATCCAGATGATGATCGGCCACAGCGGTTCCACCAGTAAATAAATCCAAATGGCAAAGGGGATGCCGACGCAGGGCACGGCGCTGAAACTAAAGACCAATCGAATAAACGTATTGTTCAATAATCGGATTTGTGCGCGTGGCGAAATGCCATCATCTTGTAAAGATTGAATTAGTTTCATTCGGATGGCCCCTGCCTGCCATGCAGTAACGTAATGGCTTCTACCCGACTGTTTACGCCTATTTTTTTAAGGATATTGCTGATGTGTTCTTTGACCGTGGGTTCGGAAATAGCAAGCTGAGTGGCTATTCTCTTATTAGGAAAGCCGCGCATCATCATAGTCAAAACGTCAATTTGTCTCGGCGTTAAATTAAAATGTTGAAGATGGTTTTTGGCAGTGGAGGTATCCAAAGAATTATCCATAGGGAACCAGTTTTTATTTTCCAGCAGCGCAGCAACGGCTTTGGCGAATAATTCTGGCGGCTCATTTTTCAGCACGAAACCATGCCCCCCGGCATCACTTACCTTTTGCCCTATTTCGTTGTTCTCATCACCGCTGACCACTAATAATCTTACCTGTGGGTAAAGCTGTCTGATCTCTTTGAGTAATTTTAATGCCGTGCCATCGGATAACCAAAAGTCGATGACGATTAAACGCGGAGCGCCATTTTCCAGAATGTGCCGATAACAACTCTCCTCGTTCGTCATCACGTAGGCATGTTTAAATCGACAATGCGTATTCAGGAAATTGGCGATGCCGCTTGCCACCAACGGATGGTCATCAACGACCAACGCATAATCCTGCCCCAAGGGTATCTCCTTTTGCTAGAACCTATCAGATTGGTCTGATGACTTGTTATTTTCAACCCTCCCTACTTTAGGAGGGTTTTTTCGGTTAGGAAAGGGAAATATATTATTCAGGGATTTTGATAAGGTAAAACATAAAGCCATTCAGCATTTGGATCTGTTTGGTTACAAAGGACAATTTATGAGAAAACCACTTATCGCATTAACTGTTACGCTTCTGGTAGCTGGCTGTTCCACATTGAAAACCGATCAGGCAATACCGCTATTGCAGGCGGAAACGGCCAAAATGCTGGGCTTGGGCTCATCGGATGAAATTACCGTCACCAATGTTAATGGTGCCCAACCCGACGCCCTTGGCGGGCAAAAACTTTCTTACCGTGCTACCACGGAGAAAGGACGAATCTTTGACTGCTCCTCGATGATGATGCCGGGTATTTTAGGTTCAGCCCCGTCGTTAAGCGCACCAAGCTGTACCCCGGTCGTTACGCATAAATAATTCACCTGACGCGTTTAGCGAGGGTGGATGATCAATACCGATCCGCAGTCCCCATAATTTTGGCATCGAGACGTTAGCGCTGGGGGGCAATAAGCTAGTGTCTCGATGACAAATCAGCCTGTGTTCTCGCAAACGCGCCGCGCATCCTCTAATGCATTGAGTTTTTCATATAAATAATAACTTTGATGGCATCAAGATAATTGGGCCGGAGAGAAAACATGAAAGATAAAACATCGCATGACTTAGCGGTAAGAAAACCGCTTTCGAAAGTTTACCTCGCACTTTTTTCCGCACCGTTGATATTGATTGGCCCCGCCGACGTGGCACGTGCCGATGATGCTATTTTTGATGGTGAATCACGTATTACAGAATCTTTGACTTACACCGGGGATGTTTACGTCGGCCGTAATCAAAGCGGAAACCTGTTGATCGATAATGGCCAAATCAATGCCTATAACATCAATATCGGCCGTCGTGCTAATGGTCAGATATACGAAAGCCTGGTCACGGTCAAAGGGCCGAACGCCGTATTAAACGCGATCAATGACCAATCCGTCATGCACGGCAGTCTGAATCTGGGGCTGGGGACGTTAAGGGTAGAAGAGGGGGGATTGGCGACGGCGGAAGAGATTATCGTCGGCACCACCGGGGGATACGACAGCCATCTTAATGTCAAAGGGGCCGGTTCCCAGGTGATCAGTGAAAGACTCGGTCTCGGCTTCGGACAGGGCGCACGTTCAACCTTGCTGATTGAAGATGGCGGGGTAGTGACCACCACGGCCGCTGCCAGAATCGACAGCGGTTTCCGTCCCGACGAGGCTGACAAGCTAAACCCCAAAGCCACGATAACCGGCAATAACTCTCTGTGGAATATCACCCAGTCGCTCACCGCCAATGGCGATGTGGACGTGCTGAACGGCGGTGCGGTCAACGTTGGTAGCGCGGAGATCGCCGGTGTTTCAGGCTCAAGAAAAACCGCAGAGCTTTACATCGCCGGCAACGGTTCGCGCTTTACCAGTGCGGGCAATGTCAACGTGGGGGATTATGGCAACGGGGTGCTGTCGGTTGTTGATGGCGGCTCATTCTCTGCCGGCAGCAATGAGTTGCGGCTGGGGGATACCGGATCCGGCTCTAACCGCGGCGCGTTGGTTATCGGCAGCCGCGGCAATATGGATACCGGCACCGGCTTGACCGAACCTACGCTCGGCGCGGCGGGCGGTGCGGGGACTGTCGATGCCCAAACGGTGGTCAATCTACGTGGCGGGTTGTTCGGCAGCTACGTTTACTTTAATCACAATTCAGATAACTACGACTTCCGCAACAAGATGGTCGGCGAAGGCGAAGTCATCAACACGGCCGGTCAGACGACGCTGAGCGGCGACCTGACTCAACTCCAGGCGAATGTGACCGCACGCGGCGGGAAAATCACCATTGCCAGCGACATCAATACGCAGCAAGAAGACAACGTTTTCGATGTGCAGACGCTGAGCGCCGAGAATGGCGGCACGCTGATCCTTAACGCCACTGCCGGCTCCGACGTCAGCAATGGTCTGGGTTACAGCAGCGCCGCGTCAATCAAAGCCGGCGGGACGCTGGGTGGTAACGGTACCTTGGGGCAGACTGAAATTCAGTCCGGCGGCCACATTTCCCCTGGCGACGGCAACATCGGCACACTGACGCTGAAACGTTATCTGAATTTCCTGGGTGAATCCTTCTACGATGTCGATATCGCCGGTGATGGCAGCAGCGACAAACTGGTCGTTGCAGGCAAAACCACCATCAGCGATCTGGCCAAGGTGCAGGTGACAGCGTTGGATCCGCAAACCAGCTATCAAACCGGCCAAAGCTATCGCATTTTGACCTCGGACGGCGGGATTGACGGTCGGTTCGCTGAAGCCGTCTCAAAATCTGCATTTTTGGATGTCGCACTTAACCACAGCACCAACGCCGTGGATCTGACGATTGCGCAAAAGGGCGGTAACCCAGGCGAAGGCGGCAATCCGGGCGAAGGCGGCAATCCGGGCGAAGGCGGCAACCCAGGTGAAGGTGGCAATCCGGGCGAAGGCGGCAACCCAGGTGAAGGTGGCAACCCAGGTGAAGGTGGCAACCCAGGTGAAGGTGGCAACCCAGGTGAAGGCGGTAACCCAGGCGAAGGCGGCAAGCCCGGTATTTTCCAGACGGTCACGCAAACCAGTAACCAGTGGAATACCGCCGGTGCGCTCTCGACGTTAGCGCAAAGCGGCCCTTCGTTGGCTCTGTATAACTCCCTGCTGTTATTGAGCGCGCCGGAAGCGCGCGATGCGTTCAATCAACTGTCTGGCGAGGTCTATCCGTCCATCCAGTCTAATTTGATCGCCGGCAATAACATGCTGCTCAACGTGTTGAATCAGCGCATGCTTCGCATATTTGATAACGATGCATTACCTGTTCCACCGTTGGCGATGACGCTGGTTCAACCGGCTCAGGCTGAAAATAACGGCGTTTGGGGGCAGACGTTCGGCTCCTGGATGAGAAACAGCGGTAACGACAACGTTGGAAAATTGGACGGCCACACCAGCGGTTTCCTGTTGGGCGCCGATCGTAAGCTTGCTGACCACAGTATCCGCGTTGGGGGATACGTGGGCTATAGCCGCGGCGACTATGATGTCGATAGCCGTCGCTCCAGTTCCGACAGCGATAATTACCACCTGGGTCTGTATGCCGCAGGGCAGCAGGATGCCTTCTCCCTGCGCGGAGCGCTGGGCTATACCTGGCACCGACTCGAAAATGAGCGCAACGTTAATTTCGGCAATTACTCGGATCGGCTCAAGGCGGACTATGACGCAGACTCACTGCTGGCGTTCACCGAAGCGGGTTACCGTTTTGGCCAATTGGACGCGAATATCGAACCGTTCGTCAACCTGAGTTATATCCGTTTGCATACCGATAACTTCCAAGAGAAAGGCGGTGCTGCGGCGCTGAGCGTCCGTAATGAAACGATGAATACGTTCTATTCGACGCTGGGCGTACGGGGTTCCACCGAGCTGCCGAAAAACGTCAGCCTTTACGGTTCATTAGGCTGGCAGCATGCTTACGGCGATAAAAACACGTCATCGCGTATGGCGTTTGCCGGTAGCGATGCGTTTATCACGCAGGGGCAGGCGGTAGATGACAATCTGCTGGTGGCGGACGTGGGGGTGAGCGTGAAACTGTCGCGCTCCACCTCGTTAGATCTTGGTTATCAGGGGCAGTACGGTTCTGATACCCAGGTCAATTCGGTCAATGCCAACATCCGATGGTCATTCTGATTCACTGAGGAAAAGGGCCTTCGGTATTGAGATGTCGTTGGGCAACATGCAGTTTTATCTGGTTGCCTGGCGATATCTCTGCTCCAGAAAACGTTCACTCCGTATCGAGACTTTCGCTGACATCTGGCGCTTGCGAAACGGGCTGGCGAACATCCTCGCAAGATGAGTGCTCAATCAGCTTAAACAGCTCGCTCTTTTCGTCACTGGTCAAGTCTCGCCATTCGCCCAGCGGCAATCCTGTCAGATCGACATTCATAATGCGCACACGCTCAAGTTTGGTGACTTGATAACCAAAGTATTTGCTCATACGGCGGATTTGGCGGTTAAGGCCCTGAACCAGCGTGATGCGAAACACCTGCGGCGCAACTTTCTCCACCCGGCATTTTTTCGTTACCGTATCCAGGATGGGAACACCCGCGCTCATTCCTTGAATAAACGCGTCGGTCAGCGGTTTATCGACGGTAACCAGATACTCTTTCTCGTGGTTATTGCCGGCCCGCAGGATCTTATTGACCAGTTCGCCGTGATTGGTCAGGAAAATCAGCCCTTGGGAATCTTTGTCCAGACGGCCTATAGGAAAGGTGCGTTTGCTGTGATTGACGAAATCACCGATGTTATTTTGCACGTGCTTTCCCATGCTGGTGATGACGCCCACCGGCTTGTTCAGCGCGATAAGCACCAAATCTTCCGTATTACGTGGCTCAATCCGCTGGCCGTTAACTTGCACCACGTCCCCGACAAATACCTGCGCCGCCACGGCGGCTAACCTGCCGTTGATGAAAACGTTGCCCTGTTTGATATGACGATCGGCGCAGCGGCGTGAACAGATGCCGCTGTCGCTAATGTATTTGTTAAGGCGAATGGATGGTTGAGTCAGCATGGTTTCCCCGTAAAACGGGGACTATACAGTAACCCGGAAGGCGCCGCGACTGCGTAGACGTTTGACCAGCGAAAGTGACATTCCTGGTTTTACTCACCCACCTTGATCACCTGAGTATTCAGAGGGGTGAGCGTTTGCCCGGCGCTGCCGGTCGGCGTCATGCGCGGGATCGGCTGGCCGCTGTCGCTTTCGACTAATGTTGAATGTGCCTCTTGATCGGCAAACAGATGGTCTTCCCCCCATTGGCGCAAGCCGACAATCACCGGGAACAGGGCTCGGCCCTTGTCGGTGAGAATATACTCCTGATAAGCGCTACCGTCCGAAGCCGGCGCGATCTCCAGAATGCCCTGTGCCACCAGGGTACGCAGCCGGGTGGAGAGAATATTTTTCGCCATCCCCAGCCCCTTTTGAAATTCACTGAAGCGGCGCACGCCGTCGAAAGCGTCGCGCACAATCAACAGTGACCACCAGTCGCCAATCACATCCAACGTCCGTGCCACGGGGCACGGCGCATCTTCCAGGCTTTTACGTTTCACGTTATCCCTCCTGTTGCACGATCTGGTTGCATTATAAAACCTCTGCGCGTAATGTCCATTGAGTTTAATAATGAAACCACTTTGGAGTGAGCGATGAGTGACAAAACACTGGATCCGATCTGCGTATCTCAGGCGCAGCGGCGGCTGCCGGCTTCGCTGGTGTTGCTGCTGGCCGGCGCCAGCGCTTTTAGCGTGGCCAATGTGTATTACGCCCAGCCGTTGTTGGATGCCATAGCCCAGGAATTTGCTATCAGCGTGGCGTCGGTGGGGATGGTGATCACCGCTACCCAGCTTGGTTGCGCATTGGCGCTGTTGTTGGTGGTACCGCTGGGGGATCGCATTAATCGCCATCGGCTGTTAGCGGTTCAGCAACTGTTGTTGATTGCCGCATTGTGTATGGTCGGTTGGGCAAACAGCAGCCTGCTTATGCTGATCGGCATGTTGCTGGTGGGGTTGTTGGGTACCGCGATGACACAGGGACTCATCGCTTTTGCCGCCACGCTGGCGGCACCGCATGAGCGTGGTCGGGTTGTGGGGGCGGCGCAGGGCGGCGTGGTGCTGGGTCTGTTATTGGCGAGAACCCTGTCCGGCGCGCTGGCAGACGCAGGAGGCTGGCGTACGGTGTATTTTTTTTCCGCCGGCGTGACGCTGGTGTTGCTGCCGATTCTGGCACGTTTGCTGCCTGCACCGAACACACCGCCTTCAACGCTTGGCTACACCGCCTTGCTGCGTTCGATGCTGACGCTGTTGCTGCGCGATCGCACGTTGCAAATTCGCGGCATGCTGGCGCTGCTGATGTTTGCGGCGTTCAGTATTTTCTGGAGCGCATTGGTGCTGCCGCTGAGTCAGGCACCGTTCAACTTTTCGCATTCGGTGATTGGCGCCTTTGGCCTGGTGGGCGCGGTAGGGGCGCTGGCGGCGGTACGAGCAGGGCACCTGGCGGACCGCGGCTTGGCACAGTTGGCGAGCGGCATCTGCCTGCTGCTGTTGGTGCTGGCCTGGCTGCCGCTCGGTATGCTGGGCTATGGCCTGGGATGGTTGATTATCGGCATTGTATTGCTTGATTTGGCAGGCCAAGCCATTCATGTGCTGAATCAGAGCCTGATTTTCAGCGCACATCCGCAGGCGCATAGCCGGTTAGTAGGCGTCTACATGCTGTTCTATGCCATTGGCAGTGGGCTCGGCGCTTTTGCCAGCACTCACGTATTCGCCCTGGCGGGCTGGCAGGGAGTGTGCTGGCTGGGGGCGGGCGTCAGCTTTATTGCCCTGGTGTTCTGGGGGCTGACGCTGCGTGCGATGCCGACGGCGTCGGAAAAATGACGGCGTTCTTGATTCTGCCGGCCCCTTGCTGGATCCGTAGAAAGAGATGACCTGAGGGGGGATCTTGCCCGAGATTGCCAGATCCCTTCTGTTCTGAGACCGAAGTCACACATAAAATCCAATGCCCCCATTGTTTGTCATAATTCCCCGCGATACTGTTGTGCAATCTGGTTTAAACCAATTAGGTGTGGATATGGAAAACAGCTCAACCGTTGAATTGGCAAAGGCCAGGTTGAATGACTGGCTGAGCCAGGGGGCAATAGCCCCGGGTGACAAGCTTCCCTCGGAGCGAGAACTGGGAGAATTGCTGAACATCAAGCGCATGACGTTACGTCAGGCGCTGTTGTTCCTGGAAAGCGAGTCGAGGATCTTCCGCAAGGATCGTCGGGGTTGGTTTGCGGCACTGCCGCGTTTTAACTACAACCCCAATTCCTCCACCAGTTTCAAACAGGCGGCTATCGAGCAGGGTCGTTGTCCCTCCTGGGGCTATATGACCAAAGAGCGCGTATTGGCAGCTCCGGAGTTTATCAAAGAGTTATTGCAGGTCGACGCGGGGAGCGAGATCTACAAAATCTCTGGCTGGGGGGCGCTGGACAATCACATCGTGTTTTATCACGAAACCTTTATCAGTCCGCGAGTGGCGCCCGGCTTTATCGAACGCCTGGGGGAGAACTCATTTGCTGAGGTCTGGGAACAGGCTTATGACACTGCCACTCGAACCCGCCACTTGGCCTTTAAACCGACTCGATTATCCGGTGAGGCCTGCAAGATGATGGGCGGAAACGCCAGCACGCCTGCGATTTTGGTCGAAAAGCATCGTGCCGATGCCGAACGCCGGATCGTGCAGGTGGATATCGAACACTGGCGCTTCGAGTCGGTAGATTTCTTTATTAACTTATAGGTGAATATCATGGATCGCTTAACGGCGGAGAAAGTCCTTTTACGGGCGCAGAGCTTGCCCCTTTACCTGCATGCGTACGCCTTTCATCTCAATATGCGTATGGAGAAGATCTTGCCCGAGGATTTGCTGAGCATTGCCCATCAGCAGCGGTTGCGTGGGGTGAAGGTACATGTGCTGGATGGGGAAAGTCAGGCGCTCTGTCATGCCGATGGTGCCCGATTGCGCAGCTTTGGCGAAAAGGCTCGTCGCTATGGATTGGATATTCATATCGAAACCAGCGCCTCCGACTCGCAAACTATCGATCAGGCGGTGAATATCGCGCTGAAATGCGGGGCCAGCTCAGTGCGTTTTTATCCGCGCTATCAGGGAGCATTGCAGGAAGTGCTGGCGCGTATCGGTGCGGATATTCAATACATCAAACAGCGTTATCAACACAGCGGCCTGAGTTTTACTCTGGAACAGCATGAAGATCTCAAGAGCCATGAATTGGTCGGCCTGGTCCGGGCGGCAGATTTCCCTCAACTTTCCCTGCTGTTTGATTTCGCCAACATGATTAACGCCAATGAAGAGCCGCTGCCGGCACTGGCGGCAATGAGTGGGGAAATCACTCAGGTGCACATCAAGGACGCAATTATTGTACGAGAGAACAAGGGCATGGGGCATCGTGCCTGTATTTCCGGACAGGGAGATTTGCCATTTAGAGAACTGTTATTGGGGCTGATCTGTCTGGGTGAAGAGCAACCGCAGGTTACCGCCTATGGGTTGGAAGAGGAGGTGGATTATTACGCACCGCCGTTTCGTTTCAGCGACGAAGGGGATAATCCTCCCATTCCATGGCGAGAAATGAGTGAAACAGCGTTACCGGCACAGGGATTGGAAGAGCGATTAAAGAAAGAATCCCAGGATGCTTTAAATCAAATTCACTACGTTCGCGCCATTATCGAAAGTTTAATGCAACAAGCCCGGGAACTGTTAACCCCGGCATAATATAAAAATAAACCTATAAAAAACACATTCTCGTTGATGTGGATGCACGCTCGCCTCGTCAACGGGGAAACAACACCGCTTATTAATTATCGGCTGTGAGGGGACTATGTTAACTAAAAAAAGATGGGCATTATTTAGCTTGTTGGTTTTATGTGGAGGGACAATCTATAAATTGCCTTCTCTTAAAGATGCTTTTTATGTTCCGATGCAACAGTATTTTCACTTGAGTAACGGTGAAATAGGCAATGCCATGTCGGTTAACTCGATTGTGACGACCATTGGCTTCTTCTTATCAATCTATTTTTCCGATCGCCTGCCGCGACGTTTTACCATGTCGTTTTCGCTGATTGCTACTGGCCTGCTCGGCATCTATCTTTCCAGCATGCCGGGGTACTGGGGCATACTGTTTGTCTGGGCGCTGTTCGGCGTAACCTGCGACATGCTGAATTGGCCGGTGCTGCTCAAGTCGGTGAGTATGCTGGGGGATAATACTCAGCAGGGGCGGTTGTTCGGCTTTTTTGAAACCGGGCGCGGGGTTGTCGATACGGTGGTGGCCTTTTCTGCGCTGGCGCTGTTTACCGCTTTTGGCAGCGGCTACCTGGGGTTTAAGGCCGGCATATTGTTTTATTCGGCCATCGCCATAAGCGTAGGGATTATTATTCTGTTGGTGATGAAAGAAAGCCCAGAGGAAAAGTTACCCGCGAAAGAAGAAGCTCCCGTCAATAAAAAACCGGGCATGGGCAGCGTATTAAAAAACAAAACGGTATGGCTGATTGCCTTCAGCGTTTTCTGTGTTTACGCGGTGTATTGCGGATTGACGTTCTTTATTCCTTTCCTTAGCCATGTCTATGCGTTGCCGATTGCACTGGTGGGCGCTTACGGGATCATTAATCAATACTGCCTAAAAATGGTGGGGGGGCCGATCGGTGGTCTTATTGCCGATAAAGTATTAAAGTCTCCCAGCAAATATTTATTTTATACCTTCATTATCAGCGCCATTGCGCTGGCGTTATTAATCCTGTTACCGCATGAACAAATGCCGGTTTACTTGGGCATGGCCTGTACGTTGGGATTTGGTGCGGTGGTCTTTACCCAACGGGCAGTGTTCTTTGCCCCCATCGGTGAAGCCGGCATTGACGAAGAACATACCGGTGCAGCTATGGCACTGGGCAGCTTTATCGGTTATGCCCCGGCGATGTTCTGTTTTAGCCTGTACGGCCATATTCTCGACGCCTTCCCTGGGCTGACCGGCTACAAGATCGTCTTCGGGCTGATGGGCGCGTTTGCCTGTGCCGGGATCATAGTGTCGGGGCTGTTGGTCAGAAATATCCGCGCACGCGCAAAACTGACCCCGGCAGCCTCTGTCGCCTGAGCCGGGGGCATTAATGGACGGGCACGGTTAGCGCCGTGCCCTTACTTGGCCGGAGAATACAGCAGATAATATTCTTCACCGCCGTCATTGCCGGTGGTGATGGTTCGCCAGCCGTGCTTGTGGTAAAACGCCAGCGCCTTCTCATTCTTCACCAGGCATTTCAGCGAACCGGTGGCGGTGAAGGTCTGTTCCGCGGCTTGTAGCAGTGCGCTGCCAACGCCGAGCGGTGGCAGATGCGGATCAACATACAGGTTGTGAATAAAGTTGTCCTGCCGATAAATCGACACAAACCCCAGCCGTTTTCCCTGATCTACTGCCACCCAGATGTCCTCGCCCAGCGTTGAGCGATCGAAATCTTCCAGCCGGTAATCTTCGGTATCACGCCACGGAAACGCCGCTTTACGCGAAGCCAGATACAGGGTGCGCAGGAAGGGGCGATCGGCCTCTTGGTATTTTCTTATCTGCATGGCACCTCCTTTTTATTTTTTGACACTATAGCGCGATTGACCTCACCGGCGGCAACCCCAATAATGGCCGTCTTGACTCGGGGTGCCCTGCGCGATGCGTGGTGGCTGAGATTTTACCCGTATTACCTGATCTGGATTATGCCAGCGTAGGGAAGTCTCGGTGCCCCAACCGGTACCCGCCTTCTTGAACGCCGGTTGGGAGGAATATGCTCGCTCGACCTGATGTTTTACCCGGTGCTCGCGCCACGGCCTGTTTGACTCAATTTAAACGCCAATCGCCCCTGATCCATTGCCTGACCAACGAAGTGGTGCAGGAACTGACGGCTAACGTCCTGTTGGCGCTCGGCGCTTCGCCGGCGATGGTGGTGGAACCGACCGAAGCGGCGCAGTTCAGCCGACTGGCGGATGCGTTGCTGATCAACATCGGCACCCTCAATGCATCACGCGCCGAATCCATGCTGGCCGCGGTGGAAGCCGCCAACCTGGCACAAACTGCCTGGACGCTGGATCCGGTAGCGGTCGGCGGGTTGGTCTATCGCACTGCCTTTGCCCATCGTCTGCTGGGCGAGAGGCCGGCGGCGATCCGCGGCAACGCTTCTGAAATCATGGCGCTGAGCGGTCTGCAGGCTAACGGACGTGGCGTCGACAGCGCAGACGACTCGCTGGCGGCATTGCCGGCGGCGCGTGAATTGGCGCTAAACAGCGGGGCCGTGGTAGCGGTAACCGGCGTTGTCGATTACATCACCGACGGTCAGCATGACTGGGCGGTCCCCGGCGGCGATGTACTGATGACGCGCGTGGTCGGTACCGGCTGCGCACTTTCGGCGGTGGTGGCGGCATTCTGCAGCCTGCCGGGCGATCGGCTGGATAACGTGGCGACCGCCTGCCGGGTGATGTCGCTTTGCGGTGAACGGGCCACGCGCCGTGCCGCCGGGCCGGGCAGTTTCACCCCGGCATTCCTTGACGCCCTTTACCAGCTGCGTCCGGAGGAACTGCAATGAAACGCATTAACGCACTGACTATTGCCGGGACCGATCCGAGCGGCGGCGCCGGTATTCAGGCCGATCTAAAAGCTTTTTCTGCGTTGGGGGCCTATGGCGCCTCGGTGATTACCGCGCTGGTGGCGCAAAACACCCGTGGCGTGCAGTCGGTCTACAACATAGATCCGGCCTTTGTCGCCGCTCAGCTGGATTCCGTCTTCAGCGACCTGCGCATCGACAGCACCAAGATTGGCATGTTGGCTAATGCCGATATCGTGCAAGCGGTGGCGGAGCGTTTGCGCCATTACCGGCCGTCGTTTGTGGTGCTGGATACCGTAATGCTGGCGAAAAGCGGCGATCCTCTGCTGGCGCCGGAAGCGGTGGACTCGATCCGTCGCGAGCTGTTGCCGTTGGTGTCGATCATCACGCCGAACTTGCCTGAGGCGGCGGCGCTGCTGGCATGCGCCCCGGCAGAAAATGAGCTTCAGATGCGCGAGCAGGGTCGGGCGCTTTTGGCGATGGGGTGTCAGGCGGTGTTGATGAAAGGGGGCCACCTTAGCGAAAGCGAAAGTCCGGATTGGTTGTTTACGGCCGAGCAGGAGCAGCGGTTTACCGCACCGCGCGTGGCAACGCGACATACTCATGGCACCGGCTGTACGCTGTCTGCCGCCCTGGCGGCGCTGCGGCCGCGTCACAACGACTGGGCCGGGACGGTCGCTGCCGCCAAGGACTATTTGCAACAGGCACTGCTGCAGGCCGATACGCTGGAAGTGGGGCACGGCATCGGGCCGGTACATCATTTTCATGCCTGGTGGTGAGTCAACTTTTTGCTACCCTTGTGGTCTGACTAGTTCCAGACCCGGCTTGGGCCGGGTACAACCGATTTTTCTAGGGAGAAGGCCATGACAGGACAAAACGCACTTCGCGGCGCCATCTTCGGCGCGTTACTCAGCTTCAGCGTGGGCGGTTTCGCTCAGCAGATCGTCACTACCTCTGACGTGATCCAGCAGCCGGGTTACCAGACCAGCTGGCAGAATATGGTGAAAGGCCAGGCTCGCCTGCCGGGTTGGGCGCGCAAGGGGGTGGGCACCTCAACCCCGGCACAGAGCCTGAGCTGGAAGGGGCAGAACTATCTGGTGGGCAATTTGTGCAAGCCGCATGATTGCGCCAACAACTTTATGATAGTGGCGTTTAAGGAAGACAAATCACAGGCCTGGGCCGTGCGCGTCGAGGTGGCAGATAAGCCGGAAGCGGTTGATCATCCGAAGAAATACGCCAAATATCAGTGGCTGGGTAAACCGAACGACGATATGAAGGCGCTGTTGAAGCAACAGTTCGAGAATAATCCCGACTGGAAATAGTCCATATTCGGCTGAATGTGGTCACATTCAGCCGAGTTTTTATTTTAATTTTTTATATTTTAAATTTATCTAACATAAATAAAATACCATGGGATAAATATTATTACGTATTTGCTTAATTCATTTCGTATTCTTTTTTTATATTGTTTTTATCTTCTTTTTATTTAATGGTTTACGTGTTTTATTTGTTATTTTTAATAAATATCATTATTTATTTTGTGGTTTTATTTTTTATTGCATCTATCCTTTGTTTGGCGAATTTATTTTCACCGTAAAAGAGCGTTGCAGATATATTTTTTGCAATGGTATCTGGGGTTAAATATCCAAACGGAGCATTATGATCATGGCAACTAATCAGGTTACTCTTTCTGAAGATGAAAAAGCATCATTATATTTGTTGGATCAAACGATGGGATTCACCGTGCAGGCCGCCTTGCGGGCTGTGGCTGAGCTGTGCGTGGCCGATCATCTGATCGACGGCCCCAAAACCGCTCAGGAGCTGGCAAGGAAGCTGGAGGTGGACAGTCGTATGCTGCACCGAGTTTTAAGTATTCTGGCATCACGCAATATTTTTGCCGTTTCCGAAGACGGACGTTTCTCGCTAAACCCCGTAGCGCAATATTTGCGTTCGGACGTGCCGGATTCACTGCGCGGAGGGGTATTAATGCTGACGGATGAAACCATGTGGCGCCCATTGGGAAAATTAGCCGCGACTTTACGCGGTGAGCCGGTATTTAAACAAATATTCGGCATGCCATTCTATGATTATTGGTCGCAAGACGATATTCCTGACTCGGAAAATGATTTCCATATCGGTATGGCATCGATGTCGGCGTTGGAAAATAAAATTGTGATGCGCAGCTATAAATTCCCCGAGCATGCGACGGTGGTGGATATCGCGGGTGGGTTTGGCGGATTGCTGCTGAGCGTATTACGCGCCAACCCTACGGTTAAAGGCATTCTTTTTGACCAACCGCAGGTATTGCCGAGAAACCGCCTTGGTGAGTTGGGTGATGATTCGCGGTGGGAAACCTGTGCGGGCAGTTTCTTTGAAACCTGCCCGACGGCAGATTTTTATCTGTTGAAATTTATCGTCATGGACTGGGCCGATGAGCCGGCGAGCCGGATATTGCGCACTTGCCGTAATGCGATGCATCCGCAATCGAAGCTATTGCTTATTGAACCTGTGATAGTGCCGAATAACACTGCCTGGGACAGCTGTCGCGAGCTCGATTTGGTGCTGATGGGCAGTTTTGACGGCGGGCAGGTACGCACCGAAGAAGAATTGAAGGCGCTGTTGGCCAGCGCCGACCTGAAACTGAATCGGATTATCGATACCGGCTGTTATTTGTCGATCGTCGAGGCGGTACCGAATTGATACCCGAGATGAACCGGCAAGGAGGAACCCGCATTGCTGCGGATTGAGGCCGTAGACAAAATGCTCTGTTGTTTAATGGTAGGGGCGCTGCATGCTGCGCCCAATAGCATAATCAATGAGTTAAATCGGGTCGAACATGTTCGACCCCTACCGGTTTAGTCTTTTCGAGTGTTTGTCAGCAATCTGACCCGCATTGCTGCGGGTTTCTTCAGTTTAGTTAGCCGATCCCGGCCTGATGCAGATCGTGCAGGTTGATCGCGCCGACCAGCACGCCGTCCAGATTGACCACCGGTGCGGCACTGATGTGCTGTTCATGCAACGCCTCCAGGGCTTCCCCTGCGCGCCACTGCTCCGGCAAGCGATAGCCTGGGCGGGTAATGGCCGGGCTTAACGCATCCTGCAGGCTATTACCTTTTACCAGCCAGCGGCGCAGGTCGCCGTCGGTAAATACCCCCACCACTTTCTGCTGCGCGTCACACACCGCGACTAATCCCAGCCCGGTGCGGCTGAGCTCGAGCATGGCTTCCATCACGTTGGCGCTTTCACTGACTTTCGGCAGACGATCGCCGGTGCGCATCAGGTGGTGCACCCGGTTGAGCAAACGTGCACCCAGGCTGCCGCCCGGGTGGGAACGGGCAAAGTCTTCGGCGTTGAAACCGCGCTGGCGCATTAACGCCATCGCCAGGGCGTCGCCCATCATCAGCGTATTGACGGCGCTGGAGGTCGGCGCCAAACCCATCGGACAAGCCTCACGTTCGACGCTGATGTCCAGTACGCAGGCCGCCGCCTGTGCCAGCGGCGACTCTTTGCCGCCGGTGATGGCGATCACCGGGATGGCATTTTCCGCCAGCAGCGGCAAGATCAGATCCAGTTCTTTGGCGCGGCCGGAATAAGAGATAAACACCACCACGTCGTCGGCGCCAATCATGCCGAGATCGCCATGCAGTGCTTCTGCCGGGTGCACGAAGAACGACGGAGTGCCGGTACTGGCCAGCGAGGCGGCAATTTTTTTACCGATGTGGCCGGATTTGCCGATGCCGGAAATCACCGCCTTGCCTCGGCAGTTCAGCAGCAGTTCGCAGGCGCAGACGAAATTATCGTCCAGTCGCGCCAGCAGGCGCTGTGCTTCGGTCAGCTCGATTTCCAGCGTTTCGCGGGCAAAGGCCAGCAGGGCAGCGGCGTTACTCATCAAAATCTCCTACCAGAATGATATTGATCCCCTTCGCCTGCAGCGCGGCGAGGTAATCCGGATTGATGTTTTTATCGGTGATCAGCGTATCCACGGCGCTCAGGTCGCAGACCACGTTCGGGCTTTTGCGGCCGAACTTCGACGAGTCCACCAGCAGGATAATACGGCTGGCGGCTTCGCACATCGCCTTGCTGACGTTGTGCACTTCGTTAAAGGTGGTGACGCCGGCGTTGAGATCCACGCCGTCTGCCCCGATAAACAGTTTGTCGAAGCTGAACTGCTGGAAAGCCGATTCTGCCAGGCTGCCGTGAAAGGACGCCGACTTTTTGCGATAGGTGCCGCCGGGCATCAGGATGGTCTGATCGTTATCCAGTTCCACCAGCGCATTGACGATGTGCAGGCTATTGGTCATGACGGTGATGTTATTGAACTGCGCCAGGTGCGGCACCATTTGCAGCACGGTGCTGCCGGCGTCAAAAATCAGCGAGTCGCCATCGTTGATAAGCCCAATGGCGGCATAGGCGATCTGGCGCTTCTTTTCGGTATTGATATGGGTTTTACGATCGATAGGCTGGTCGCCATCGTCGCGGCTGAGCACCACGCCGCCATAAGTGCGGATCACTTCACCTTCCTCTTCCAGCAGGGTGAGATCCTTGCGGATGGTGGTCCCGGTGGTGGCAAAGTGCGCTGCCAGGGCATCCACTGCCGTTTTGCCATGCCGCTGCAGATATTCAAGGATAGCGGCCTGCCGCTGCTTTGGTTTCATAGCCCGTCCTGTTCACAAGAGTTGCGCATTTCCCTTCGGCTAACAATTCAATATGAAAGGTAATGTCTTTTAATGTGAAAATATCATGATTTAGGGGCAATCGCTAACGATAGTGCAGTCTGGCATGCGGGATCCTCGGGGAAGATCACATCCGGGCGAAGATCGCGCTGATGCAGGCCGTGCAGCCGGACAATCGGTTTGGGTTGCGCGAAGATGGTCAGGCCGCGCATCAACATGCTGCCGCAAACCCGCTGCTCGGGATCAAAGGCCAACGCCAGCACCACCCGGGGTTGGAAGCGTCCGCCGGAACGCCCGACACCGACGGCACCCAATCGGCACAGACCGTCGAAGGCACGGTTGAAACGTTGGATCTGCCACCAGCCGAGGGCGATTTGCAGTAGCCAGGCCAGTATTGCGAAGGTAATCAATGCCTGAGTCATATAGCCTCCTGTTGGTTTTCCCTCTCCAGAAGGAGAGGGAGCGTTGACGAGATCAGAACATCACCTGCCCGCCGGTAATGTTGATCGACTGGCCAGTGCAGTAAGAAGCCTTATCGCTGGCGTAAAACAGCAGGGTATTGAGCACGTCCTGATAATCACACCCGCGTTTCAGCGGCACCTTGTCGGTGTAATACTTTTCAACCTGGTCCGGCGCGATCCCCAGTTTTTGCGCGTATTGCGGCAGCAGCGACTGGAACATTGGCGACTTCAACAGGTTGCCGAGCATCAAGGAATGCACGGTAATGCCGTATTCCGCCAGATCGAGCGCCAGCGACTGTGTCAGCCCCACGCCGCCGAATTTGGCGGCGCTGTAGCCCGAGTTGTGCTTGCTGCCGACCTTGCCGGATTTTGAGTTGATCTGAATGATGCGTCCGGCAATACCGTCGCGGATCATCAGGCGAGAAAACTCGCGGGCGCAGAGAAAATAGCCCACCAGATTGACCTGCAGCGAGCGGTCGAAGTCTCCCAACGGAAAATCGGTGATCGGTGCCGCCTTGGCAATACCGGCGCTGTACACCAGCAGGTTGGCCGGGCCGAATTCATCGTCAACGGCCCCCGCCAGTGCAATCACGCTTTGTTCGTCGGTGGCGTCAGCCTGGAAGCCACGTGCGCTGCCCGCGCCATATTGGTCGTTAATCTGTTGTGCTACCTGCCGGGCGTTATCCGCGTTTAAATCGGCGACCGCCACGCGATAGCCTGCCTGCGCCAGGCCCTGACACAAAAATGCACCCAACGTTTGGCCACCGCCAATCACTACAGCTACTTCAGACATGGTTTGCTCCTTATGCGATAAATTTCAGCGTGCTGCCCAGCGGGATATCCGCCGGCGTGGTGCCGGATACGTGGATCGAACCGGGGAATTCGGCCTGTGGCTCACCGTCGAAACGTACGGTAAGGTGGCCCAATTCACGCAGGTTTTGAGTGGCGACTTCGCCGACGGCGGTGATCGGATAACGTTGCTCTGCCAGCTCCATCCACCCACCGGCCTGCAATTCACCGGAGGTGTTGCCATGCTGGTGAATGAAACAGAATTCTTCGATGTCTGCCGGTGCGCCTTCACGGAAGGTGATCAACATGTCATCCTGCAGCGCCTCGCGGGCGCAGTCGCCAATCTGGGTGATGGTGGTCTGGAAAATGGTAGTCATAACGGGTCCCTGGCAAACAAAGTTATTGGTAGATGAAGGCGGATGCGGCCCAGGCGATCAGCACCGTCGGTGCGCCGGTCAGGAAACGTCCGACCAATACCGAAGGTACGCCGACCCGAACCGTGTCCTGCTTGGCCTCCGCCAGCGACAGGCCGACGGGAATAAAGTCGCAGGCGGCCTGCGCGTTAATCGCGAACAGCGCGGGCAGCGCCAGCTGCGGCGGAATATGGCCGAGGCCTATCTGCACCCCGACCAATACGCCGATCACCTGAGCGATGACCGCGCCAGGGCCAAGGAAGGGGGACAGCAGTGGGAAAGAGCAGATCAGCGCCAGCGTCACCAGCCCAATCGGGCTGTTGGCCAATGGCGTCAGGCCGTGGGCGATGAAATCTCCCAGACCGGAAGCCATGATGATGCCGATCAGCGCCGAGACGAACGCCATAAAGGGCAGAATGGTCTTCAGCACCGTGTCGATGGTGTCGCGCCCGGCCTGGAAGAACACCGCCACCACCGAGCCCATGCCCATACCCACTTTGGCTAACAGGCCGTCGCTCTGCTCGGTGATTTTTTTGCTGGTGTCGTAATCCCGTCCCTTGGGCTGTGGCGTGGCTGCCGGGATCTGATCGGTAGCCGCTTCCACCCGGCTGATGTTGTTATCACGCACGCCGGAGACGTAAATATCCTCGAGGATAAACTTCGCCAACGGGCCGGATTGGCCGGTGGCGTGAATGTTGACCGTCGGAATACGGCGCTTTGGGTACAGGCCGCAGCGCAGGGTACCGCCGCAGTCGATCACCATGACGCCAATTTCGTCTGCCGGCGGCTCGCCTTCCTTAAAGCCATCGACGGCTGGCCAGCCGGTCAGTTCGCTAATCCGGTCGACGATCGATGGGCGGGTACCGGCAGTGATGTACACCACTTTTTTGCCAGGCTCGACAGGCAACGTTAACGGGCCACCCCAGCCGCTGGCGCCTTTCTCAATACGGATATAAGCACTCATGCTGCACTCCACGGATTAAAGTTGCACCTGACGATCCAGGCGGATCCCCATCTTGCGTTCGAACAGGCTGGTAGTGAGATCGGTGATCCAACCGCGGAAAAAGTTGGTGAACAACCCCACCAGAAAATAGCTTACCGCCAGCGGCCCCAGTGGCAGGCCGAGGGTGGTCAACCCGCTGGCAATGCCGAGATAAACGAACAGTTCGCCGGGATTGATGTGCGGGAACAGGCCGTTCATCGAGTGGCAGCTGTAGGAGGCCGCCGCGTAGTAGCTGGGTTTGTATTTCTCGGGCATAAAGCGCCCGAGGCTGAGGGTCATAGGGTTGCAAAAAACAAAGGTGCCGATCAGCGGCAGCAGCAGATAACGAGAAACCGGGTTTCCCGCACAGCGCTGCGCCAAGCGTTCGATACGTTCCTGGCCTACAAATTTGATCAGCGCGTTCATAATAACCAACAGGCTGATTAACAAAGGTAAAATGCCGGTCACCATGCCGACAAACACTTCACCGCCTTTCTGAAACAGGCCGATAAACCATTCGGCTCCGTGGGTGATTAGCTCAATCATTATTGTTCTCCTGTGATGGAAGGTATGGCCTGGAGCGAACGGCGGCTCTGTCGCCATGGGCCTTACACTAATCACTTTATGGATTCATTTGTTTTAAATAGATCACAATTTGAAAGATAAATATTTTATTGTGAAAGTTAATAATGAAAGAAAAATAACATTCAGGCAGCGAGAGAAACAGAAAGTCGAGCGGGGGATCGGCAGAAAAATGCGACAAAAAAGCCCGGCGAACCGGGCTGGAGGAACGAACTGGGTGTGGCTCGGGATCAGGCGATGGTGACTTTCTTATCCAGGTAGGTGTCCTGAACGGCATTGATCAACGCCACGCCTTCTTTCATCGATTTCTTGAACGCCTTGCGCCCCAGAATCAGGCCCATGCCGCCCGCGCGTTTGTTGATGACCGCGGTGCGTACCGACTCCTGCAGATCATTCTCACCGGCGGCACCGCCGGAGTTAATCAACCCGGCGCGGCCCATATAGCAGTTGGCCAGTTGGTAACGCACCAAATCGATCGGGTGGTCGGTGGTCAGCTTGCTGTAAACGCGGTCATCGGTATAACCGAATTTCACCGCGCGGTAGCCGCCGTTGTTTTCCGCCATTTTTTGCTTAACGATATCGGCGCCGATGGTGGCGGCAATGTGGTTGGCCTGGCCGGTGAGATCGGCGCTGGAATGATAGTCCACGCCATCTTTGGTAAACGCCGGGTTGCGCAGATAGGCCCACAGCACGGTGACCATCCCCAGCTCGTGAGCGCGCTCGAAGGCGCTGGAAATTTCTTCAATCTGGCGGCGTGACTGTTCGGAACCAAAGTAAATGGTGGCGCCGACGGCAACCGCGCCCATGTTGAACGCTTGCTCGACGCTGGCGTACAGCGTCTGGTCGTATTGGGTCGGGTAGCTCAGGGTTTCGTTATGGTTCAGTTTGACCAAGAACGGAATTTTGTGCGCGTAGCGGCGCGATACCGACGCCAGCACGCCATAAGTGGAGGCGACGCAGTTACAACCGGCTTCAATGGCCAGTTCGACGATATTTTTCGGATCAAAATACAGCGGATTAGCGGCGAAAGACGCGCCGGCAGAATGCTCAATGCCCTGATCGACCGGCAGAATCGACAGGTAACCGGTACCGGCCAGGCGGCCATGGTTAAGCAGGCTTTGCATTGAGCGCAATACGGTGTTGGGGCGGTTGTTATCGATCATTATCCGGTCAACAAAGTCGGCGCCCGGCAGGTAGAGATTTTCAGCAGGGATGGTAGTACAGCGGTGTTGCAACAGGTCTTCCGCTTCCTTTCCTAACAACTGTGCAATATCAGTCATGATTAACTCCCGATTTAGCTTCTTCATACACCGGCAACCTAAGGTATCTGACCACCGGCGCAGCAAAAAGCGGTGATTGAAGCTGATAAAACGATATTAATGAAATCCTGACGGCAAGGAGAAACAATAGATGCGATTGAGAGGAATTGCCATTTGCGTAGCCAAATACGTGGGGACGATCGCCCCACGGAAGATCTGCGGCTGATTACTCGACTTCAAACCACTCGGTATTTTGCAGGGAGATAGGCGTGATGGAGTAAATCATCTCCTGCAGATGTTCATGAATGGCGCGCTCGGCGGCGTCGACATCCTGCGCTTTCAGCGCTTCAAAAATGCGGTAATGCTGTTGGATCAGGCTTTCCGGCGGCGAAACCTCGCTAAGGCTGAGAAAACGCACCCGGTCCATGGTGGCCTTGATGGTTTCGATGGTTTCCCAGGCCAGGGGACAATCGGCGAACTGGGTTAGCAACTGGTGGAACTCGTCGTCCAGTGCCAAAAACTCACGGGTTTGCCGGTTTTGTGCCGCCAGCGTCTGACGATGCAAGTTATGCTCCAGCGTCATCAGCTGTTCCGGGGTGATCCGTTGTGCAGCACGACGAACAATCGCGCATTCCACTGCCTGACGAATAAAGCGCCCGTCGGCCACCCGCTTGGCGGAAATCTTCATCACGAAAGTCCCGCGCTGCGGCAGGATCTGCACCAGCCCCGCCTCCGCCAGCTTGATAAAGGCCTCGCGCACCGGCTGACGCGAAACGCAAAAGCGGGTGGAGATCTCTTTTTCAGACAACAAGGTACCGGGGGGAATGGTGCAATCGACGATATCTTTACGAAGGAAGCGGTAGATTTGCTGATTGACCGGGAGGTTGTTGGTAAGGCTGTAGGTTTCAGACATGGTGAAGATCGGTAATCTGGCTGGATTAGGATGCCACCATACTAGCAGATTATTCTTTGAGGGCGGGTGGATTAATCCATCCGCCAAATAGGATAACTCAACGATCCTCTCCGTCGGCAGGCGCGGCATGCGGGAGGTCTGCCATTATCGTTCTCCCATGACTGGCAGTGCGGCAACGGTGGCTCGGGCCCCTTGCGCCAGCAGCGTAAGGTAGGCATCGGTCACTGCCTGGATGAACCGCAAGCTGTCGGGCAGATCGCGTCCAAACACCGTTTCAAGCTGCAGCAGTGCCAGTACCCGTTCGGCGCCTTGGCGGCTGTTGCTGACCTGTTCGGCAAGACGTTCACGCAGGGGATCGTTGATCTCGATAACCTGACCCTGTTCATCCTGGCCGCCGACGTAACGCATCCAGGCGGCAACCCCTAAAGCCAGGCAGCTAAAATCGCTGCCCTGTGCCAGATGCCAGCGGATGGCGTCCAGCAAACGCTGCGGCAGCTTTTGCGTGCCGTCCATGGCGATTTGTTCGGTGCGGTGCTTCAGCGCGCCATTGCGATAGCG
The DNA here is from genome assembly GCF_027594825.1 of Serratia liquefaciens. Classification (NCBI taxonomy): domain Bacteria; kingdom Pseudomonadati; phylum Pseudomonadota; class Gammaproteobacteria; order Enterobacterales; family Yersiniaceae; genus Serratia; species Serratia liquefaciens. The sequence goes on along the minus strand of NZ_CP088930.1, from coordinate 1,587,922 downwards.
AGCCAGCAGCGAGTCGGCGTACAGCGTCAGATCCACGCCGCTGACATGCAGCGTTGGCGCCTGTTCCGCCAGCATCAGATGGCGCGCCGCACGCTCAAAATGCGCATCCTGCATGCAGTCGCTGATGTGCGCATAGCCGGCCAAGTAACCCAGATAAGCCAGGAAAGAGTGGCTGCCGTTGAGCATCCGCAGCTTCATTTCTTCGTAAGGGAGCACGTCGTGCACCAGCTCGACGCCGACCTTTTCCCACGCAGGACGCCCCTGTGGGAAGTTATCTTCTATCACCCATTGGCTAAAGGGCTCGCAGGCGACAGCGACCGGATCGACAATGCCGCCCAGTAATCCTTCAATGTGCTGCAGCGTTTCCTCGGTTACTGCCGGAACGATGCGGTCGACCATGGTGGAGGGAAAGGCGACATGCTGTTTAACCCACGCCGCCAGTTCTGCATCCTGCCGCTGCGCCAGTTGGCAGAGCAGGTTGCGGGTCACCTGGCCATTGGCCGGCATGTTGTCGCAGGACATCACGGTGAATGCCGACAGCCCACGCTCACGACGTAGCCGTAACGCCGCCAGGATCAAGCCGGGGGCGGACCGTGGCCGCTGTGGATGGGCAATATCGTGTTGAATATCAGGATGCTCTGCCAGCAGCTGGCCGCTGGCGGGATGATAACAGTAGCCTTTCTCGCTGATGGTCAGTGAAACGATAGCGACCTCCGGCTGCGCCATGGCTTCAAGTACGGCTTCCCGTCCGTCGACCTGCAGATGCAGCGCCTGCCTGATAATGCCGACGACCTGACCTCGCCAGCCGGTGTCGTCCATTTCGGCCACCGTATATAACAGGTCCTGACGTTGGATATCGGCGATTTTTTGCTGGCCGTTGTGCATGCTGATCACGCAGTAACCCCAGTCACCGGCGTGATCCTTCGCCAGACGCTCGGCGTATATCGCCTGATGCGCACGGAAAAAAGCCCCGAAGCCAAGATGTACGATGCGCGGTTTCATTTGTTCACGCGGGTAGGTCGGTCGCGCGATCGCCGCAGGCAGTGCGCTGTTACTGGAAAGTATCATGCTGAAATTCCTGAAGAGCGGGGCGACCTTGGCCGCCCCTGAAGCATTAAGATTTCGAGATTTGCGGCTGTACGGTGTTGCGCGGTGCCTTGATCACCAACAGCACCAGCACTGCACCCAGCGCGGCCACGCCGCCCGCCAGCATAAAGGCGCTGTCGAACTTACCGGTGTTTTGCACAATGTAGCCGGTCACGATCGGGCCGATGATGCCGGAAACGCTGCCGACCAAATGGATAAAGCCGCTGGCACCGCCGACCCGGGATTTATGTACCACGTCCTGAATAATGGCCCAGTAGATGGCACCGGTGATGTACAGGAAGAAGATTGACACCGACATCAGTACCACCGCCGGTACTACGCTGCTGACGGTACCCGCCAGTGCCACGCAGATAGCCGCCGCCAGCAGGCTGGTGACCAGTACGATCTTGCGCGACAGCAACAGCTTGCCGGTGATATTGAAAATCTTGTCGGAGATATAGCCGCCGAGTGCCAGCCCGACAAAGCCGACAATCCACGGGATCATGGTGGTGAGGCTCATTTCCTTGATGTTCAGGTTATGCGCCTGAACCAGATAGGAAGGGAACCAGCTCAGGAAGAAGAACAGGATGTAGTTGTAGCAGAAGAAGGCGAACGCGGTGACCAGGATGATCGGCTGTTTCAGGTAGTAGCCCAGCCCGTGAGCGGCGTTGCTCAGCTCTTCTTCCGCGCTGTGGGTTTCCTGTTTCATCCGGTTGACCAGCGCAAGCTCCTCATCGCTGACGCGTTTGCTTTTTGCCGGGTTATCCGCCACCACGAAGAACCACACCAGCATCCAGACGATACCGATCGAGCAGATGATCATAAACGCCGGTCGCCAGCCGAACGCCAGCGCCAGATAGCCGACGATTGGCCCGGCCACCGCGCCGCCCAAAGGTGAACCGGCGCTGAGCAATCCCATGGCGGTTGCCGCCTGTTTCTTCGGGAACCAGCCGTTTATCATCTTATTGGCCGAGGCGCAGATTGGCCCTTCCGCCATGCCGAACAGCACGCGCAGGATCAGCATGGAATAGAAACCGGTGGCTAATGCCGTCATGCCGCAGAAAATCGACCACAGGCCAACGGCGATCCCGAGCACCAGCGTTGGGCCGAATTTGTCTACTGCCAGCCCGCCGACAAAGTTGAAGATGGCGTAACCGAAGAAGAAGCTGCCGAAGATGATGCCGAACTGTTCGGCATTCAACATCAGATCCTTCTCGATCATAGGCACGGTAATCGACAGCGCAACGCGGTCGAGGTAGTTGATCATGTAGACCATAAACAGCAGGAGCACTATGGTCCAACGCAGGTTTTTAAACATAAAATCACTCCACTTGGTGTTGTTTTAATTGCGAAGCTTCATGCCTCTGCCCTGGTAAATTCATCAGTCAAATTGCAGTAACACCTTGCAGCAGGTGCGTTGGTCTTTTTCGAACATCAGCATCGCCTGCTCGACCTCGCTGGCCGAGACGCAGTGCGTAATTAATCGCTGCGGGTCGATTTTGCCGCTGGCCATCCAATCGATGACCTGCGGGAAGCGCCCGCTGTTGAGGCGTGAGGAGAAAATCGACAGCTCCTTGCTGGTGATGCTTTGCTGGGTCAGCGTGCAGGCCTCGCCGGAGAAGCCCATGATGCCGATACGCGCCGCCGGTGATGCCAGGTTAATCGCCTCCTGCAAAATGGCCGGATGACAGGCAGCGTCGACGATCAGCGTCGGCCGGAGTCCGCGCCGTTCCAACTCGGCTTGCAGTGAGCCTTCAGCGTTATTGAACGTCCAGTCGGCACCGTTCTCCTGAGCCATCGCCAGTCGCTCACTGATGCGGTCGGCCACGATCACTTGTTTCACACCGTAGACCCCTTTCAGCGTTTGGATCACCGTCAGCCCCATCGGCCCGGCACCGTAGATCAGCGCGATGTCCTCGGCGTTGGGTTGCAGGTGGGCGGTGATATTGGCGCCGATGGTGAAAGGTTCGACCATCGCGGCATGGCGATCGCTGATGCTGTCCGGGATGCGGTAGGCATTGCGTGCCGGGGCGCAGGCGTAGTCGCTGAAGCCCCCGTCGCGGTGCACGCCGATCACCTGCAGTTCTGTGCAGACGTTAGGGCGGCCTATGGAGCAAGGGTAGCAATGCCCGCAACTGACGACCGGATCGACCGCAACGCGTTCCCCGATACGCAGCGGATCGATATCGCTGCCCACCTGGTCTATGACGCCAAAAAACTCATGCCCGATGACGCGCGGGTAGCGGGCGAAAGGGTTATGACCATGGTAGATATGCACATCGGAACCGCAAATGCCGGCGAACTTTACCTTCACCCGCACTTCGTTGGCTGCCGGTTGCGGCAGGGAACGCGGCTGGATAACCAGACGGCCGGGCTGCTCGATGACCACGCTTTGCATGGTGCGCTCTTCTGTTACCAGTTCCATAAGGTGCCATCCTCCAGGCGTGCGACCGGCAGATAAGCCGGTTCATAGGGATAACGGGCAGCCAGTTTTTCATCGAACTCAATGCCCAGACCTGGCTTGTTGCCCGGATGCATGTAGCCGTCGTTGAAGCTCCAGCTGTGCGGGAACACTTCGAGCATCTGTTCGGAGTAGCCCATGTATTCCTGCACGCCGAAGTTCGGCACCCACAGATCAAAATGCAGCGCCGCCGCCATGCAGATCGGGGACAAATCGGATGGCCCATGTGAACCGGTACGCACCTGATACAGCGAGGCAAAATCGGCGATACGGCGCATACCGGTAATGCCGCCGGCGTGGGTCAGGGTGGTACGGATATAGTCGATCAGCTGTTCTTCGATCAGTTGCTTGCAGTCCCAAATACTGTTGAAGACCTCGCCGACGGCGATAGGGGTCACGGTATGCTGGCGGACCAAACGGAAGCATTCCTGATTCTCTGCCGGGGTCGGATCCTCCATCCAGAACAGGCGATATTGCTCAATGCTTTTACCGAAGCGCGCGGCTTCGATAGGGGTCAGCCGGTGGTGCATGTCGTGCAGCAGATGCTCGTCAAAACCAAAGCGGTTGCGTACCGCGTCGAACAGCTTGGGCGTGAAATCGAGGTATTTTTCCGTTGACCACAGCTGCTCTTCCGGCCAGTTGCCTTTAGTGGCGGGTTCATAAGCCAGGCCTTTGCCTTTGGCCATGCCGTAGGTGGTTTTCATGCCAGGCACACCGCATTGGGCACGAATGGCTTTAAAGCCCAACTCTTTATGTTTGGCGTAGTCGTCGAGCACTTCGTCGATGGAATGGCCAGTGGTGTGGCAGTACACCATGACGCCGGTACGTGATGCGCCACCGAGCAATTGGTACAGCGGCATATTGGCGGCCTTGCCCTTGATGTCCCACAGCGCCATGTCTACGGCAGAAATGGCGGACATGGTGACAGGCCCGCGGCGCCAGTAGGCGCCTTTATAGAAGAACTGCCATATGTCTTCGATCTGATGGGCGTCCCGGCCGATCAGCTGCGGACAGACATGATCTTTCAGATAGGACGCCACCGGCAGTTCACGGCCATTAAGCGTGGCGTCGCCGATACCGGTAATGCCATCGTCGGTGGTGATCTTCAGCGTGACAAAATTCCTGCCTGGGCAGGTCACAAATACCTCTGCGTTAACAATCTTCATAACGTCTCTATCCTGTTCCCACGGGTCATCATATTGGACGGAAAATACGCCATGAACGAACTACCATACAAGTATGATTTAAAGGATTTGCCGGAGAGGATCACATTTCGATGCGGAATAAAGTGCAAACGACAGGCGGTAAATTATTTGGCGGGGAAGGGGCTGATGCTACAACCAGTGGCGCTCAACCCTTACCGGCGAGCGCCATAGGCGGTTATTCCGAGGAGGAGCCTTGCCCCAATAACCCACAGTTGGGGGGCAGACGGCATTCAATGGCATTGGGCAACACTTCAATGCGGAAATGCTTGCCCTTCAGGGGTTCACCGTCGAGATTAAAGGTCATCTCATGGGGAGCCTTGATTTCCAGCCACGACAGTGCGGCGCTGATGACGTTTTTGTTTTCTTCATCGTTAAACAGGCTGGCTACCAGCGCCGGCAGAAGTTCATCCGCAATCAACAGGCGCAGTTGCAGCAGCCCATCGTTGATCAGCGCGTCCGGGCAGAGCTGTTGACCGCCCCCGGCCTGTTTGCCATTGCCGATGCCGATGACCAGCGCGTTGCCGCTCCAATGGAAATCCGGCCCGCGGATCTCGCAGCGGTCGGCCTTGAGCGTATCCATGCGCAGCAAACCGTGGATAAAGTAGGACACGCCGCCTAGCGCCGCCTTGAGCTTTTCCGGCGTCTCGGTGGTGATACGCGTGCCGAAGCCACCGGTCGCCATATTGATGAAATAGCGTTCATCATTAACTTTCGCCAGATCTATCGGCACCGCGCGGCCTTTCACCGCCAGCCGCAATGCCGGCTCCGGCATCAAAGGGATATTGCAGGCCATGGCGAAATCATTGGCGGTACCCAGCGGCAGAATGCCCAGCACCGGGCGTCCGTCCGCCGGCAAGGCCGTTAGCGCTGCTGCCACTTCGTTGATGGTGCCGTCGCCACCGCCGGCGATCAGCGTGTTCACCCCCAGTTGGCAGGCTTCCCGAACATAACGTGCTGCATCACCCTGTTCCCAGGTAACGCGAACGTGCAGGGACTGGCCTTCATCTCGCAACTTCTGTACTGCAAGGCGAACCTCTTCGTTACCGGCGCCTTTGCCGTTAATGATTAGAAGTGCTGGTGCTGGTGAATGCATTCCCGATATCTCCCGGCTGTAAACTATAGGGCAACGATAAACTACCCGTCGGCGACAGGCCATCAGAATATTCAGTTAATTCTGTTCTATCCTGACCTGGCAGAGTTTATTTCTGCAGGATTGACTTAAATTAAGATATATCCGTGGGAAAGTTAGCGATTTTTGTTAATGCATTAATTAATCGTTGTAGCTTTGTTTTTATATCGCTATGACAAGAGGGCGTAATGAAAAATAAGCAAGTCAGTGAATTGAAAGCTAATGGATATATTAGATAGGATTATTTTTTGATATCCAAGAAAAAGCCAGTCCAAGGGAGATTGGACTGGCTAAGGAGGTGGTTCCTAGTATTGCTATGCAAATCTTTTTCGTTCTTAGTTTTAAGCAGCCTGATGTTAACCAAGCTGCGCAGTAATTGATGTGATCCAATTCTAATATTTGCTAAAAATGCCATTAAAGGATCACCCCCTGCATTTACGCCGCAGGAGTATTGATATCCGGCAAATTTCGGATCAGCAACGCGTAATTGAGATCGATATCTTGCGGGATCGGCAAATAAACGATATGGCCGTTACCCGGCGCCACGTCGATCGCTTCGCCTTTCTTATTTTGCATGCTCTCCAGGGTAAACAAGACGTTACCGCCTGGGGTCATCATTTCTACGCTGTCACCGAGCAGAAATTTGTTTTTCACGTCCACTTCAGCCCAGCCGTCACGCCGTACGCCGGTGAATTCGCCGACAAACTGTTGGCGCTCAGACAGCGAGGAGCCGTATTCGTAGTTTTGCTGTGCTTCATGTACGTGACGACGCAGGAAGCCTTCGGTGTAACCCCGGTGCGCCAGGCCTTCGAGCGTGGTCAACAGAGTGGGATCGAACGGCTTGCCGGCGACGGCGTCGTCGATGGCGCGACGGTAGACCTGTGCGGTACGTGCGCAGTAGTAGAAGGATTTGGTGCGGCCTTCAATCTTCAGCGAATGCACACCAAGCTGCGTCAGGCGTTCCACGTGCTGGATGGCGCGCAAATCTTTCGAATTCATGATGTAAGTGCCGTGTTCATCCTCGAAGGCGCTCATGTATTCACCGGGCTTCTGCGCTTCGGACAGCATGAACACCTTGTCGGTGGGGGCCCCGATGCCCAGCGTCGGCTCGACGGTCTGCACCGGGATCGGTTCATGCATATGCACGATGTTGCCGGTCTCGTCTTCCTTGCCTTCTTCCGCTTTGTACTGCCAGCGGCAGGCGTTGGTGCAGGTGCCCTGATTAGGGTCGCGTTTGTTGATATACCCGGACAGCAGGCAGCGGCCGGAGTAGGCCATGCACAGTGCACCGTGGACGAAGATTTCCAGCTCCATCTCCGGCACCTGAGTACGGATTTCGGCGATCTCATCCAGTGACAGTTCACGCGACAGGATCACCCGCATCAGGCCCATTTGCTGCCAGAATTTCACCGTCGCCCAGTTCACCGCGTTTGCCTGCACCGACAGGTGGATATCCATCTGCGGGAAGGCTTCACGTACCATCATGATCAGGCCGGGATCGGACATGATCAGCGCGTCCGGGCCCATGTCGATCACGGGTTTAAGATCGCGCAGGAAGGTTTTCAGCTTGGCGTTGTGCGGGGCGATATTCACTACCACGTAGAAGCGTTTTCCCAGCGCATGGGCTTCGTTAATCCCCTGTGCCAGATTCTCGTGATTGAATTCATTGTTACGCACCCGCAGGCTGTAACGCGGCTGGCCTGCATAAACCGCGTCGGCGCCATAGGCAAAGGCGTAACGCATATTTTTCAGCGTGCCGGCTGGGGAAAGGAGTTCCGGTGTAAACATAATGAGTCTCGGTCTGATTTCAGGTCAGTACCGCACCACCAAATGGCGCAGTAAAAGCGGGGAATTGTAGCGGCAGCGCGAAGAGAAATCAGCAGGTAACCGGATTTATTACAGGGAGATTGATCCTGGTCATAAGAAAAACGCGCGATGGCGGGCATCGCGCGCTTTACAGATGCATTAAGCGCTCAGATCGCGTACGTCGGTGGACGGACCGTTTTTGATCACCGACTGAATACCATTCTTTGCCGCAGTTTCAGAGCTGTACATCTCACTGACGCCGATCACCTGATGATTCTTGGCTTTCAGCACGAAATAAGGCTGATTGCTGGTGCTGTGCTTCAGTTCATATTGTGCTTCGTGGGGGGAATTGGTTTGCACCGAGGCAATGCCATTCTCCGCCGAGGCCTTGCTGGCGTACATCTCGCTGGCCAGAATGATTTCGCCATTGCTGGCTTTCAGGTTGAAGTGGTATTGCCCATTCTTTGCTTTTTTCAGCTCATAGTGACCGATTGCCATGGTTCCTCTCCTGTGGGTTCCGATTAGTGATGTAAGTGTAGCCAATGGCTTGAAATTGAGCGGCTAATAAACCGGACTTGAGAAGGGTAGCGCAAAAAAAACGCCATTTTTTTGCGCTGACAGGGAGTTTTGTGCAGCGGATACTGCTGTAGCACGGGAAGCTAATGGGGGATTGTCTGCTGAAAGTTTGCGCAGCCCGCCGCATTTTCGAGCGCGCAGTATTTCAACCGCAACCAGGGAGGGCTAAGGTGAGGCCGCTGCATCATTGCGGTCAAAAAATAAGCGCTGCATCTTGGCATCGACGCTTAACAGGCATATGCTTAGGCCTATGCCTGTAAGGGGAGATGGAAATGGAAAGGGTCGCGAAACTGTTTAAAAACGGCAGAAATCAGGCGGTGAGGTTACCCGTGGAATTCGAATTTGATACAGATCGTGTGTATATCCGCCGCGATCGGGAGGGGAACGTGATTTTATCTAAATATCCGGCCAAACCTGACAGTTGGGCTCCGTTGCTGCAAATGATCGAAAAAACGCAGGTCCCGCAGGACTTTCTGGCGGCTGATGAACGTCAGCAGGGGAGTGTTACCCGCGATCCGTTCGCCGGGGAAGAGTAAGCATGTATATGTTTGACACCAATACGGTCAGCCAACTGTTCCGTCGGCATCCCCGCTTGCTGAGCCGAATGGAAAAAGTCCCGCCTTCTGCGGTATGCATTTCCAGCATTACGCAGGCGGAACTGCTTTATGGCGTGGCCAAACGGCAGAACCTTACGCTGAAAGCGACGGTCGCGGCATTTCTTGATTCCGTGACGGTATATGCCTGGGACAGCGAAGCCGCACATTGCTATGGCACGCTGCGGGCGGAAATGGTGAAAAAGGGGCGGGTGATGGGGGCCCTGGATCAGCTTATTGCCGCCCACGCGCAGAGCCGCGGAGCGACAATAGTGACTAACGACCGGGCGTTTGCCATGGTGCCGGGCCTGACGGTAGAAGACTGGACCTAGGGCCGGCTAAAGCCCGTTCACCAGGCGGCAAGGTTCGGACTCCCAGCGGTAACCGACGCCGTACACGGAGCGGATAAAGGATTTCTCGCCGTCGATCAGCTCCAGCTTGCGCCGCAGGTTTTTGATGTGGCTGTCGATGGTGCGATCGGTCACCACCCGGTAGTCGTCATACAGATTATTCAGCAGCTGCTCGCGCGAGAACACGTTGCCCGGCTGGCTGGCCAGGGTTTTCAACAGGCGGAACTCTGCCGGAGTGAGATCCAGCATCTGCCCCTGATAGCTGGCCTGAAAACGTGGTTCATCAATGTGAAGCTGCGTTTCTTCCTGCATATTGTCCAATGGGCGATAGCAGCGGCGCAGAATGGTTTTTACGCGCGCAACCACTTCACGCGGGCTGTAAGGTTTGCAGATATAATCGTCTGCACCGATCTCCAGCCCCAGCAGGCGGTCGATCTCTTCAATTTTTGCCGTCACCATCACCACCGGAATATCGGTGAAGCGGCGCAGTTCTCGGCATACCGTTAACCCATCGCTGCCCGGCAGCATCAGATCTAACAGAATCAGCGCCGGTGAATGCTCATGCACCGCCGGGACCACCTCGCTGCCGTTGGTCAGCCAGCGCGTGGCATATCCCGCCGCCTGCAGGTAGTCCACCAGCAGCTGGCCGAGCTTGGGCTCATCTTCAACAATCATAATTTGCAACGGTTGATTCTGGGTTTCCATCATGACGCCTTATTCATTACCGGGGTGGCGAATTCTACTGTAATCCGCACGCCGCCCAAAGGCGAGTGCTGGGCGTAGATCGTCCCGTTGTGTGCTTCCACTATGTTTTGACAGATCGACAACCCCAGACCGGAGCCGCCACTGGCGCGGTTACGCGAACCTTCGGTACGGTAAAAACGTTCGAAAATGCGCGCCAGCTGATCGTCATTGACGCCCGGCGCGCTGTCCTGCCAGTAAATCAGCAGGCGGCCTGGCTGCGTCTGGGCGCCGATCTCCAGTTTGCCGCCGGCGTCGGTGTAACGCAGGCTGTTTTCCAGCAGGTTGTTGAATAATTGGTTAAGCCTGTCCGGATCGCCAAACAGCAGTGCCTGTTCTGGCAGTTGGGTCTCGATCTCCAACCCTTTGGCGTGAAAGCGCTCGCGGAAGCTGGCTACCGCGATTTGCAGTAAATGCACGCAATCCACCTGCGATTTACGGTAGGCGAGCGCACCGAGGTCGGATAATGACAGTTGATGCAGATCGTCCACCAGTTTGGTCAGGGTGGAGACTTCGGCCTGCAAGGATCCCAACGAGGCCGCCGTAGGTTGACGTACGCCGTCCTGCAGCGCCTCCAGCTCACCGCGCAGCACCGCCAGCGGGGTACGCAACTCGTGCGAGACGTCGGCCATCACGGCGCGCCGCATCTGCTCGTTTTTTTCCAATGAGGTGGCGAGCTGGTTGAAGTCCTGCGCCAGCCGGCCCAGTTCATCCTGGCTGCTGACGGCTACGCGGGTGCTGAAATCCCCTGCGGCCAGGCGATGGGTACCGGCCACCAGCCGTTTGACCGGCGCCAGCAACCCGCGCGACATCAGCCAGGTGACCGCCGCTGCCAGCAGGGTGGAAAGGGCGACAATCATCCAACTGGTGCGTCTTTGCTGCTGATCGAAACTGATGTCGGTATTACGTGTTAGCCTTTCTATTGGCGTCGTAATTACCCAGCCGACGATTTCATTGTTGTAGCGGATCGGATGACGCGGGCCTTCCTTCGGTACTGGGCCGGAGTGCCCCACCAGCCGGTTGTACTGGCTGTCCACCACCCAAAACTGGGTGCGCCAGCCTTTGGGCGGCAAATTGTGGCTGCTGTCGCTGTTTTGTTCGAACGAGCGCATGATCTGGTAAATCACCTGATCGTTATTACGCAGAAAAACCCAGTTACCGTGGCGACTGTACTGTTCTTCCAATGCTTCGCTCAGCATATTGATGCGCTGCTCGTTGCTGTTTTTGATGTAGTCGATAAAACCACGCTCGAAGCTGACGCGCACGCCCCAATGCATGGTAATGAGCACCAGCATGCAGGTGGCGAAGATGGCCATGAACAGCTTGCCGGTGATGCCTATTTTCATTATTGCAACCTCGTGGAGCCGGTCCCCGGCTCTTTGGTCAGCGTACGGTTGGGGGCGGTACCGGCAGGAACGCGGGCGAAGGCCAGCGCGGGCAGGGCGATGATTAACGCCATGCAACAGTAGCTGTAAATAAATGCGCTGTGGATGGCCGGGCTGTCGGTGACTACCTGGTGATGGGCAAAGCTGCCGATAAGAATACCGGCGATGCTGACGCCGAGGCTCATCGACAATTGCATGACCATCGACAGCAGGCTGTTGCCGCTGCTGGCCAGCCGATCCGGCAGATCTTTCAGCGTCAGGGTGTTCATGGCCGAGAAGCGCAGTGAGTTGACCATGCCCTGGAAGAACAGCACTACCGGCAGCAGCCAGATCCAGCCCAGCATAGCCACCAGTGGGAAACTCAGGCTGATCAACGCCAGCATCAGCGTGGCGGCAACCAGCACGTTACGGTAACCGAAGCGGTTAACCACTCGCACCACAATGCGTTTCATTCCCATACTGCCGATAATCATCGGGATCATCATCAACCCGGCGTGAAACGGGGAGAAGCCCATGCCGACCTGCATAAACAGCGGTGTCATAAAGGGCAACATGCCGCTGCCGATACGGCCCAGCAGGCTGGCCGTCAACCCCACCTTGTAGGTTGGGGTTTTAAACAACCGCAGTGAGAACAACGCGCGGCTATTTCCGTGCGCATGCCACCAGTAGCCCGCCAGCGCCGCTACGCCTGCAACCACCAGGGCAACGATAGCGGGGGATGAAAGCCCCATCCCTTTGTGGCCGTCGAGCGCCAGCGTCAGCGTCGCCATGCCGATTGCCAGCATGATAAAGCCGCTGATGTCGAAGCGACGGGTTTGCATGCGGTAATTGGGCATCAGCAGCAAAGTGGCGATGGCCCCGGCGATCCCCACCGGGATATTGATCAGGAAAATCCAGTGCCAACTGGCGTACTGCACCAGAAAACCGCCCAACGCCGGCCCCATTAGCGGGCCGATTTGGCCGGGCAGGGTGACGAAAGTCATCGCGGCCATATACTGCTCGCGCGGGACGATTTTCATCACCGTCAGGCGACCGACGGGCACCATCATGGCGCCGCCGATGCCCTGGATCACGCGTGAGGCGATCAGCTCGTTCAGGGTCTCAGAGCGGGCACACAGGATAGAACCCAGGGTAAACAACACGATGGCGCTGAAGAACACCCGCTGCACCCCAAATCGATCCGCCAGCCAGCCGCTGGCAGGCAGCATTACCGCTACCGTCAGCACATAGGAGACAATCACCGACTGCATGCGCAGCGGGTTCTCCCCCAGGCTGACGGCCATCGACGGCAGGGCGGTGTTGACGATAGTGGTGTCGAGCGTCTGCATAAAGAAGCCAAACGCCACGATCCAAAGTTGCCATTGTACGGAGGCGGTGTGTTTTATCAGCATCGGGTGGCCATTATTGGGGCAATGGATCCAGTTTCTTGCCGCGACGGAATTTCATCTGCAGCCGGTCAAAATACAGGTACACCACCGGGGTGGTGTACAGCGTCAACAGTTGGCTGACGATCAGGCCACCGGCGATGGTGATGCCAAGCGGCTGGCGCAGCTCGGCGCCGTCGCCGTGGGTCAACACCAGCGGCAGTGCACCGAACAGCGCCGCCAGGGTGGTCATCATGATCGGCCTAAAGCGCAGCAGGCACGCCTGGAAGATGGCGTCATGCGCGCTGATACCGCCGTTACGCTGCGCATCGAGGGCAAAGTCGACCATCATGATGGCGTTCTTTTTCACGATACCGATCAGCAGCATAATGCCTATCAGCGCAATCAGGCTGAACGGCGCGCCGAACAGCTCCAGCGCCAGCAGGGCACCCACGCCGGCGGAGGGCAGGGTGGACAGAATAGTCAGCGGATGAATGTAACTTTCATAAAGAATGCCCAGCACGATATACACCGTGGCGATGGCGGCGGCGATCAGCAGCAACTGAGATTTCAGCGTTTCCTGGAACACCTGGGCGGTACCGGCAAAAGCGCCACGCACGGTAGCAGGCACGCCGAGCGCCGTCATGGTTCGATCCACGGCGGCGGTAGCGTCCGACAGGCTGCCGCCATCCGGCAGGTTAAACGAGATGGTCGACGCGGCCGACAGGCCCTGATGATTGACCGACAGCGGTGCATTGGCGGGTCGCCAACTGGCAAAGTAGGAGAGCGGGATTGCCTTGCCGTCTTTGTTGATCACAAACATTTTGTCCAGTGAGCTGACGTCCTGGGTGTAAGGCGGTGCAACTTCCATCACCACTTTGTACTGATTGAGCGGTTGATAGATGGTCGAAATCTGACGCTGGCCAAAGGCGTTATTGAGCAGGTTGTTGGCATCGGAAACCGAAATGCCCAGCCGGGACATGGTCTCGCGATCGTAAACCAGGTCCATTTCCGAGCCTTTGTCTTGCTGATCGGAGTTGACGTCTGCCAGCTCCGGCAGGGCGGCCAGTGCGATGCGGATCTTCGGTTCCCATTCGCGCAATGCGGCAAGGTCGTCCGCCAACAGCGTGTATTGGTAACTGGCGTTCGCCTGTCGGCCACCGACGCGGATATCCTGCACTGCCATCAGGAACAGGCTGGCACCCGGTTCTTTCGCGAGGCGGGCACGCAGTCGGGCGATCACTTTCTGTGCGTCATCGCTGCGAACCGACAGCGGTTTTAACGAGATAAACATCGAGCCGCTGTTGGTGCGCGAGCCGCCGGTGAAACCGGTGACGTTTTCCACATCCGGATCTTCACGCACGATCTTCATGAAATCCTCCAGCTTACCGCGCATGGCCTGGAAAGAGATGCTCTGATCGGCCTGGATAAAGCCCATCAGGCGACCGGTATCCTGTTCCGGGAAGAAGGTTTTCGGAATGCTGATATACAGCCAGACATTGAGCGCGATGGTGGCGAGAAAGAGGGCCAGCACCCAGCGCGAATGGCCGAGCACCCAACTCAGTGAGCGCCCATAACCTTTTTGCAGCGCCAGCAGCATTTTACCGAAGCCGCGAATGCGCCGCTGCGCACGCGCCGGCTGGTGGCGCAACAGATAAGCGCACATCATCGGCGTCAGCGTCAGGGAGATGATCAACGACAGCCCGATAGAGACCGAAAGGGTAACTGCAAACTCGCGGAACAGCCGGCCGGGCAAGCCTTCCATCAGCAGCAACGGGATAAATACCGCCACCAGCGACACGCTCATCGAAAGCACGGTAAAACCGACCTCCCGCACCCCCTGCAACGCGGCGTTGAGCGGTTTCATGCCGGCTTCGACGTGGCGCGAAATATTTTCCAGCACCACGATGGCGTCATCGACCACAAAGCCGGTGGCAATGGTCAGCGCCATCAGCGACAGGTTATTCAGGCTGAAACCACACAGGTACATCGCGGCAAAGGAACCTATTAACGATACCGGTACTGCCACCGCCGGGATCAACGTTGCGCGGCCGGACCGCAGGAAGATGAACACCACCAGGATCACCAGTCCGATGGCGATCACCAGCGACTGTTCCACTTCCGCCAGCGAGGCGCGGATGGTTGGCGAACGGTCTTGCGCGATATTCAATTGGATCGACGCCGGGATGTTGTCCTGCAAGGCGGGCAATTCGGTGCGAATGCGATCGACGGTTTCAATGATATTGGCGTCCGGCGCCCGGCTGATGGCCAGAATAATCGCCGGCTTGGCGTCGGTCATCCCGGCGTTGCGTACGTCCTGGACCGAGTCTTTGACCTCGGCCACGTCGCTCAGGCGCACCGCCGAGCCGTTGTTGTAGTGGATAATCAGTGGGCGATAAGCTTCGGCAGTTTTCAATTCATCGTTGGCCTGGATCTGCCAGCGCTGTTGCTGATTGTCTACCGCGCCCTGCGGCCTGCGCACGTTGGCGTTACTGATGGTCTGGCGCACCGCATCGAGCGAGATCCCCTGATTGAACAGCGCGCTTGGGTTGAGTTCGACCCGCACCGCAGGCAGGGAGCTGCCGCCGACCGAGACGTCACCCACCCCTTCGGTCTGGGCGATTTTTTGCGCCAGCTGAGTCGAAGCGAAGTCGTAAAGCTGGCCCTGGCTGTAGGTGTCGGAGGTCAGCGTCAGGATCATAATTGGCGCGTCGGACGGGTTGACCTTACGGTAGCTCGGGCGGTTCGGCATGCCGGTGGGCAACAGGCTTTGCGCCGCGTTGATCGCCGCCTGCACGTCACGGGCGGCGCCGTTGATATCACGATCTAGGTCGAACTGCAAAATGACGCGCGTGCTGCCCAGTGAGCTCATCGAGGTCATTTCATTGACCCCGGCTATTCGGCCCAAAGCGCGTTCCAGCGGCGTCGCCACCGACGAGGCCATGGTTTCCGGATCGGCACCCGGCAACGAAGCGCTGATCGAAATCACCGGGTAGTCGACCTGCGGCAGCGGCGAAACCGGCAGCAGGCTAAACCCTATCACGCCGCTGATGGCAATCGCCAGGGTCAGCAGCGTGGTGGCCACCGGCCGGTAGATGAACAGGGCGAAGAATTTCACGGCAGCTCCTGCATATCCGGCTGACGGCGAGTATTACGCGCCAGCTTGTCAAACAGCAGGTAGATCACCGGAGTGGTGAACAGCGTCAGGATCTGGCTCATGACCAGCCCGCCAACCATGCAAACCCCAAGCGGGTGTCGCAGCTCCGCGCCGACACCGGTGCTGAGCATCAGCGGCAGCGCGCCCAGCAACGCGGCCAGCGTGGTCATCAGTATCGGTCGAAAGCGCAGCAGGCAGGCCTGATAAATGGCATCGTACGGTGACATCCCCTGCTCACGTTCTGCGGCCAGCGCGAAGTCGATCATCATGATGGCGTTTTTCTTCACGATGCCGATCAGCAAAATGATGCCGATAATGGCGATCACGTCCAGCTCGCTGCCGGCCATCATCAGCGCCAGCAAGGCACCGACCCCGGCGGTGGGCAGGGTAGAAAGAATGGTGACCGGGTGAATAAAGCTTTCATACAGCACGCCGAGCACGATATACATCGCCACCACCGCCGCCAGGATCAGCCACAGGGTGCCGCCCAGCGCCGCCTGGAACGCCAACGTTGCGCCCTGGAACTGGGTGGTGATGTCTTTGGGCATATCGAGATTTTTTTCCGCCAGGGTGATGGCGTCAACCGCTTCCCCGAGTGAATAATTGCCGGCCACGTTAAAGGAGATGGTGGCCGCCGGGAATTGATCGAGATGGTTCACCGACAGCGGCCCGAAGCGCTCTTCGATTTTGGCAATGGTGTTCAGCGGCACGATGGTGCCGTTGCTGCTGGTCAGGCGGATCTCACTTAACGCCGCCAGGCCCGGTGTGGTGCTGACGTCATGTTCCAGCACCACGCGGTACTGATTGGCCTGAGTGTAAATGGTGGAGATCAACCGCTGGCCGAAAGCGTTGTACAGGGCGTTATCCACGTCACTCATGCTGATGCCGAGGCGAGAAGCCGAATCGCGATCGACGTTCACGTAGGCCACCAGTCCCTGATCCTGCCAGTTACTGGTGACGTCCGCCAACTGCGGTGCCTGTTTCAATTCCGCCATCAGCTGCGGTACCCACAGGCTGAGCTCGTCCAGCGACATGGCCTGCAGGGTAAACTGGTACTGGGTGCGGCTGACCTGGGTGTCGATGGTCAGATCCTGCACCGGTTGCAGATACAGTTTCACGCCGGGGAACTGCGCGCTCTGCTGCTGCAGACGAGTGATGATGGCCGGAATACGGTCGCTGCGTTCGCTCAAGGGTTTGAGGTTGATCTGCAGACGACCGCTGTTGAGCGTGGCGTTGTTGCCATCGACGCCAACAAACGACGTCAGGCTCTCCACCGCCGGATCCTTGAGGATTTCTGCCGCTACCTGCTGTTGGCGCTCGGCCATATTACTGAACGACACCGACTGTGGCGCCTCCAGCGTGCCCTGAATAATGCCGTTGTCCTGTACCGGGAAGAACCCTTTCGGGATCAGCAGGTAAAGCAGGACGGTGAGCACCAGCGTGCTGAACGCCACGCCTAGCGTCAACCAGGGATGATTCAGCACGGTTTTCAGCCATTTGCCGTAGCGGGCGATGACCCGGTCAAAGAAGCGTTCGGAAGCGGCGGAAAAACGGTTCTGCTTGCGCAGGGATTCATGGCTAAGCATGCGCGCGCACATCATCGGCGTCAGCGTCAGCGAAACCACCGCGGAAATCAAGATGGCTACCGCCAGCGTTACGGCAAACTCACGGAACAGCCTGCCGACAATATCACCCATAAACAGCAGCGGGATCAGTACGGCCACCAGCGAGAAGGTCAGTGAAATAATGGTGAAGCCGATTTCACCGGCGCCTTTTAATGCGGCATCGAGCGGTTTCTCGCCCTTTTCGATGTAGCGCGAAATGTTCTCGATCACCACGATGGCGTCGTCGACCACGAAGCCGGTGGCGATGGTCAAGGCCATCAGCGTCAGGTTGTTGATCGAAAAGTCCAAAAAGTACATGGCGGCGAAGGTGCCGATCAACGACAGCGGTACGGCGACGCTGGGGATCACGGTGGCCGGTACGTTACGCAGGAAAACGTAAATCACCATCACCACCAGCGCGACCGCCAGCAGCAACTCGAACTGCACGTCGCTGACCGAGGCGCGAATGGTGGTAGTGCGGTCGGTCAACACCTTGACGTCGACTGACTTCGGCAGGCTTTTGATCAACTGGGGCAGCATCTCGCGGATGCTGTCGGCGGTGGTGATGACGTTCACCCCTGGCTGACGCTGAATATTGAGCACGATGGCCGGCTGCTTATTGGCCCAGGCCGCCAGCCGGGTATTTTCCGCACCTTGTTCGATGGTGGCGACATCCTGCAAACGAATCGCGGCGCCGTTCTGGTAGGCTACAATCAGCTGGCGGTAGTCGTCGGCTGATTTCATCTGGTCGTTGGCCGAAAGGGTGACCGAACGCGTTGGGCCGTCCAGGCTCCCCTTGGCAGAGTTAACGTTGGCGTTGCTGATGGCGGTGCGGATGGTTTCGCTGTCCAGACCGTAGGCGGCAACGGCCGCAGCATTAAGCTTCACGCGTACCGCCGGCCGCTGGCCGCCGGAAATCGTCACCAGTCCGACGCCGGTGACCTGAGATATTTTCTGCGCGACACGGGTTTCCACGATGTCTTCCACCTGGGTCATCGGCATGGCGCTGGAGGTCACGGCCAGCGTCAGGATCGGGGGATCGGCCGGGTTAACCTTGCTGTAAATCGGCGGGTAGGGCAGATCGTTCGGCAACAGGTTAGTGGCGGAGTTGATCGCCGCCTGCACTTCCTGTTCGGCGACGTCGAGCGGCAACTCAAGCTGGAATTGCAAGGTGACGACCGAGGCGCCACCGGAGCTTTGCGACGCCATCTGCTTAAGGCCGGACATCTGGCCAAACTGGCGCTCCAGCGGGGCGGTGATCGCCGAGGTGACCACGTCCGGGCTGGCGCCGGGATACAGCGTGACCACCTGAATGGTCGGATAGTCGACTTCCGGCAGGGCGGACACCGGCAGCGCGCGATAACCGATAATCCCCGCCAGCAGGATCGCCAGCATCAACAGCGTGGTGGCAACCGGACGCAGAATAAACAGGCGGGATGGGCCGCCGCCGGCGTTAGGTGGCATCACCTGCATCAGGATTTCCCTTGAACGCGCGGTGAGTGGGCAGGCCGGGTTGCGGCCGGGGTAGCCTGCGGCGTGACAACTTCAACCTGCATGCCTTCGGTCAGGCGATCTATGCCGTCGGTCACTACCCGATCGCCGACGTTGAGGCCGGCGTTGATCACCACTTTTTGGCTGTCCTGTACGCCGGTGGTCACCAGGTGTTTACTGACCTTGTTATCTTCGCTCAGGGTCCAGACGAAGTTGCCTTCGTTGCCCATCTGCAAGGCGGCTGTCGGAATGACGATCGCATCCAGCAGCGTCGCGACCTTCAGGCGAGCATTGACAAATTGGTTGGGGAACAGCGCGTCGTCCTCGTTGGTGAAGCGCGCTTTCAGTTTGATGGTGCCGGTGGTGGTGTCGATTTGGTTATCCAGACTCAACAGCGAACCGGTTGCCAGCAGGTTTTGGTTGGTGCGATCCCAGGCCTCGACGCTGACCGGGCCGGCTTTTTGCGCTTTGATCAAATCGCTGATATTGCCCTCGGGCAAGGTAAATACCACATCGATAGGGTGCGTCTGGGTGATCACCACAATGCCGGTGGTGCTGCCGCTGCTGATGTAATTACCGACGTCCACCAGCTTCAGACCGACACGACCGTCAATCGGAGCGGTGATGCGGCTGTAGGTGATTTGCAGCTTGGCGCTGTCGACGGAGCCCTGATCGGCTTTGATCGCGCCTTCGGTCTGTTGCACCAGCGACAGCTGGGTGTCCAGATCTTGTCGCGAGACCAGATTGGTTTTGGCCAATTGCTGATAACGCGCCAGATCGCGCCGGGCGTTGGCGAGGGTGGCCTGATCTTTGGCCAGTTGGCCCTGTGCCTGAGCCAGCTGCACCTCGAACGGACGCGGATCGATTTCAACCAGCAGGTCGCCGGCCTTGACCTGCTGCCCTTCGGTAAAGTGGATCGCCATCAGTTGGCCATCGACCCGGCTGGTGACGGTCACGGTGTTGGCCGCGGTGGCGGTGCCCAGCCCGGAAAGATAGCGCGGCACCGTCTGCTGCGTGGCGGTTGCCGCCTGTACCGGTGACATCGGGGCTCCCCGTCGTCCCCCGCCTGCGGCTGCTTTTCCCCCGGCGGCGTGACGCGCACCCGGTGCGGCATTGTCGGCAGATTGCGGAGTGCTGAAGTGACGCCAGATCAGCACGGCGGCAATAGCCACAATAACCACCACCAACAGGCGCAGTAACAGTGAACGACGTGGGTTTTTTGCATTCATGGTGGCGAAAATCTCTCCAAAAGGCAGGCGTGCGGGCACTCATTGCCAAAAAAGTTACACTCCTTACAGAATACTAGTTTAGCGAGGAAAGACGGCATAAAAATGAAGGAAATATGGAGGAACCGTCAGCATTGTCCGAATAAGTTGTAGATTTAATCCTGCTATGTTTATAAGCGTTGCCATCCGGCTTATAGCGAATGCGTTTTAGCGGATTTCCTGCTTTCGCGCTAATAATTAACCTGCGAATCATCAACCCCATGGAGCATGCAATGAGTCATAAAGAACTGGGCCGTTCGGGCATCAAAGTGCCGGCATTAACCTTCGGCGGCAACGTGTTTGGCTGGACGGCAGATCGCGAAACTTCATTCAGCCTGTTGGATGCGCTGGTGGAAAATCAGCTCAACTTTATCGATACCGCCGACGTGTACTCGAGCTGGGTGCCGGGCAATCAGGGTGGCGAATCGGAAACCACGATCGGCCAGTGGCTGAAAAAGAGCGGCAAGCGTGACCAGGTGATCATCGCAACCAAAGTCGGCAAGCCGATGGGCGAGGGTAAGCAGGGGCTGTCGCCACGCTATATCCAACAGGCGGTAGAGGATTCCCTGCGTCGTTTGCAGACCGACTATATCGACCTTTATCAGTCACACGATGATGACCGGGACACGCCGTTGGCGGAAACCCTGGTGGCGTTTGATGGGTTGATCAAGGCCGGCAAGGTGCGGGCGATAGGCGCTTCCAACTATCAGGCCGATCGTCTGGAGGAGGCGTTGAAAGTCAGTGAGCAGAATGGGTTGGCGCGCTATGAGACCCTGCAACCGGAATACAATCTTTATGCGCGTGAGGAGTATGAACGTAGCCTGGCGCCGGTAGTGCAGCGCCATGGATTGGGCGTGATTAACTTCTTCTCGCTGGCCAGCGGTTTCCTGACCGGCAAATACCGCAGCGAAAAAGATATCGGCAAGAGCCAACGTGGCGACACCATCGTTGAGCGATACCTTAATCCACGCGGTTTCAAAATTTTGGCGGCGCTGGATCGGGTGGCGGAAAAACACCACACCTCGCCAACGCAAGTCTCACTGGCCTGGCTGATCGCGCGGCCGGACATCACCGCGCCGATCGTCAGCGCCACGTCGCTAAAACAGTTGGATGAGCTGATCAGCGCTACCCGGCTGCGGCTGGATGCCGAGGATATCCGTAGCCTGAACGAGGCCAGCGCCTGGTGACGAGCGTCAGCTGCGGGCGGTGTTAATCAACGTCAGCAACTGTGTCAGGCAACTTTCTACTGGCCGGTGCGCGGTATCGATACGGGCCACCGGCTCCTTCCAGGGCGTGTAATCGTGAGTTGTGACATCGCGCCAGTTGGGAAGCCGCAGCCCGGTAACGTCACCGGCGCGGGTTTCAACCCGTTGACGGTGTTCGCTACTGTCGGAGCAAACCACCTCAATCTCGAAGCAGGCTGCTCCGGCCCTTTGCGCCACCTTACGCCAGGCGTCACGGGTGACCTGCAGCGGGTTGACCGAATCGGCAATCAGAGTATGGCCCAGACGCAGGTTGTCCTCGGCCACGCCATAAGCGGCAAAATAGCCGGCTGGGCCGACGTCACCGGCCAGGGAACCGCTGTTGCGGATGGCTTGCTCAAGGGTATCGATTCGAAGATACATTGCCGGCAATGCGCTGGCCAACGCCCGTGCCAGCGTAGTTTTACCGCTGCCGGGCAGCCCGGAAAAAACGATCAGCATTGTTGCTCCCGCCATGATTGTTGTCCCAACCGATACAGTACCTGTTTTTGCAACGGATGGCTTGGCGGCAGAGCGCGGCATTGATATGCCACGCTCTTGGGCCCTTAACGGAACAGCGTCTGCGCCCAGCGAGCCAGTCCGGCGGTGACCGAGCCGAAGTCGTTGCCGCCGACGATAGGAATGCCCGGCAACTGCTGTTGCAGCGCGGCGCGCAACAGCGGGGAACGTGCGCTGCCGCCGGTGAGATAAATCACCTGCGGTGCCGTCTGGCTGCTGGCCAGCGCGGCGCTGACCTGTTCCTGAATGCGCAGCAGCGGCTGTGAGATGGCCTCGGCAAGCTGATCCTGGCTGATGTTTTCCGCCAGGTCAGTCTGGACGAAAGCCAGCGGAGCGCTGATGTTTTGCTGTGCCGACAGGGCGATTTTGCTCTCCTCTGCCGCGCGCACCAGGCGGTAGCTCAGGCGCTGCTGGTGCACTTTCAGCAGGCGCTTAACCTTTTCCGGTTCGGCGGCATCGCGGATCAAATCGCGCAGCATGCGGCCATTGGCGGCGCTGTAGAAGTCGATCTGTGCCGGGACGTCGTTGGTGGCGACCGCGTTCCAGTAAGGCAGCGCAGGCAGGGCGATGCCTTTTTCGGTTTCGCCGCCCATACCGAACAACGGCATCAACTGCTTGAACGCCAGCATGATGTCCAGGTCGTTACCGCCGACCCGGCAACCGCTGTGCCCCAGCAGGCTTTGCTGACGATCGGCACGGTCACGCCACTGCGGGCCCATCAACAGCACCGAACAGTCGGTCGTCCCGCCGCCGATGTCCACCACCAGCACGGTTTTCTCTTCGCTCAGTGTCGCTTCGAAATCCAGGCCTGCGGCGACCGGCTCGAACTGGAATTCAATGTCCTTGAAGCCGGCGCGCTCCGCAGCGCGTTGCAAAATGCCCTGCGCCTGACGGTTAGCCTCTTCGCCACCGATACCCTGGAAGTTGATAGGACGGCCAATGACCGCCTGGCTGATGCTGTCCTGCAGCACGTTTTCCGCCTGACGCTTGATGTGGAACATCATGGCGCACACCAGATCTTCAAACAGCGCGATCTGCTGTGGCTTCAGGCCGTTGGCACCGAGGAAGGATTTCGGCGAGCGGACAAAATACACTTCTTCCGGATCTTCAACGTAGTGCGCCAGCGCCTGCAGGCCGAACAGCACGCTGTCGTTGCCGACGGGAATGTCTTCTTCGCGGTTGTAGTTGATTGCCCGGCGCAGCAGCTGCTGGTTTTCCTCGCTGGCGGTCGGCACCTGCCAGTGGCGGTGCAAACACTCGCTCACGGCTTCGCGCGTCGGGGCGCACAGCATCGACGGCAGGTAGGGTTCGTTGTTTTCCAACGTCAGCAGCTCAGGGCCGTTATCTCGCATCACTGCGACGGAACAGTTGGCCGTTCCGTAATCGAATCCAATAAACATGTCTTTTCTCTATCCCCATGCCAATGAAGGGGGGCGACTTTACCCGAGACTTGGCCCTCGGGCAATCTGAGAGCGCGTAACTGACGAAAAATTTAGCGGCGAACGTACCGGCATGCTTAACTTAATGTCCGAATCCCGCACGTCAGCGTGCTCATCGAGTCGCATAATGCACAAAAAACTGACCCCGAGCGTGGCCATGAAAAACCAACAGCAGGCGTTGTATGAGGCACTGAGTGCGCGCGATCGCAAATTTGACGGTCGCTTCTTCGTCGGCGTTTCGTCGACCGGTATTTACTGTCGCCCGGTGTGCAGTGCCCGTACCCCAAAAATTGAAAACTGTACTTTTTACCCGAGTGCGGCGGCGGCGGAGCTGGCGGGATTTCGGCCCTGCCTGAAGTGCCGGCCGGAGTTGGCGCCGGGGCTGGCATTGATCGACCTAGGCAATCGCTATGCTCAGGTGGCGGTGCAGCTGATTGAGCAGGGGTACCTGTCGGAGCACAGTTGCGAGCAACTGGCGGCGCGGCTGGGCATTTCGGATCGTCATCTGCGGCGTATCTTTGCCGATCAGTTTGGTGCGTCCCCGATTGATTACGCCCAGTCGCATCGGCTGTTGCAGGCCAAGCGCCTGTTGGCGGATACCGATATGCCGCTGAGCGAGGTGGCCTTTGCCGCCGGTTTCGGCAGCCTGCGGCGTTTTAACGAACTGTTCAAGGCGCGTTACCGGTTAATTCCCTCGGCGCTGCGCAGCAGTACTGGCCGAAACGAACGTACCGTCGCCAGCGGGCTGGTGTTTCACCTGGGCTACCGGCCGCCGTATGACTGGCCGCGCATGCTGGGTTTCTTGCAAACCCGTGCGGTGAGCGGTGTGGAAAGGGTTGAGGGGCAGCAGTACCTGCGGGCGATTGCCATCACTCAGGGCGGCGTTGAATATCGTGGCTGGGTCAGCGTGCAGCCGGAAGCGGCGAGCAATCGGGTGCGGGTGGAAATTGCCCCTTCCCTGAGCCGGGTGACGACGGAGGTGCTGCGGCGCACTCGCCAACTGTTTGACCTCGATGCCGCGCCAGATCTAATCGCCCAGGCGTTGGGGCCGTTGGCTGCCGATGCGCCGGGGCTGCGGCTGCCTGGCTGCGTCAATGCATTCGAACAGGCGACCCGCGCGGTGCTCGGGCAGTTGGTCAGCGTCAAAATGGCGGCGACCTTTGCCGGACGAATGGCTGAACTCTGGGGCACCCCGCTGGATCAGCCTTATGGCGGCATTACCCACGTCTTTCCCACTGCCGAACAGATTGCGCGACTACAGCCTGAGGCGCTGCGCCCGTTGGGGGTGCAGCTGAAACGAGCGGCGGCGTTAATCGGCATTGCGCAGGCGGTTACCGAAGGGCGATTGCAACTGGAGAACGTGCTGGATATTGAACAGGGGATCAAGGCACTGACCGCGCTGCCGGGGATTGGCAGTTGGACCGCCAGCTACATCGCCATGCGCGCCTGGTCGTGGCCGGACGTGTTCCTGGCGGGGGATTATCTGATCAAACAGCGTTTTCCCGGCATGACGCCACGCCAGGTTGAGCGCTATGCCGAAAGCTGGCGACCCTGGCGTTCCTACGCCACGCTGCATCTGTGGCATAACGATGGCTGGGCACCGGCAATGGAGGGCGCCGGGTAGCGGCTGCGGGCTAGTCTTTGGCGGCAATGCGCGTCAGCAGGCCGTCTATTCCTTCTCGCATCAGAAAGGCCAGTACCTTCTCGCGCTCGCTTTCACTCAGGTGATGGTAATACTCAATCCACACCGCCAGCGGATCCTGGCGTTCAACCTGATATTCAGCAGGATCTTCTTGCAGTATCAGCAAGCTGCGCGCGCCGATCGGCAGGCTGTTGATGTGGTATTCCACCGCTTTGCCTTGTACGCCTTTGCGCCGGCGGCTGAGCCAGCCTTCGCGGCGGGCCTTCAAGTTGATCCCCTGTGGCGAGGAGGGCAGTCCTGCAATGCCGGTCAGCTCTCTGGCGGCAAACCACTCGTTTTTCATAGCCATTCATCCCTGAGCAAGTTAGGTGTATAGAGCGGGAGAAAATTAATTCGCGTGCTGATTTCCGTATCGAGGTGTTATGCAAGCGATTAACTTTGACCTGTTAGTTATACCACTAACCTCAGGTGGGCTAAGCAAAAAATGCGTGATGGGCGAGCTGCGGCGTTATGCCGCAGCTCGAAAGGCAAGGATGTCATTTTGATGTTTGGCGATGCGGATTAGCGGATACCAAAGTAACCGCCGCTGAGCAGTTCGGTCAGCGGCTGTTCCAGTGCGATGGCATCGCCGTCCGACAAATCGATGCCAATGGCCTGCAGGGTGTTCAGCGTGACCTGTTGGTGTGCCGGGCCGGCCAGCGTTTGAGCTTGCACCCGATGCGTCGCCCCGTTGAGCATCGAAACCATCAGTTCGTCCATCTGGTTGCAATGCACGTTGGTGATAAAGCGTTCGTCGACGCGGATATAGTCAATCTTTTGGCCATGCAGCTCGTCAAAGGCGTTGAGGCTGTGGCCAAAACCGTTAACGATCAGCTTGCAGCCCCGTTGCTGCAACTGCTGGAGGAACGGCCTGCAAATGTCGGCGTGCTCCAGCACCACTGCGTCATCGACCGCCAGCAACAATGCCCCTGGTTGCAAGGAAGATGCGTCCAGCGCTGCCAGCAGATCCTTCTGGAAGCTGGCGTCCAGCAGGCTGTCGGTTGCCAGCGGCAGCGCGATGGACAATCCCTTGCGGGCAATATCAGGGGCGCGCTGCGTCAGTATCTGCCCGATGATCCAGCGGTCAATTTCTTGCGTCAGGCCGTATAGCCGGGCGGCGGAGATAAAATCGTCGCTCGCCAGCGACTGACCGTCCTGACTCCTCACCTGCAGTTTCAACTGATAGAAGCAGACCGCCAGCGGCGTTTTTGGCGGTGCGACCGCCCTGACATGCAGCAATAATTGCCCATCGGTGATGATGTCCGTCACTTCCTGACGCGTCAGCAGTTCATGCTGACGTTCCAGGATCATTTTTTGACGCGCCTCATAGAGATAAACCTGGCCGCGTCCGCGATGCTTGGCGGTATAACAGGCAATATCGGCCTGCGCCAGCAGCTCGCTGCTCTTGCCGGCGTAGGCATCAATACGGGTTACGCCTGCACTGGCGCCGACGTGGTAAATCTTCCCTTCCCAAAAGAACGGATGCTGGCTGATGTGATTAACCAGCTGTTGCATCAGCGACTGGGCCTGTTCCCGCGTGCAGTCGAACAGGATCAGCCCGAACTCATCGCCGCCGAGCCGGGCCAGGCAGTCGCTGTTGCGCAGATGGTGCCGCATCAACAGGGAAAGATCTTTCAACAGCGCGTCGCCCGCGGCGTGGCCGGCGTTGTCATTGACCGCCTTGAAACGGTCGAGATCGAGGAACACCAGCGCGTGCTGCAGCCGTTTTTCAGTGGCGTTGGCGATAGCGGCCTTCAGGCGTTTTTCAAAACTGGTGCGATTGGGCAGCGTGGTCAGGGCATCGTGGGACGCGCTGTAACTCAACTTCTGCATCAGTTCGCGTGAGGCCGTGACATCCTGCAACACCATCACCGCCCCCATCACGTTGCCGTCGATCGTTTTCAACGGTGAAACCGACTGTTGAATATCGAAGCAGCGGCCGTCGCGCCCATGCAGCACCAGGGCATAGTCTGCCGGCAGCGCTCGGTTTTCCTGCAGGCAGCACTGGATCGGGTTTTCTACCTCTTCGCCGTCTTTCCCGTTGGTCAGGCGTACCACGCCGGCGACGGGCATGCCGATCGCCAGACTGAGTGGCCAGCCGCACATCTGCTCGGCCACCGGGTTCATAAAGGTAATGTGCATTTCGTCGTCGGTGGATATCACGGCTTCGCCGATGGCATCGAGCGTTATGTGCAGGCGCTCTTTTTCCTCGTGCAGTGCTTCGGTCAGATTACGGACCTCCGTCATGTCGATATTGGTGCCGATCATGCGCAGCGGCGTACCCTGTTGATCCAGAATGACATTGCCCTGGCCGCGAATATGGCGCACTTTTCCTTCGCGGGTGAGCAGCCGGAACTCCATGATAAAGGGCCCCGGCTGTTTGAGAAGAACGCTCATCTCACGATCGGTCCGCTCGCGATCTTCAGTCAACAACAGCGTGCGCCACAGCGACAGCGTGGGCGTTTGCTCCGGGCTGACGTCGTAAAGCTCGAACATACGTTTGTCCCAGGTGAGCTCTTCGCCGTGCATCATCCATTCCCAAACG
Source organism: Serratia liquefaciens (assembly GCF_027594825.1). Lineage (NCBI taxonomy): Bacteria > Pseudomonadati > Pseudomonadota > Gammaproteobacteria > Enterobacterales > Yersiniaceae > Serratia > Serratia liquefaciens. Next base: position 1,560,284 of record NZ_CP088930.1, on the reverse strand, counting down.
CCGATGCCGCCCACTTTATTCGCCAGCGTAATGCGCTCCATCAGTCGGTGGTTCTCTGCGGCGGTGCGTTTCAACTCGCTGATGTCTTCCACCTGCGAAATAAAATACAGCGGCAGCCCTTCGGCATCGCGCACCAAAGATACGGCCAGCAGCGCCCAGACGTGTTCGCCGTCGCTGCGGATGTAGCGTTTCTCCAGGGTGTAACTGCTGATATGCCCGTCGAGCAGATCGCGCAGTTGCGTCAGGTCGGCGTTCAGATCGTCCGGGTGGGTGATTTCCTGGAAAGTCAGGCGTCGCAGAGCCTCCGGGGTATAGTCGAGCAGTTTGCACAACGCCTGATTGACCTGCAGCCATTTCCCCTGCGGCGACACCAGCGCCATGCCGATGGCCGAATACTCCAACGCATTACGAAAGCGAGTTTCACTCTCGACGATATGCTGTTTCTCCACCCGGAAGGCGTGCATCACCATGGCCATCGAATGTGCCGGGATCAAAATCAACAGGATAGGCAGGTAAATCTCGATATCGCTGAAGGGACCGAGGGGCGCATGAAAATGCAGCAACCCGACGGAAATCATCACGGTGATCATCAGCGTGGTGCAAAAGCAGATGACGAAAGCTTCGAGCCGCGGCAGCGCGATTGCCGCCCACAGCAGCGGCAGAATGACGAAGGTGAACGGAAAGGGCAGGTAGCTCAGTGCCAGATAGCTGAAGGTCAGCGCGACTATCAACGTCAGCAGCAGGGTATACAGATTCAGCGTATCCAGCATGCGGCGACGATACACCAGCCCGATGGGCGTCAGCGACAGGACGCCAATGGCCTCCGAAATAAACCAGGTGCTGAAGGGGTGCCAGAAAGTGTGTCCCGGGGCGGGAACCCACCAGGCGGCCAGCAGGGCACTGAACAAAGGGGTGAAGATCACCGCGCAGACGACGAACTTAAGCCAACTGGCCAGGCTGTTCAGCGGATCGTCCGTCAGCAGCATGCGGCGTAACAGCAGGGTGCAAACCACCGCTTCCAGCAGGTTGATCAGGGTCAGTTTTACCGGGAACCAGCTAAAGCCGAACAGCGTGACGCTGGCGGTCACGATGCCAATCCCGCATGCCAGCAGCGGTAACCCCCACTGGCGCGGCGAGTGGCGGAACAGCACGGCAATAATGGCGGCGGTAGGGAACCACAGCGGGGTAAAGTGGCTGGATTCGTTCGACAGCGTCAGGCACAGCAATGCCAGTAAAAATACCGTCAATGCCGCCAGCAGGCTGTGCGTCAACAAGGCGCCCTGGCGCGTGATGAGATGATTCGGTGCGCTGATATCCATAGACAACCCTTAACTCTGGCATCTGTCACTGAACGAGGTCATGACGCGAATGAGATGGAAAGTTTATTGGCAAAGGGTAGTACAGCGTGGCAATAAAACCCACTGAATCAGACAGCTTTAGTGAGCAAGCGCAAAAGCCGGCGCGGGGCCGGCCTTCAGGAGATTTAAAGCAGGAACAAGGTGGCCAACCCGAGGAAGATAAAGAAGCCGCCGGTATCGGTCAGTGCGGTGATCAATACGCTGGAACCTACCGCCGGATCGCGCCCCAATTTGATCATGGTCATCGGGATCACCACCCCCATCAGCGCGGCCACCAGCAGGTTGAGGATCATCGCCAGCGTCATGACGCCACCCATCGCCCAGTCGCCGTACAGCAACCAGGTCACTATGCCCATGATGCCGCCCCACACCACGCCATTGATGATGGCCACCCCCAGCTCCCTGAGCATCAGGCGGGAAATGTTGCCGACCTCAATCTGGTGCAGTGCCAGCGCACGCACGATCATGGTGATGGTCTGATTGCCGGTGTTGCCGCCAATCCCCGCCACGATCGGCATTAATGCCGCCAGCGCCACCAGTTGTGAAATGGTGTGTTCGAACAGGCCGATGACGCGCGAGGCGATAAACGCGGTACACAGGTTGATCGCCAGCCATGCCCAACGGGTTTTCACCGCCTTGCTGACCGGGGCAAACACGTCTTCTTCCGGGCTCAAACCCCCCATGCGGCGCAGGTTGCTGTCGCTTTCTTCATTGACCACGTCGACGATTTCCTCGATGGTCAACCGACCCATCAGCTTGCCTTTGGCGTCGACCACCGGGGCGCTGATCAGGTCATAACGTTCGAATGCGCTGGCTGCCGCTTCGGCCTTGTCTTCCGGTTGAAAACGGGTGGGGTCGCTGTCCATGACCGTCTGGACCAGGGTCTCCGGATCATTGAGCAGCACGGCGGTGAGCGGCAGTTCGCCCAGCAGGGTATTTTTACGATCGGTGACAAAGAGTTTGTCGGTGGCCTCCGGGATGGTTTTACGCAGGCGCAGGAAGCGATGCACGGTACCGATAGTGACGTCGGGGCGCACCGTGATCAGTTCAAAATCCATCATCCAGCCAACGGTGTCCTTGCCGTAGTGGATCATCTCGCGGACTTGCGCGCGCTGCTCCGGCTCCATCGAAGTCAACAGGCGGCCCATCAGGTTACGCGGCAGGTATTGCGCCAAATAGGCCTGCTCATCGACGTCCAGCGTCTTGATCGCTTTGAGCAGGTCCTTGTCGCTCATTTCTTCGATCAGGCTGTCCCATACGGGTTCGGCGACTTCCACCAGCGCTTGACCGCGTTTGGCGTTGCCCACCAGCCGCCACAGTGCCAGGCGCTCGTCCTGGGGCAGCGCTTCCAGCAGGTCTGCCAGGTCAGCGGCGTGCATGTCGTCCAGCAGGCCGGTGATTTCTGCAGTCTGGTTTAGCAGCTCGCTTTTGCTGAGGGCGTTTTCATCCCCCGGTCGGCCGAGAATGCCATCGACCAGATCTTTGTTGTTCAACAGCAGAGAAAGAATGCGCTGGCGATACTCAGCGACTTTTTTAACGTTATGCGTTGCAGCTGACATGGTCTTCCTTACTGGCACTCAGTGATCCTTGCAGACCTGCTCTGGACTGGAGAGAGCATAGCGAATGCAGGCGTCATTTTTATGAAATGGGAGCAGTTGCTGAGGAATAAGTAAGGGGTCTGGCGCGCCGAGATACTGGCCGACGGCAGGCTGCTTAACTATTCGCAAGCCCTGCGGGATAACTTGAATCCGTGGGTTCAGGGGGTGATGTCCCGGTTTTCGTCGCTCATCTCAGTGGTGCTTTGCTGAGGGGCGAGTTTTTTTTCCTGATGGTGGGGCACCGCGACGACCGCGGCATACAGCAGACGGCCGACTAAAATGATAAAGCTGACAAACAGCACTATTTTGGTCATCTGTCCGGTGGATTTTTTACGCATATATCACCCGGCATGCCGGTTTCCTGTGTTATGCCCGCCATCTTTCACGCTAGCCCGTGCGGCGGCCACTTGAAATTTATAGAGATATTGAACGCTGATGCAGGCCGATAGAGTGTAAACGGAATTCTAGCCATTGATGACAAATATTGTCTATTTATTTCCGGACAGCCAAACCCGGTATTTCGTCGCCGTTTAGCTTAAGTTTGGCTTTATCTGTCGGATCAGCAGCTTAAGAAAAGACAAAAAATAGGCTTACACATTTTTAGCCAACTTTTCCTCTTTGGTTGATCGGAGTCAAGCCTCCCCCCTGCCTGGCGCCTAAAATTCCCGCCATTCTCCTGTCGCATATGATACTTTCAGCTTGCCTCATGAATGGATAGAGGTACGAAAAGGAACCTGCCTTATTACCCGAACGCGTGAATGGAATTACGCCCTGACGGACTCGTTATTTTTATGATCAAGCCAATATTCTGGAAGCATTTACGCGAGCGCTGGTGGGGATGTCCCCTCCTCTGGAGCCTGTTATTGATCCCGTTCGCGGGGTGGCTGTCGCCGCGGATCATGCTGCCCGAGGGCAAAGTCTATTTGCTCTATCTGCCGCTCACCGCCTGTATTGCGCTGTTGATGGTCTATGACTGGCGGGCTCTGCCGGGCATAGCCCTCGCGATCATGCTGCGTTACGCCCACCGGCTGGGCCTGGAAAGTGGCTTGCTGGTGACGCTGCTGTACCTGTTTTGCCTGAGCCTGTGTTGGCTGGGGTATCGCAGGCAAACGCAACGCCGCTGGTGTGCGGCGCCGGGGGGCGCGGCGCTGGTGAAGGAGCGGCTAATCTGGCTGGTGGTGTTACCGGCACTGCTGTTTGTCTTCGGCTTGAAACTGCTGGTCGCCTTTGCCCGATTGCCCGACGAACTAGGGATGATGCCCGGCGATAACAGCTACCTGATGGCGTTGGTCAATTTTCAGGCGCTGCTGCTGGGCTGTCTCTCTGCCATGCCCTTGCTCTACATCATGTTGCGCATCTTGAATAAACCCGGTTTCGCCCTGACGCTCTGGCGCCGTTTTGGTCGTGAAATGGCGCCAAACGTCGATAAAAAAGAGCTGTCGCTGTGGCTGTTGGTGCTGGTGGGGATGGTAACGGTGCTGTCCCATTACGCCAAAGAAGCCATTCCCCTGTTGCTCGGAGGGTACGGATTGGTCTTACTGTTGCCGGTGATGCTCTACGGTGCGATGCGTTTTGGCTATCAATTCAACTGCCTTATCTGGTCTGCCACCCTGTTGGTGCTGTTTTTTCATTACCCCGGCGCTTCACAGCCCGACAACCTGTTGCATAACCTGGCGGTCATCTCTTCGATGATGGTGGTGTTTACCCTGTGTATTTTCCTGATGTCGGCGCTCAATACTCGCCAGCGGTTAAGCCACGCCAGGGCACAAAGCGCCTCGCTGCAAGATCCGGTGATTGGCCTGCCTAACCTGCGCGCCCTCAAGCGCGATCTGGCTCAGTCCCCGCCTTCAACCCTGTGTTTTCTGCGCGTCAGCGAACTGGATTTGCTGAGTCGTAACTATGGCATGCAGTTGCGCATTCGTTTCAAACAGCAATTGGCGGCGCTGCTGCATCAGGTATTGGCCCCGGGAGAGGGCGTTTACCATTTGCCGGGCTACGATTTGTTGCTGCGGGTGGACGGCGGCAACAGCGAAAAAAAGGTCGAGGAGATTTACCGCGCTCTGGAGAAATTCCGTCTGGTATGGAACGGTTTGCCGCTCCATCCCCCGCTGGGGTTAGGCTATTGCAGCGTGGTGCCCGGTTTTGAACATCTCTACCTGCTGCTGGGGGAGCTCAGCGCGTTGGCGGAGGTTTCTCTCACCAGCGGCAAGCCGGAAAGCGTGCAAAATAGCGGCAATGCGGTCCAGGATGAAGTCAAACGCAAGGTGGCGTTACTGCACGGGGTACAGCGTTCGTTGGATAACGACGGATTTATCCTGATGGCGCAGCCGATCGAGGGCCTGCGCGGTGACCGGTATTATGAAATTCTGCTGCGGATGCGCGATGATCTGGGGAACATAATATCGCCGAATGATTTTCTGCCGGTGGCGCATGAGTTCGGTCTGGCTTATCGGTTGGATCTGTGGGTGCTGCGTAATACGTTGAAGTTTATGGACCAGCACCGTATCGATCTGCCCAGCGCGCGCTTTGCGGTGAATTTGACGCCTTCTTCACTGTGCCGACCGATGCTGAGCCAGGATGTAGACAACCTGTTGCAGCAGTACCGTATCGAGCCGTATCAACTGACGTTGGAGGTGACCGAGTCGCATCTGCTGCAGAATACGGATTACGCCGGCGCCAACCTGCAGGCGCTGCGTGAAATGGGCTGCCGTATTGCGCTGGATGATTTTGGCACCGGGTATGCCGGTTACGATCGCCTCAAGATGTTGCCGGTCGACATGCTGAAAATCGACGGCAGTTTCGTGCGCGACATGCTGACCAGCGCGGTGGATTTTCAGGTGATCGCGTCTATCTGTAAAGTTGCGCGAATGAAGCGCTTGACCATTGTGGCGGAATACGTGGAAAGCCTGGAGCAGTTGGTCGCGTTGAAAGGGGTGGGCGTGGACTATATGCAGGGGTATTTTGTTGGCGAACCGCAGCCGTTAACGGCGTTGTTATCGAAACAATCTTAATTGTCGCCCCCGCAGAACGGGGGCAACAGATTCAGGCAGAGCGCTGCTCGTCTTGCGAGCCTTCCTCTTCGCAAATCAGTTTCCAACCCACGACGTCGTTCCAGTAGGCCTGTTCACGTTCGAGATCCAGTTGCACCAGGTTGTTCTGCGCCAGATAACCGGCCGGGAAGCGCAGCGTCCAGTGGTTATCGTCGGTGCTCAGGCGCAGCGTTTCCGGCGTGGTGGTCGACTGGCGCTGGTTGTTGAGCAGGGTACTCAGGCGCAACAGTTGGATCAGCGGCAGGTAGTGCTTTTTCTTGAACAGGTTCAGGCGCGGCAGTTCTTCCAGCTTAATGCCTTTACGGTGGAAGCGTACCAACGCCGACAGCAGCAACTGCTGCTCCTGGTTGAAGCCCGGCAGGTTGGTGTTTTGCAGAATGTAAGCCGAATGGCGATGCATGCCGCTGTGGTTAATGCTCAGCCCCACTTCGTGCAGCATCGCGGCCCACTTCAGCAAGGCTTCCAACTGTGGGTTCGCCAGCTTGGTGTTCTGCGCCATCCATTGCGCATACAGCAGTTCGGTGGTATCCAGCACCCGTTTTGCCTGCTCGCGGTCGATATTGTAGTGATCGGCCAGGCTCTTGGCGGTGCGGCTGCGAATGTCCTGATGACGGAAACGGCCCTCCATCTCGTACAACACGCCTTCGCGCAGTGCACCGTCGGAAAGGCGCAGATCGCGGATCGCCAACGCATCGAACACGCCGCACAGGATGGCTAAACCCGGCACAAACACCGACTGGCGGTCTTCCGACAGCCCCGGCAGGCTCATTGCGCTGAAGTTTTTAAACTGCAGCACCTGCTCCGCCATCATTTCCAGCCGCTCGAGGGTGATCAGACCGTCCTTTTCGCCCATCGCCACCAGCACTTCGTGCGCGGCCTTGATGGTGCCCGACGCGCCCAGAGCATATTGCCAGCCCTGAATACGGTACTGCCAGGCCAGCGTTTCCAGCTTCTGTGCTGCCGCCAGACGTGCGCGTTTGAAGTTGTTTTTGCTGATTTCCCCGCCCGGGAAGAACTGTTGGGCGAAGCTGACGCAGCCCATGCGGCGGCTTTCCGCCAGCAGGGGTTCAAAATCTTCGCCGATCACCAGTTCGGTTGAACCGCCGCCGATGTCGATCACCAGCTTGCGGCCTTTTTCCGGTTGGGTATGTTCCACGCCCATAAAGATCAGACGCGCTTCTTCCTGCCCGGCGATGATTTCGATCGGGTAGGGGATCACTTTGGCGGCACGCTTGAGGAACACTTCAGCGTTCACCGCCTGGCGCAAGGTATGGGTACCGACGATGGTGACGTTATCCGCCGGGAAACCTTGCAGCCGTTCGGCAAACAGCGCCAGGCAAGCCAGGCCGCGTTCTATTGCCTCTTCACTGAGCACATTGTTGCTGTCCAATCCATCGGCGAGGTGGACCCGCTGTTTTAAACGCCCCAATACCTGTAAGGCGCCATTGACGACGCGGGCAATCACCATGTGGAAGCTGTTCGACCCGAGGTCGATGGCAGCGATTTCCTGCGGTTTGTTCGTTGCAGTGCTTTTTAGCGGCATAGTTGCTGGCCTACTGTCCTGGTTGTTCCAGAGCTTTTAAATACTCGTAAATGGCAACCTGAGAACGGACTTTGCGGCGGTTGCCGCGCGGCACGTACTGGTTGCTCAGTTCTTTATCGAGGTAACGCGCTTTGACCGTGTCGCTGAACAGGATTTCCAGAATATCCAGAACCCGTTGTTTCAGCGTTGGATCCAGCAGCGAGACCGCGACTTCGATGCGGTAATCTATGTTACGGGTCATCCAGTCGGCAGAGGACAGATAAACCAGTTTGTCACCTTTGTTTTCGAAAACGTAAACCCGATCGTGTTCCAGATAGCGGTCGACGATGCTGATTATCTGAATATTGTCACTGATCCCCGGCAGGTTGGGAATCAAAGAACACATCCCGCGCACCAACAGGCGGATTTTTACGCCGGCGCCGGAGGCGGTATATAACCGATCTACCAGCCCTTTATCCACCAGATTGTTGATTTTCAGCATAATGCCGGCCGGAAGCCCGGCTTCGGCGTTGGCAATTTCGTTGTCGATCAACTCATACAGCTTCAGGCGCGAGTTCTGCGGCGACACCATCAGGTTGTCGAAGGTGACCGGCCGGTACGGATTTTCGATAAAGTTGAACACCCGGCGCACTTCGTTGGTGATGCGCGAATCGGCGGTCAGCAATGAATAGTCGGTGTAAATGCGCGCGGTTTTCTCGTTAAAGTTACCGGTGCCGATATGAGCATAGCGCACAATCTCGTCGCCTTCACGGCGTGAGATCAGGAACAGTTTGGCGTGAATTTTCAAGCCAGGCGCGGAGAAAATCACGTGCACCCCGGCTTCCGTCAGGCGCTTGGCCCAGTGGATGTTGGCCTCTTCATCAAAGCGCGCCTGCAGCTCTACCACCACCGTGACTTTTTTGCCGTTATGGGCGGCGTGGATCATCGACTCGATAATGCGTGAGTCTTTTGCCACGCGGTAAATGTTGATTTTGATCGCCAGCACGCTGGGGTCGAACGACGCCTGGCGTACCAGCTCCAGCACGTGTTCAAAGGTGTGGTACGGGTAGTAAAGCAGCACGTCGTGCTCGCGAATGGCGTCAAAGCCGTTGCGGAATTTTTCGAACCAGGTATGGCGCAGGCGCGGCAGCGGTTTGTTGACCAGGTTGGCCTTGCCGACGTTCGGGAAGCCGATAAAGTCTTTGAAGTTATGGTAACGGCCGCCGGCAATGACCGAATCATAGTTGGAAATACCGAGCTTGCCGCGCAGCAGTTCCACCATTTCATTGGGCATGTCGCGCTGATAAACAAAGCGTACCGGCTCGGCGGTCAGGCGCTGCTTCAGGCTGGAAGACATCAGCTCCAGCAGGCTGGATTCCATCTCGGTAACCAGATCGTATTCCGCATCGCGGGTCATTTTCATCGAATAGGCGTTGAGCGCGTCGTAATCGAAAAAGCCCTTGAAGATATCGTCCAGGCAGTAGCGAAGAATGTTATCCAGCAGGATCATCGGCTTGCGGCGGCGAGGGGCTTCTGGCGGCAGGTTGACGAAGCGCGGCACCTTGTCGGACGGGATCTCCAGCAGCGCGTAATCGATACGCGTACCGCGGATAATCTCCACCGCCAGATAGGTGTAATCGTCTTTCAGGAACTGCACCAGGTTGGTTTCATTGTTGATCAGGATCGGCGTGATGTGCTGGCGCAGATGCTGCTTGAAGTATTGCCGCAGCCAGATTTGCTGGTTTTCCGACACCTGACGTTCGTTGATCAGGAAGATCTGGTTGCGTGCCATTTCCAGCAGCAAATCGTTATACAGGCTGTCGAATTCTTGATCGGTTTTTAATACCTTGGCCTGGATCTTTTTCAGCAGATGGCGTGAAGCCCCGCCAGAGCCCTGTTCTTCGCTGATCAGAATGCGTCGTTTGAGATCGGCAAAGCGGACCTTATAGAACTCGTCAAGGTTATTGGAGTAAATGCCCAGAAAACGCATGCGCTCAATCAGGGGATTGCTCTTATCTGCGGCTTCCTGCAACACGCGTTCATTAAAGGATAACCAGCTTAGTTCTTTTTCGATGTAGAGCTTTTCCTGACCCATTGCCACTCCAGTTCAATTTTAGAAAAGGATCCGGGACGCAGCGCCCGGATGCCGCTCTAGTGTCCTTCATCATTATTGCGAGAGATTGACAGGAAAGTCCAACATATCCATTACCTTGGGGCGAGGCATTTTAAGGCGTAAAAATATTCTCTGCGGCGTCCGGGTCGTGGGTTATGTCGGAGCGCTATAAAATGAAGACAATAATGCCAAATATCTCTACAGATGATCGGCTTTGCCATCATTTTTCAGCAATATATAGGGTTAATAATGCTGATAAGTAGCGTTAAATTCGATATGAGTGGTAGGCAACTTTGTCATGCAAACGTCACAAAACTGACATAAGATGCCCGGTTATTCTATGGCGCAAGCCTGCTTACATCAGCGACAGCGAGAGACATGGCACAAACTACGGTAAACCAACATCCCCGGGATCGCCTGCGCGCGCGCATCGACCGTAGCGTTCAGGCGGCGGTTACCGTCAGCGGGCTGCTGGTGTTGATGACGCTGATGCTGATCTTCGTTTACCTGCTGTTTGCGGTGCTGCCGCTGTTTAAACCGGCGGCGATGGGGCAGGCGAAACCGCTGACGATCGCCGCTTCCGCGCCTGCACTGGCGCTGGGTATGGATGTACAGCAACGGATAGGCTACCGCATCGATGCGCAGGGGCAGGGGCAGTTCTACCCTCTGACGCAGCAGAACGCCCATCCTCTGACGCAACAGACGCTGCTGGCCAAACCGAAACTACTGGCTCAGGCAGCTGGCGAACGTGACCTGTTTGCTTTGGCACAGGCCGACGGCCGGTTTATCGTCGCCAGCGCAGACTTCGCAGCAGCCGGGGCATCGGCACCGCAGTGGTTGTTTCCGCTTGGGCAACGACCGCTGACGTTGGATAAACAGGGGCGTGCGTTAACGCTGCTGGCGTTGGCCGAGGCGCGACGTGGGCAGTACCTTCTGGCCGGTGTGACCGAAGATCGTCGCCTGGTGTTTGGCCGTTTCGGCAGCGACCACCCGCCGCAGCTAAGTGAAATCACGCTGGACAGTACGGTGCAGCAGCTGGTGTTGACGCCCGACGGTCGCCAATTGTATCTGCTGGCGGGGAATCGGCTGGCGCGCTACCAAATTAACGACACGCAGCTGCAGCTAAAAGAAACGCGTACGCTGGGCGAACATTCTCCTTATCAACTGACAGCGTTGCCTGGCGGCAGCGCGTTGCTGATCGAAGCGCCTGACGGCAGCGTACGCGAATGGTTTGATGTCGAAAAAGATCGGCGCTGGCAACTGACGCCGGTGCAGCATTTCGACCACCAGTCCGAGCCGCAGGATTTGCTGGTGGCCGAACCTTATCGCCGGGTGTTCGCTACCCTGAGACCGGACGGCGGTTTCTCGCTGTTTTCCAGCATCCAGCCGCAGCCGCTGTTGAACGGCAGGCTGAGCGCCGGGGTACAACAGATGGCATTCGCTCCACGCGGTGACGGCCTGCTGCTGGAAACGGCACAGGGCTGGCAACATTATGCGATCGACAACCCTTATCCCGACGTCACCTGGCGCTCGCTGTGGCACAAGGTGTGGTACGAGAATTACCCCGAACCGGCTTACGTCTGGCAATCCACCTCTGGCGAGGACAGCTACCAGGCCAAATTCAGCCTGATGCCGGTGATCTTTGGCACCTTCAAGGCCGCGGCCTATGCCATGCTGTTCGCCATTCCGCTGGCGCTGGCCGGGGCGATTTATACCGCCTACTTCATGTCGGCCGGACTGCGGCGGGTGATTAAGCCGGCGATTGAGGTGATGGGGGCCTTGCCGACGGTGGTGATCGGGCTGGTGGCCGGCATCTGGCTGGCGCCGGTGATTGAATATTACCTGCTGGCGGTGTTGTCGCTGCCCTTGCTGTTGGCGGCGGTGGTGTTGGCCTGCGGTGCGCTGATGAACCGGTTTGCCCCGCGGCGCCTGCCGCCGGGCGTTGATCTGCTGATCCTGTTGCCGCTGATCGTATTGACCGTCTGGCTGACGTTTAGCGTGGGGCCCTGGCTGGAAGTGAAGCTGTTCGGCGAGCCCCTGCATTTCTGGCTGGGTGATGATTATGACCAGCGCAATGCGCTGGTGGTTGGCGTGGCGATGGGCTTTGCGTTAGTGCCGATTATTTTCTCGCTGGCGGAAGACGCGTTGTTCAGCGTACCGGCAACCCTGAGCCAAGGGTCGCTGGCGTTGGGGGCCACCCAGTGGCAAACCGTGATGCGCGTGGTGTTGCCTTCGGCCAGCGCCGGCATTTTCTCGGCGCTGATGATTGGCTTTGGCCGCGCGGTGGGGGAAACCATGATTGTGCTGATGGCGACCGGTAACACGCCGGTTATCGACGGCAGCCTGTTCCAGGGCCTGCGTGCCCTGGCGGCCAATATCGCCATAGAAATGCCGGAAGCGGTCGCCGGCAGCAGCCATTACCGGGTGCTGTTCCTTACTGCGCTGGTGCTGTTTATTTTCACCTTTGTCTTCAACACGCTGGCGGAGGCGATCCGACTGCGGCTGCGTGAGCGCTATACCCTGAACCAGGAGGCGCCATGAAGCGCTGGGCGAAGAGCGGTTCGCCGTGGATCTGGCTGACCGCCGGGTCGGTGGCCGTCAGCCTGTTGGCGCTGATCGGCATTATGCTGCTGCTGGCCGGGCAGGGGATGCGCTATTTCTGGCCGAGCCCGGTCTACCAGTTTGAGCTGAATCAGAGCGCCGCAGGGCCGGTGACGATGATCGGCGAGCTGTATCAGCAGCAAAGCATTCCGCGCCGCCAACTGCTGGAGTCCGATATTACACTGCCGCCGGGCAATGCGCAGAGTTTTGAGCGCTATCTGATCAAGGTGGGCAACCGCGAGAGCGAAGGACAAGACTTCCGTACGCTGCTGGCCGGTGACATTGTTCGCCAAAGTACGCCGCGCGATCTGCTGGTGCTGGAACGTAATAACAACGGCACCGCTTACGGTTATCTGGCCGGTATGCTGGAGGATGGTCAGCCGCTGACCGGCCGTAATCTTAGCCAGGCGCTGCTGCAGCGTTTGCCGCAGATTGCCGCACTTTCGCGCCAGGCTCATGATATTCAGTTTCGCGATATGGCGCGCATTAACCAGCGGTTCGATACGCTGCGCCTGCGAGAGAAAAGCTTGCTGCGTGAAGATAAGCTAGACGCCCGCGCACAGGCGTCAATCAATGCCGAGCGGCTGGAACTGCAACGTCAATATCGGTTGCTTTCCGATCGTCTGGAAGGTTTGAACCGCGATCGCCACCGTGATGCGCTGTTGCTGCGTGACATGCACGGCCAGACCCATACCATTGCGCTAAGCCAGGTGCGCGATGCCTGGTACCCCAACGCGATGAATACCACGCAAAAGCTGGTGCACTGGGGCGAACAGGTGAAGAAATTCCTCAGCGACAGCCCGCGAGAGGCCAATACCGAAGGCGGCGTATTCCCGGCGATTTTCGGCACGGTGCTGATGGTGATCCTGATGTCGATCGTGGTGATGCCGTTTGGCGTGATTGCCGCCGTTTACCTGCATGAATACGCAGGCAATAATCTGCTGACGCGGCTGATCCGCATCGCCGTGGTTAACCTGGCCGGCGTACCGTCGATTGTCTATGGCGTGTTTGGTCTTGGCTTCTTCGTCTATATGATTGGCGGTACGCTCGATCAGCTGTTCTACCCGGAGTCGTTGCCTAACCCGACCTTTGGCACGCCGGGCGTGCTGTGGGCGGCCTTGACGCTGGCGCTGCTGACGTTGCCGGTGGTGATTGTCGCCACCGAAGAGGGGCTGTCGCGCATTCCTGCTTCGTTGCGTCAGGGCTCGTTGGCGCTGGGCGCCAGCCGGGCGGAAACGCTGTGGCGTATTGTGTTGCCGATGGCGGCGCCGGCGATGATGACCGGCCTGATCCTGGCGGTGGCGCGCGCTGCCGGGGAGACGGCGCCATTAATGCTGGTGGGGGTAGTGAAATCCGTGCCGGTGCTGCCGGTAGATGATATTTTCCCGTATCTGCATCTGGAGCGGAAGTTTATGCACCTGAGCTTCCAGATCTACGATATGGCTTTCCAGAGCCCGAGCGTGGAGGCTGCCCGGCCGCTGGTGTTCGCCACTGCCTTCCTGCTGGTGGCGATTGTGGTGGGCTTGAATCTGGCGGCGATGGGCATTCGCCATTCGCTGAGGGAGCGGTACAGAGCATGGTCGCAGTAACAACGATGTTATTCTTGGGGAGTGCCTAATGAGTTTGATGACGCCAGGCAGTTTGCCCCGGTTGGATGTCCAGCACCTTGATGATGAACATACCGCGCTGGCGGTAAACGACCTCAACCTGTTTTATGGCGAAAAACAGGTGCTGCACGGTATCTCGCTGCGTATTCCCAAGCACCGGGTGACGGCGCTGATCGGTCCGTCCGGCTGCGGTAAATCCACGCTGCTGCGCTGTTTCAACCGCATGAACGATTTGGTGGACAACTGCCGGATTGAAGGCGATTTGCAACTGAACGGTCAAAGTATTGGCGGCGCACAGATTGACGTTGCGGCGTTAAGACGGCGGGTCGGTATGGTATTCCAACGGCCGAATCCCTTCCCGAAATCGATTTATGAAAACGTCGTTTACGGCCTGCGTCTGCAGGGCGTACGCGACCGACGGATCCTTGATGAGGCGGTGGAGCGTTCGCTGCGTGCTGCCGCACTGTGGCATGAAGTGAAAGACCGGCTGCGCGAGAATGCGTTTCGTCTTTCCAGCGGTCAGCAGCAAAGGTTGGTGATTGCACGGGCGATAGCCATCGAGCCGGAAGTGCTGCTGCTGGATGAGCCGACCTCGGCGCTGGATCCGATCTCTACATTGACCATTGAAGAGCTGATTTCCGCTCTGAAGCAGCAGTACAGCGTGGTGCTGGTGACGCACAACATGCAGCAGGCGGCACGCGTTTCGGATTACACGGCGTTTATTCACCAGGGCCGATTGGTGGAATACAACGACACCGACGACATCTTTACTTCACCGCGCCAGCGCCGCACCGAGGATTATATTACCGGGCGCTATGGTTGATGCCGCAGCTGTCTTTTCCTGTCGTTGGGAAAAGCCCAAACATCATGATGGTAAAAACCCGCTTTCGCGGGTTTTTTGTTGTCACTTAACCAAAGGTTTATCGCTGGCGGCGGTTTTGAATTTCGCCATGTACTGCGGCTGGAAGATGCACATGCGCAGCACGGTACGGTATTCGCCGTTAACGAAAAATTCGTCAATCAGCTCACCTTCGACTTCAAAGCCCAGCTTGCTGTAGATGTGGATAGCCTTCGGGTTTTCCTTGTCGACGATCAGGTACAACTTGTACAGGTTCAGTACCGAGAAACCGTAATCCATCGCCAGCTTGGCGGCGATAGTGGCGTAGCCTTTGCCCTGATGCGTCGGGTCGATGATGATCTGGAATTCCGCGCGGCGGTGGATATGGTCGATCTCCACCAGTTCCACCAGCCCGACCTTGGCACCCTGGTGTTCGATGATAAAGCGGCGTTCGCTCTGGTCGTGGATATGTTTGTCGTAAAGATCGGAGAGTTCTACGAAGGCTTCGTAGGGTTCTTCAAACCAGTAGCGCATCACGCTGGCGTTGTTGTCCATCTGATGGACAAACGTCAAATCATCCCGTTCCAGTGGGCGTAGCCTGACGTTGGTAGTGCTGGACATGGGGGTTCCTTAATGTCGTTATAGATAGGGGGCGGTTGCCACTGTGGGCAAGTATAACGTCGGAGATGGGGTGCGGCGAAAAAAAAACGGCGCCGTGAGCGGCACCGTTTAGCAAGGATTCAGATTGGCGCTTTAGTCTGCCGCATGCCCTTGCTCGGGCAGGCGCTCGCCATCCAGCCAGGCGGCGTTATCGTGCATC
This sequence comes from Serratia liquefaciens, assembly GCF_027594825.1. Classification (NCBI taxonomy): domain Bacteria; kingdom Pseudomonadati; phylum Pseudomonadota; class Gammaproteobacteria; order Enterobacterales; family Yersiniaceae; genus Serratia; species Serratia liquefaciens. The sequence continues at coordinate 1,544,777 of NZ_CP088930.1, read as the reverse complement.
GCCAGGCGGCCCTCGACAAACCAGTTCACCACCAGCGGGTAAAGGGTATGTTCCTGAGCCTGTACCCGTTCAACCACCTCATCTTCCTCGTCGCCGGGGAAAATCGGTACCTTGGCCTGCAGGATCACCGGGCCGCCGTCGAGCTGTTCGGTCACGAAGTGCACCGAAGTACCGTGTTCGCTGTCGCCGTTGTCGATGGCCTGACGGTGAGTATGCAGCCCAGGGTATTTGGGCAGCAGGGAAGGGTGGATATTCAGCATACGTCCGGCATAGCGCTGTACGAACTGCGGGCTGAGAATGCGCATGTAGCCGGCCAGCACCACCAGATCCGGTTGGTATTGGTCGATGGCATCCGCCAGGGCGACGTCAAACGCGGCCCGGTCGGCAAAGGCCTTGGCGTCCAGCGCATGAGCGGCAATACCTGCCACTTCTGCACGTTGCAAACCGTAAGCCTGTGCCTTGTTACTGAACACCGCCACAATCTCGCCGGCAATTTTGCCCTGCTGGCAGGCGTCAATCAGCGCCTGGAGATTACTCCCCTGGCCGGAGACCAACACCACGATCTTTTTCATCCGTTGATGACCACTTGTTGTTCGTCAGAAGAAGCGGTGAGTTTACCGATCTTCCACGCTTTTTCACCGGCTGCGGACAACAATGCGATGGCGGGTTCCACGGCTTCTTCCGGCAGTGCGATCACCATGCCCACGCCACAGTTAAAGGTGCGGTACATTTCGTGACGGCTGACGTTGCCGTTTTGCTGCAGCCAGTTGAAGACGGCCGGCCATTGCCAGCTGGATTCTTCGATCACGGCCTGCATGCCTTCCGGCAGCACGCGCGGGATGTTTTCCCAGAAGCCGCCACCGGTCAGGTGGGCGATAGCGTGCACGTCGATTTTCTCGATCAGCTCCAGCACCGATTTCACGTAAATCTTGGTCGGCGCCAGCAGATGGTCCGCCAGCGGTTTGCCTTCCAGAACGGTAGTGGTTGGGTCGGTGTTGCTGACTTCCAGAATTTTGCGTACCAGCGAGTAGCCGTTGGAGTGTGGGCCTGAAGCGCCCAGGGCGATCAGAGCGTCACCGGACTGCACCTTGCTGCCGTCGATAATCTCGGACTTTTCGACCACGCCGACGCAAAAGCCGGCCACGTCGTAGTCTTCGCCGTGGTACATGCCCGGCATTTCAGCGGTTTCACCGCCCACCAGAGCACAGCCAGACTGCTTACAGCCTTCGGCGATGCCGGTGATCACGCTGGCCGCGGTGTTCACGTCCAGTTTACCGGTGGCAAAGTAATCCAGGAAGAACAGCGGCTCAGCGCCCTGAACCACCAGGTCGTTGACACACATTGCGACCAGATCGATGCCGATGGTGTCGTGTCGTTTCAGGTCCATCGCCAGACGCAGCTTGGTGCCTACGCCGTCGGTACCGGAAACCAGTATCGGCTCGCGGTATTTCTGCGGCAACGCACACAGGGCGCCAAAACCGCCCAGACCACCCATCACTTCCGGGCGGCGGGTCTGTTTTACTACACCTTTGATGCGGTCTACCAATGCATTGCCAGCATCGATATCGACACCTGCGTCTTTATAGCTGAGAGAGGTTTTGTCGGTCACTGCGCGATCCCCACGACGGTTTGCGGTTTGAATACTGTGCTTCCGGCATTGATTCCGGAATAAGGCGCGGCAATTCTAACAGCGCAGGCAAACGTTTGCGAGTGGCTTGTGAGCCAGCTCCGCTTTTTCGTCATCTATACTGTTATTCAAACTTTTGTTGATCCCGATCGGGCTATTGTGGGTGGCGCAGTCGGCAAAAGGAGGTATAATCCGGCGATTTTTTTGGCCGTAAACCACCTTAATAGGAGAAAAATGATGAAGATCGTTGAGGTGAAACACCCGCTGGTGAAACACAAGCTTGGCCTGATGCGTGAAAATGATATCAGCACCAAACGCTTCCGTGAGCTGGCCTCAGAAGTGGGTAGTTTGCTGACCTATGAAGCGACCGCCGATCTGGAAACAGAGAAAGTCACCATCGATGGCTGGTGCGGCCCGGTTGAAATAGACCAGATTAAAGGGAAAAAAATTACCGTTGTGCCTATTCTGCGTGCCGGTCTGGGCATGATGGAAGGGGTACTGGAAAACGTACCTAGCGCGCGTATCAGCGTGGTTGGCGTTTACCGTGACGAAGAAACCCTGGAGCCGGTGCCGTATTTCCAAAAGCTGGTTTCCAACATCGAAGAGCGTTTGGCACTGGTTGTCGACCCTATGCTGGCGACCGGCGGCTCGATGATCGCCACTATCGATCTGCTGAAGAAAGCCGGCTGCAACAGCATCAAGGTGCTGGTGCTGGTTGCCGCGCCGGAAGGGATCGCCGCGCTGGAGAAAGCGCACCCGGACGTCGAACTGTACACGGCCTCCATCGATCAATGCCTGAACGAGAAGGGCTACATCGTACCGGGCCTGGGTGATGCGGGCGACAAGATATTTGGTACCAAATAAACAAAAATAAGCCGACTGATGAGTCGGCTTTTTAATGCTCGTCGTCTTTCAAGCTACAGCGTTGTTACCTGCACTAGCTCACCCCAGTTACTGTAGGGGGCGAATAAATTCGCCCCGATTAATGCGGGCGCAGCATGCGGCGCCCCTACAATACCTGGAGATGAGCGAGCCGGGCGCTTGGCTGCAACTTGAAATTCATAGGGTAAAACTCGAAAAGTCATTAGAGGAAAAACATCCATGACCCGTCGCGTGATAGGCGTAAGCGAACGCCCGCCGCTACTCCAGACTATTCCGCTCAGCTTCCAACACCTGTTCGCCATGTTTGGCGCGACCGTGCTGGTGCCTATTTTGTTCAAGATTAACCCGGCGACGGTGTTGCTGTTTAATGGCGTCGGTACCCTGCTGTACCTGTTTATCTGCAAGGGAAAGATCCCGGCCTATCTCGGCTCCAGCTTTGCGTTTATTTCCCCGGTGCTGCTGCTGTTGCCGTTGGGTTATGAAGTGGCGTTGGGCGGTTTTATCATGTGCGGGGTGCTGTTTTGCCTGGTCGCGCTGCTGGTTAAAAAAGCCGGTACCGGCTGGCTGGACGTCATCTTCCCTCCGGCGGCGATGGGGGCTATTGTCGCGGTCATCGGCCTGGAACTGGCCGGTGTGGCGGCGAACATGGCGGGCTTGCTGCCGGCCGACGGCGTCAGCGCAGACACCACTACCATCACTATCTCGCTGGTGACGCTGGGCGTGACCATCCTGGGTTCCGTGCTGTTCCGCGGTTTTCTGGCGATTATCCCGATCCTGATTGGCGTGCTGGTGGGGTATGGGCTGTCATTCTTTATGGGCGTGGTGGATTTGACCCCGATCCGTGAGGCGCACTGGTTCGCGCTGCCGACGTTTTACACCCCGCGTTTTGAATGGTTCGCTATCTTTACCATCCTGCCGGCGGCGCTGGTGGTGATCGCCGAGCACGTTGGCCACCTGGTGGTGACCGCGAATATCGTCAAAAAAGATCTGCTTCGTGACCCTGGCCTGCACCGCTCGATGTTCGCCAATGGCATTTCGACGGTGATTTCCGGCTTCTTCGGCTCCACGCCAAACACCACCTACGGTGAAAATATTGGCGTGATGGCCATCACCAAGGTTTACAGCACCTGGGTGATCGGCGGCGCGGCGGTTCTGGCTATTCTGCTGTCCTGCGTCGGTAAACTGGCGGCGGCCATCCAGGCGGTGCCGGTACCGGTGATGGGCGGGGTCTCTCTGCTGCTGTACGGGGTGATCGGTGCGTCAGGTATTCGTGTGCTGATTGAATCCAAAGTGGATTACAACAAGGCGCAAAACCTGATCCTGACCTCGGTGATCCTGATTATCGGCGTCAGCGGGGCCAAGGTGCACATCGGTGCTGCCGAGTTGAAAGGCATGGCGCTGGCGACCATCGTCGGCATTGGCCTCAGCCTGCTGTTTAAGGTCATCAGCCTGTACCGCAAGGAAGAGGAAGTGATCGAAGCGCCGGACGAGTCGGCCGAACAGAAGTAGTGCAGAAGTAATAAGGAAAACGGGCAGCCAATGGGCTGCCCGTTTTGTTGATGCGCAATAAATTAACTGCGGATCTTACGGTATACAAACAGCACCACGATAGCGCCGATCACCGCCACCACGAAGCTGCCGAAGTTGAAACCGTCAACTCTGCCGTAGCCAAAGAAGGTGCTGATATAGCCCCCAACCACGGCACCGACGATACCCAGGACGACGGTCAGAATAAAACCGCCGCCGTCTTTGCCTGGCATAATCCACTTGGCTAAAATACCGGCGATCAGACCGAAGATAATCCAGGAAATAATCCCCATTTACTGCTCCTTTCTTTTGCTGCTAAGTATTATTGTTGTGCGGCCGGCGGGGTATTTTCTTTCCCTGCTGCATCGGCATCACTTTTTAATTCATCCGCTTTATTCTCAGCGCTGTTTTTAATCGCTTCGGTTTTCGCTTTGGCTTGCTCGGTCAGATCGTTGGCACCATTAATGGCATCGTTCTTAATGGTTTTAGCCTGATCGACCAGCTGCTGGCTTTGCTTGCTGGCATCTTCTTTGATGGCGTCAGCCTTGGCTTTCGCATCATTGGTAATGGCATCTGCCTGCTTGGCGGCATCGTCTTTAATCGCCGAGGCCTTGTCTTTCAATTGGTCGGCCTGAGTGGTGGCCTCTTGCTTGATGTCTTTGGCCACCGCGGCGGCTTTATCGGTCAGATCGTCCGCTTTTTTCTGTGCGGCATCTTTCATCTGCTCGGCGCTGTCTTTGGCTTTTTCAAGATTGGCGTCGACCTTGGATGAGTCATCGCAGCCGGCAAGCAATAGCCCAATGATTGAGGCCAAAAGCACTTTATTCCATACTTTCATTGTCTATATCCTTGTAGAAACCTTGTTTAAGGAGATTGCGTTTCGCCTTTCTATACTAGGATAAGTGTTAGATAAAATACAAATTTCACTGACGCTGGCCGTAGAGAAATTTAACTTTATCGGCGATCGTTGTTCACTATTACGGCATAAAATCCTGCCGGTTCAACAGAGCCTGTTTTCTGTGATAGACTGACCGCGTTTTCCTGCCAGTTTTGGTTGAGGTGCTTTTCTGAATACGCCGGCACAGCTTTCACTGCCACTTTATCTTCCCGATGATGAGACTTTTGCCAGTTTTTATCCGGGGGAGAACCCATCCCTATTGAGCGCGATCCAGTCCGCCGTTCGTCAGGAACATGGCAGCTATATCTATTTCTGGTCACGCGAGGGCGGTGGGCGCAGTCACCTGTTGCATGCGGCCTGTGCGGAGCTTTCGCAGCGCGGTGAAGCCGTCGGCTATGTGCCGTTGGACAAGCGCGCTTATTTCGTGCCGGAAGTCTTGGACGGGATGGAGCAGTTGGCGCTGGTATGCATCGACAATATCGAATGCATCGCCGGTGACGAAGAGTGGGAAATGGCGATCTTTAATCTCTACAACCGCATTCTGGAAACTGGCCGCACGCGCCTGTTCATCACCGGCGATCGTCCGCCGCGTCAATTGAATTTGAACCTGCCGGACCTGGCTTCACGCCTGGACTGGGGGCAAATCTACAAGTTACAGCCGCTGTCGGATGAAGAAAAACTGCTGGCCCTGCAACTGCGTGGCAAACTGCGCGGCTTTGAACTGCCGGAAGACGTCGGTCGTTTCCTGCTCAAGCGGTTGGATCGCGAAATGCGTACCTTGTTTATGACCCTGGATCAACTCGATCACGCCTCGATCACCGCCCAACGCAAGTTGACCATCCCCTTTGTCAAAGAGATCCTCGGGCTGTAGCAGAGCCGTCTCGGGCACTCTAAACGAGCGCCCTGATTAAACTTACAAAATCTCCAGCACCTGTTCTGGCGGTCGGCCGATACGTGCCAGGGTGCCTTTGACCACGATAGGACGCTCAATCAGCTTTGGATTGTCCACCATCGCCTGCAACAGTTGGGCTTCGCTCAGGTCTTCATCCGCCAGCTTTAAATCCTTGTACAGATCTTCTTTCTTGCGCATAAGCTCGCGTGCGGAACTGAACCCCAGTTCTTTCAGCAGTTTCTTCAGCTGGTCTACCGACGGCGGCGTTTCCAGATACAGCACCACGTCAGGCTTCACGCCATGCTGTTCCAACAGCGCCAGGGTTTCACGGCTCTTGGAGCAGCGCGGGTTGTGGTAAATAGTGACGTTTTTCATTTAACTTCATCCTTTATGAAAATCAGCTGCGCTGGTACTGACGGAAACGCTGTTGCAGCTGGCGCAGCTGGTCGATGCGCGCATCATAACGCGCCTGTTTCAGGCTGCCGAGTTTTTGCAGTGAGCTGGCATTGCTGAGCAAACCAATGGCCTGGTCGAGACGACCGGTCAGGGCCAGGCTCTCGGCACGGGCGGAAAGCTCTTCATCGCGCAGCCCCTGTGCGGCGCTGGCCTGGGCCAGCAGATCCCAGGCGTTGGGATCGTCCGGATGGGCGAAGGTGTAACGGTTAAGAATTTTTGACGCCTGCGCCGGTTGGTTACCTTCCACGTAGGCGTTGGCCAGGTTGAGTTGCAGCACCGGGTTGTTACTTTGGGCGGCATTGGCGGCTTGCAGACGGGCAATCGCCTGCGGCGCACGTTTCTGACCGAGGTCGATATCGGTCATCAGATCGATCAGCCAGACGTTTTTCGGATCTTGCGTCAGCAGTGGCTGAATGATGTTACGGGCATCGTCATACTTTTTGGCCTCATAGAACAAAATGGCGCGGCCATATTTGGCTGCCATCTGTTCGCGTACGTTCCCTTTGCTGTAAGTATCGAGCAGCTCTTCACGCAGGCCGTACCCCTCTGAGCTGTACATACCGAGCGAACGCACCTTGGCCATCAGATAATCCTGCGTGGACTGCACCAGGTGCTTGGGCATCTGGTTAGCTCGGTTGCGGGCATCGGACAGGCGGCTGTCGGGCAGGGGGTGGGTCAGCAACATTTCCGGCGGTTTGGAGGCGTAGCGCGATTGATCGGACAGCTTCTGCAAAAAGTCGGGCATGGCTTCAGGATCGAACCCGGCGCGTTGCAGCACCTGAATGCCGATACGATCGGCTTCCTGTTCGTTCGATTGGGTAAAGCTGATCATGCCTTGCTGGGTGCCGGCCAAAGTGCCGCTCAACGCCGCCATCCCCATGGTCGGGTTGGCCATCGCCAGCAGGATGGAGCCAAGGGCGCCTACCCAGGTCAGCGGGGCGTTGCGTTGCTGGTCTTCCATCGCTCGCGCCAGGTGGCGTTGAGTCACGTGCGAGATTTCGTGCGCCAGTACCGAGGCGAGCTGGCTTTCGTTGTCGGTTTCGCGGAACAGGGCTGAGTGCAACACCACGTTACCGCCAAAGAAGGCGAAGGCGTTGATCTCGTCGTTGCGCACCAGATAAAAATGAAACGGCGTGCGTACCGAATAGGCGCTCGCCACCAACCGGTTACCCAGTTGGTTAATGTATTGAGTCAATAGGGGGTCGTTGATCAGGGGCGCGCTGGCGCGAAGCTGCCGCACGTAGAAATCACCCATCGCCAGTTCCTGGCCAATGCTCAGGGTCCCCCCCGCAGAGGTGCCCATATCCGGCAGTTGATCCTGGGTTTCCGCCTGCACCGGCGCCAGCGCCGTGGCGTTGAGTGTGCCGAGCAACATTATTGCAATCGCTGTTTTGGTCAACCGGGTGGTCATAGTCAGGCCTTTCCCTTAAATAGTCATTTCTAAGACGTCAGCATCACACAAGAGTTCTTCTTCGCTTCCGGTCTCGCCAGAACAATCAGTGCGAAAGCGTGTTAGCTCACAAAAATGCACGCGTTGCGGCGCCCTGCCGGCAGATAACATCATAGTCAGCCGGCAGCGACAAGGAAACTTCTGTTCGGCAATAATCAAACAGAATTTTTTATTTTCACTTAGGGATCTTCCCTTGACGATCAACGGCCTTCGGCCTCGTTGATGCATTCTTTTCGCCACCATGAAAAAACAAAGACAAAGTTTGTCCGCGTTTTAATTGACAGAATAAACGTGGACTAATATAGTCTGCGTTATTGAATTCAAGAGTGCAGCGCAAACTTAATATGGCTTACATCACTACCAGCGTTGAATACGGCATCCACTGTTTGCTTTGGTTGGTCGGCGAGGATCAGCGTGCGCTAAGCAGTCGCGATCTCGCGGAACTGCAGGGAATTTCACCCAGTTTCCTGGCCAAGATTTTCCCCAAGCTGGAGAAGGCGGGGATCGTCGCCGCCAGCGAAGGCGTGCGCGGTGGGTATCGGCTGGCCCGTCCGGCAGAGGAGATCACCTTCCTGGAAATTATCGATGCCATTGAAGGGCACAAGCCGTTGTTCGATTGCCAGGAAGTCCGCGGTCGCTGCGCAGTGTTTGACGACAGCCCGCCTGACTGGGCCGTATCAGGCAAGTGTGCGATCCATGCGGTGATGCTGCAGGCCGAAAAGGCGATGCGCGATGCGCTGGCGGTACAAACGCTGGGCACCGTCGCCTCTCGATTTGGGCGCAAGGCGCCAGAAGGGTTCTTTGGCGAGGTCAACATCTGGCTTGATGAACGCCTGAGCGAGCGCACCACTCGCAGCGGCAAGCCCGCCCGCGTCAAGTCGCAATAACGCCCCCGTAATTTCTCTGATGTTTTTACCCGCCTGTGTGCCACAGGCGGTCACCCTTCTGCACCCTTTTTCAGGGGCGGAGCGGTAAAATTCGCCTGAAAAACACCTCAGGCGCTCGACAACAGGTATTTGAAGGAGTCATTCCATGACGCAGAAAATAGTGATCGCCGGTTCTGGTTTTGCCGGGTTTTGGGCCGCCGTCTCCGCCATGCGAGCCGTAGCGCTTGCCGGTAAGGAACAGAGCGTTGAGGTAACGATGGTTTCGCCGACCCCGAACGTCACGATCCGCCCAAGATTGTACGAGGCCGTACTGGAAAATATGAGTCCGGACATCTCGGCACAGCTCGCTGCGATTGGTGTTCGTCATCTGGCCGGTCTGGTTGAGCAGATAGACGGCGAAAACAAGACGCTGGTGGTGGAGAGCGCCGAGGGGAAAAAACTTCAGTTGGCGTATGACCGCCTGGTAGTGGCAACCGGCAGCAAACTGTTCGTGCCTGCGGTTGCCGGTTTTGCCGAGCATGGTTTTAATGTCGATACGCTGCAAAGTGCACAACGGCTGGATGCCCATTTAAAAGCGCTGGCGACTCAACCGGATACCCCGGCACGCAATACCGTGGTGGTGGTCGGCGGGGGGCTTACCGGGCTGGAAAGCGCCGCTGAAATGCCGATGCGCTTACGTGCCATTTTGGGCAACCAAGCCGATATTCGCGTGGTGATTGTCGATACGGCGGCCGAAGTGGGCGCCGGCATGGGGGCTGAACCTGCGGTGGTGATCCGCCAGGCGCTGGAAGAATGTGGCGTTGAATCTCGAGCCGGGGTTCGCGTTACGGGGATTGACGCAGGCAGCGTGACCTTGTCGAGCGGTGAGCGCATCGCCACCGATACGGTGATTTTGGCCGCCGGCGTGCGGGCGCATCCCTTGGTTGAACAAATCCCGGGTGAGCGCGACAGTGCCGGACGTATTGTCGGTGATGCTTTCCTGCATGCGCCTGCGATGGACGGCGTTTTTGTCACCGGGGACACGGTCAAAGCGGCGACCGACGAGCTGGGCAATCATAACCTGATGACCTGTCAGCATGCGATGAGTCTGGGGCGCGTGGCCGGTCACAATGCTGCTGCGGAACTGTTAGGTTTGCCGCTGCACCCTTACAGCCAGCCGAAGTATGTTACCTGCCTTGATCTTGGTCCCTGGGGCGCGCTCTACACCGAAGGCTGGGATCGCCAGGTGCGCTTTACGCGCGAAGAGGGCAAAAAGATCAAACAGGAAATCAATACGCAGTGGATTTATCCACCGGCAGCGGATCGGCAGGCGTTGTTCGCCGTTGCCAATCCCGATTACGTGATTGTGCCCTGAATAGCCGATGGGAGCGGAAACGCTCCCATTTTTGTCGCCAGAACGGCAACCCGGAAGGCGGTTATGGCCCTGGTAACACCCCTAAAAGCAAGGTAACCGGCGTTACCTATCGTTCCAGCCACTCAATCGCCAATTCGCGCGCTTCATCCAAATTGACATCCCTACCTTCGCGGGTAATCGCCGTTTTAAGCTCATTAATCACGTCCGCTTTTTGCGTTTCATGCTCTTCATTGGCCAACGCCAGGAAGGCATCGCCTACCACCGTGCATATGCCGATGTACAAGGCCTTTGAGTCCTCGAAACCACTGTTCATAACTGTATCCTTCTGGATTTGATTGGGATCTACAACGGCAGAAAGGGCCGGTCCTGCACCACGCTTTTCATCACCAGCGTGGAGGTCAGGCGTTGAACGCCTGGCAGGGCGGAAAGCTGTTCGTCGTAAAGCCGCTGAAAAGCCGGTAAATCGCGGGCGATGACATGCAACAGGTAGTCGGGATCGCCGAACAATCGCTGCGCCTGGATAACCTGGGGAATATCCACCATGGCGTTTTCGAAGGCTTCAACAGCCTGGCGATCCCCTTCCCGCATGGTGACGAAAACCAGCGCGGAAAAGTTAAAGCCCAGACTGCCGGGATCGAGGTGGGCACGATAGCCTCTGATCACGCCAGATTGTTCCAGCGCTCGCACCCGGCGGTGGCAGGGGGAAACGCTCAGCCCAATTCGGTCAGCCAGGTCGGTAACAGAAAGACGCCCATCAAACTGAAGTTCAGCAAGGATTTTGCGGTCAATCTTGTCCATTTGGAAAAATTTCCCTCAATTTGCGATTTATAAGCAAATAATTGAAACCACATTCTAACAACTTGGGGATATTCTTTTCAATAATTGAACAACTTTGGACATAAATGGCTTTCGGCCTGTTAACGCTGTCCACCGGAGGAACGCCAAGTGATTAAATGGATAAGCCAAACTGCCGGGTGTCGGTGGCGGGGGGGATATTTATGACGCCGGCCATTTTTGCAGCTTTCTGGGCCGTTTCGATTCTGTTCGTGATTACGCCGGGTCTGGACTGGGCGTATATCATCTCGGCCGGCATTCGTGGGCGGGTAGTGCTGCCTGCGGTGGCAGGGTTGCTGTGTGGGCACCTTATCGCTATTGCGATCGTCGCGGCAGGCGTGGGCGCTTTGGTGACAGGCAATCCTATGGCCCTTACGGCGCTCACCCTGCTGGGGGCCGGCTACCTGTTCTGGATTGGTATAAACATGCTGCGCAATCCCCCGACGCCGAGCGCCGGCGATGCGCAGGCGTCCGGCTCCTGGCTGCGTTGGGCCGGCAAGGGCATTTGCGTCAGCGGCCTGAATCCCAAGGTATTTCTGTTGTTTTTGGCTCTGCTGCCGCAGTTCACCGACGCGAGCGCCAGTTGGTCGATCCCGACCCAAATTCTCGCGCTTGGCCTGTTGCATCTGATCAGCTGCGGGTTGGTTTATTTGATCGTGGGGTATGGCTCGCAGTCGGTACTGCAGACGCGCCCGCAGGCTGCACGGGTTGTCAGCCGTTTTTCCGGCGCGGCCATGGTGTTGATCGCCGTCGGACTGCTTGTCGAGCAAGGGATAAAGTAATGCCCCAGGCACTTGCCCACTAAAAAGCCCGCCGATGCGGGCTTGAAAGGACGCTGAAACTATGCCCTGACGGCGAGCAGCACGGAAGAGGCTTTGACCAGAGCGATGACACGAGCGCCGTTCTTCAACGCCATCTCTTGCAGGCTTTCATTGGTGATCACCGAGGTCAGTTTGAAACCGGCATCCGTTTTAATGTGCACGGTGCTGTTCACCGCCCCTTGCTCCACTGCACTGACTTCTCCGGCGAATTGATTGCGGGCGGAGAAACGCAGCCCGCAGTCTTCCGAAGCCAAAATAACCCAGGGGGCCTTAATCAGCGCCACCGCTTCCTTTCCGGTGACCAGGCCAAGCGACTGCTGGCTTTGCACCGTCACAATAGCGACTAGCTTCTCGCCGCCCGGCAAAGTGATTTCCACCTCGTCATTAACTGCGCCTTTAGCGACGGCAGACACGATGCCGGATAACTGGTTACGGGCTGAAACTGACATAAATTCTCCTTGGTCAGACATGAGGATGAGATGGCCTTACAGCATGACCATTTATTGTCTCGTTTGCCAATGCAGCGGAATAATTATGTGAACGATGGGTGTATTCGCTTTATGGTGCTTTCGCATGATTAAGCGGACCAATTGCATTTGCCTGCCAAAAAAGTAATGAGTATGATTATTATTCTCTTTGTTATTCGTAACTGAGGCGGTCCAGCCGCCTGCGATAAAGTGACCCCCAGTCACAAGGAAACATTGAGAAGTACGGTGGAGCTCATTTCTCCTGTTGAGAAAGCCAAAAATAATCCGCAAGAGCCTCCACTCAATCAGTTTATATGGCCAAGGATTTCCTGATGAAGATGAAAGTTTCTGCGCTCGCCGTGGTGATGACACTGGCGTTGAGCGGCTGTGTCGCCCCTAAGCAAAACGCTGCTTCCCCGGTTGCCCAACCTGCCGCTCCGGCGGCTCAATCTGTCGACAACGTGGTTAGACGCGATCTGGCGGAGGGTCTGTACGAGATGGCGCTGACGCCGGTGGGCGATGCCTTGTACGTGGCCAGTTCCGAAGGTTTTAAAGATGTGCAGGGCGGGGTGGTTTATAAGCTGGATGCGAAAACGCTGAAAACGCTCGGCGCTACCCACACCGACCTGAAAAACTTCGCTATGCAGATCTCCCCTGATGGCAAAACTCTTTATGTCACTAATTCCCTGGACGGCGGAATCAGCGCGATCAATACCGCCGACGGCAAAGTGAAAGGCCGCTTGCTGTTTAGTGAACGAAACGAGAAAGGCCTGCCGTATGGCGCGCGTCAAATTCTGCTGCACAAAGATACGCTGTACATAGGCGCAGTGGCCGACCCGGCGTTGATTTGGGTGGTTGACGCCAACACGCTGAAATTAAAAGCGCGGATCAAAAACACCGGCAAATGGATGACCGGCCTGCATTACTCGGAACAAACCCAGCGTTTGTACGCCGCGAACGGCAGCGGTGAAATTCTGGTCATCAACCCGAAAAACAACCGAATCGAAAAACGCTGGAAGCCGCTGGGCGATAAGCCGGCGCTGCTGCTTAACCTGGCGGAAGACAGCGAAACCGGACGCCTGTTTGTGACCGACAATTCCAAAGCCAAAACCACGCTGGTGCTGGATATCCACACTGGAAAACTGCTCAAGCAGTTGGATGTTGGCGACTCTCTGGCGGTGGTGTTCAATGCCAAACGCAATGAAATCTACCTCTCGCAGCGTGAGTCCGGCAAGGTGCTGAGCCTCAATGCCACAACCTATGCCGTGAAACAGAGCTGGGCGGTAACGCCAAATCCAAACAGCCTGCAACTCTCGGCCGACGGCCAGGTGCTGTTTGTCACCGTCAAACAGCCCTTTAATAAGGATCACTCTACTCAGGGGCCGGACAGCGTCGTTCGCATTGATTTAAATAAATAAGCCACACCGGCCCGGCAACGGGCCATTTTTGTTCCACTTCTCCTCGTACATGAGTGAATTATGCACAACACCAGTTCAACATCATTTCCGCAGCGCCTGACGTTATTGGCGCTGGCCATCGGTGCGGTAAGCCAGGGGGCGCTGGCCGCTCCGGCAGAAAGCAGCAAAAAAAATCAAGAAGAAACCCTGGTGGTTCAGGCCACCAAAGAGAGCGACTTTAAAGCCGGCGGCGAAGATCTGATTCCCGCTTATCTCGATGGGCAAATCGCGCATGGCGGACGTCTGGGGATGCTGGGCGAACAAAAAGCCATGGACGTACCTTTTAACGTGGTCGGCTACACCGCGAAGCTGGTGCAGGATCAACAGGCGAAAACCATTGCCGATGTCATCAGCAATGACGCGGGCGTTCAGGCGGTGCAGGGTTACGGCAACTTCGCCGAAACCTACCGCATTCGCGGTTTCCAACTGGATGGCGACGACATGACCATGGGCGGTCTGTCGGGCGTGGTACCGCGTCAGGTTATGGATACCCAAATGCTGGAGCGCGTGGAGGTGTTCAAAGGCGCTAACGCCTTGCTCAACGGCGTAGCCACCAGTGGGGTGGGCGGTATGATAAACCTCGAACCCAAACGTGCGGAAGAGACGCCTACCACGCAGGTGGGCATCGATTACACCTCTGACTCTCAGGTCGGTGGCAAGCTGGATGTAGGCCGCCGTTTTGGTGACGACAACCAGTTTGGCGCGCGGGTGAACCTGGTGCACCGCGAAGGTGAAGCGGTAGCTAGCGACGATAAACGCCGTACCACGCTGGCCTCGGTGGGGCTGGATTACCGTGGCGATCGCTTCCGCACCTCGCTGGATTTCGGTTATCAGAAAAAAACTTTCCATGGCGGTACCATGGGGGTCAACATCAGCGGCGTTGATTTTATTCCTGCGGTGCCGGATCCGGCCAAGAATTACAGCCAGAAATGGGGTTACAGCGATATCGAAAACGAATTCGGTATGGTGAAGGCGGAATATGACCTCACTCAACGCTGGAAGGTCTACACAGGGCTGGGCGCGCAGCATGCCCATGAAACCGGGCTCTACAGTGCACCCAAGCTGATTAATACCAACGGTGACGCCACGGTAGGGCGTCTGGACACCAACCGTATTATCGATGCGTTCAGCGGCATGGCCGGGGTCAGCGGCGAATTCAATACCTGGGATGTCTCGCACAAAGTAAACGTGGGTTACTCTGCGCAAATCAAACGCGATAAAACCGCCTGGCGCATGTCGGCCAACAACCCGACGACCAATATTTATGACAATCACGATGTGGCGGTGCCGGATAACGCTTACTTTGGCGGCAACTATTCCGATCCGTTAACCACCGCCCGTAATCGCACCCAGGGTTGGCTGTTCAGCGATACTTTGGGGTTCTTTAGCGATCGGGTGCTGTTAACCGCAGCGGCGCGCCATCAAAAAGTGGTGGTACGCAACTACAGCAACGCCACCGGCCTGGAGGATACCTCGTCCCGTTATACCCAAAGCCGCTGGATGCCCACCTTGGGTCTGGTGTACAAGCCGTGGGAGGAGGTGTCGTTCTACGCCAACCATACCGAAGCGTTGCAGCCGGGGGACAATGCGCCGAAGGAAGCCACTAACTTCGGCCAGAGCACCGGCATCGCCCGTTCCAAACAAAATGAAGTGGGGGTGAAGGTTGATTTCGAACGTGTGGGCGGTTCGCTGGCGCTGTTTGAAATCAAGAAACCTTCGGCCATGCTCAACAGCGAGAATTATTATGCGCTGGATGGTGAGCAACGTAACCGCGGTGTGGAACTGAACGTGTTCGGTGAGCCGATGCTCGGGTTACGCCTTAACGGCAGCACCACCTGGTTGTCACCCGAGTTGACCAAAACCAAAAACGGCACCAACGACGGCAAGGACGCTATTGGCGTTGCGAATTTCTATATGGTGATGGGCGCCGAGTATGACATTCAACCGGTTGAAGGTCTGACTGCGACCGCCAGGGTTCGCCATACCGGCTCGCAGTTTGCCGATGCGGCGAACACCAAGAAACTCGACAGTTACACCACGCTGGATCTCGGGGTGCGCTACCGCATGCGTATGAACGCGGATCAAAACACCATGGTTTGGCGTGTTGGCGTGGATAACGTCACCAACGAGAAGTACTGGTCCAGCGTGGAGAGCAACGGCACCTATATCTTCCAGGGGCAATCGCGCACCCTTAAAGCCTCGCTGACTTACGACTTCTGATCTTCTCAGGCCTGATGGCATAGCGGCGGTTTGGCCTACAGCTAAACCGCCGCGATTTTCCCTGCAGCAAATCGATCATTTTCTTTCCCCCCCTGTCTGTGCTGACAATCGCTGGATGGCGAAGGGGCGGCATGGTACAACCATACGCTGAATACCCGGCCTTCAGCCTTTCCTCTTTTGGCTTAGCCAGCGTAGGGTCAATAATACTTATTACAGGAACAGCAATGCCTGCCAGTCAAACCTCTAGGAGCCCTCTCTGATGCTGGAGATGTTATTACAGTGGTACCGCCGCCGCTTTACCGATCCGCAAGCCATCGCGCTGTTGGTGATTCTGCTCGCCGGGTTCCTCATTCTCTATTTTCTGCATGGCATTCTGACCCCGCTGCTGGTGGCCATAGTGCTGGCTTACCTGCTGGAGTGGCCGACCGCGCGGTTGCAGCGCATCGGCTGTTCGCGTAATTGGGCGGCAAGCATGGTGATGATCCTGTTTGCCGGTATCGCGATGCTGCTGGTCTTCGTGGTGGCGCCGACCGCCTGGCAACAGGGCATCAACCTGATGACCGATCTGCCGGGCATGCTCAACCAGTTCTATAACTTCGCCGCGACGTTGCCGAAGCGTTACCCGGCGCTGGTGGATGCCGGCATCATCGACATGATGGCGGAGAACCTGCGCGGACGCCTGTCTGGCATGGGCGAGTCGGTGGTGAAATTCTCGCTGGCGTCGTTGGTCGGTCTGCTGACGCTGGCGATTTATCTGATCCTGGTTCCGATGATGATGTTCTTCCTGTTGAAGGACAAGGAACAGATGCTCAATGCGGTGCGCCGGGTATTGCCACGCAACCGCGGGCTGGCCGGGCAGGTGTGGATCGAAATGAACCAGCAGATCACCAACTACATTCGCGGTAAGGTGCTGGAGATGGTGATCGTCGGGGTGGCGACCTATCTGGTGTTCGCGGTGCTGGATATGCGTTATTCGCTGTTGCTGGCGGTGCTGGTCGGTTTCTCGGTGCTGATCCCCTATATCGGCGCGGTACTGGTGACCATTCCGGTGGTGGTGGTGGCGATGTTCCAATGGGGCGTCGGCGCCGATTTCTGGACGCTGATCGTCGCCTATCTGGTGGTGCAGGGACTGGATGGCAACCTGCTGGTGCCGATTCTGTTCTCTGAAGCGGTCAACCTGCATCCGCTGGTGATTATTCTGTCGGTGATTGTCTTTGGCGGGCTGTGGGGCTTCTGGGGGGTGTTCTTTGCTATCCCGCTGGCAACCTTGGTGAAGGCGGTGATCCATGCCTGGCCGGACGAACTGCGGGTAGAGACGGAACAGGAATAAGCGGGGATAACGAAGCGCAGCAGGCCGCTGCGCTTCGTGATAATTATTGTTGCAGGTAATCCAGAACGATGTCGTGATGATTGGTGGTCTTGAAATCATCAAACACTTTTTCAACCTTGCCTTTGGCGTCGATCAGGAAGCTGATGCGGTGAATGCCGTCATAGGTTTTCCCCATGAAGGTTTTCTCACCCCAAACGCCGAACTGCTGCGCTACCTGATGATCCTCATCAGACAACAACGTGAAATTTAACAACTCTTTCTCGGCAAAACGCGACAGTTTCTCTGGTTTATCCGTGCTGATGCCCAGAACTTCGACACCCGCTTTTTTCAAGTCATCCATGTTATCCCGCAAACCGCAGGCCTGTACGGTACAGCCCGGCGTCATCGCCTTGGGATAAAAATAAACAAGCACTCGCTGTCCCTGGAAGTCGGCCAAATTAATTTCCTCACCGTCCTGGTCAGGCAAACTAAACTTCGGCGCTGTGTCACCGGCTTTCAATGGGCTCATCACTACTCTCCATCTTTCTCATCATGCTGTGGATAGTTCACAACGCTAATACTGCCTTGTGCTTTCAATTCTGTACATAGGCGATGAAAGGCTTGTTCAATATTTGAGGCATCCTGATTGCCGGGGCTGTGCGCGGTGATCTGGATATACAGCTGCGGCGGCAGGTCGCCTTCCGCAGGCCGGGTGCGCGATACCAGCTCGGCAATGTTCATCTGGCTGGAGTCGAACAAATCGGTAAAGCGCTCGATGATGTGCGGCGAGTCTTTCACTTCCACCTGCACCCACACCGTAGCCGGCATCGGCGGTCTTTCGTGCGAGTTGGTGCGCTTCATCACAATCAGCAGTTCCAGCTCCGCGCCTTTTTGCGGCAGGGTTGATTCGATCAGGGTAATGGCGTTCCAACTGCCGGAAAGCAGCATGATGAAAGTGAACTCTTCACCCAGCATGGCCAGACGGCTATCTTCGATATTGCACCCGCAGCTGCTGACGTGGCGAGTGATGGCATTGACGATTCCGGGGCGATCGGCGCCGAGCGCGGTAATCACGAGATAGTGTTCATCTGGCTTAGGCAAAATGGAGCTTCCTGTCGTGCTCAATGGGGTTACCATGGTAAACATAAAAAAAACCGCCTGCCAAGCGCTTACAACGCCGTTGTTTGCTTGCTTTTGGATAGGCAGCAAAAGTACCATGAGTGACTTGTTTGTGGAGGGGACGGCCAATGTTTACGGGAAGTATTGTTGCACTGGTTACGCCGATGGACGACACAGGTGCTGTCGATCGCGCGAGCCTAAAAAAATTGATTGATTATCATGTAGCCAGTGGAACTGCGGCCATCGTTTCCGTAGGGACTACCGGCGAGTCCGCAACGCTTGCCCATGACGAGCACGTTGACGTGGTATTGCAGACGCTGGAACTGGCCGCTGGCCGTATTCCGGTGATCGCCGGTACCGGCGCCAACGCCACCGCCGAAGCCATTTCGCTGACCCAGCGCTTTGAAAATACCGGCGTAGTGGGTTGCCTGACGGTCACGCCTTACTACAACAAACCTACTCAGGAAGGGCTGTACCAGCACTTCAAGGCGATTGCCGAAAGCACCGCATTGCCGCAGATCCTCTATAACGTGCCTTCGCGCACCGGGTGTGACATGCTGCCGCCGGTGATTGCGCGTTTGGCAAAAATTAAGAATATTGTTGCTGTTAAAGAGGCAACAGGGAACTTAAGTCGTGTAAGTCAGATCCAAGTGCTGGTTGATGATGAAGATTTCATTTTGCTGAGCGGCGATGACGCCAGCGGTCTGGATTTCATGCAACTGGGTGGCAAAGGGGTGATTTCCGTGACGGCCAACGTGGCGGCGCGTGAAATGGCGCAGCTTTGCGCGCTGGCAGCACAGGGCGACTTTGCTGAGGCACGCCGCTTAAATCAGCGCTTGATGCCGTTGCATCAGGATTTGTTTGTAGAAGCAAACCCAATTCCGGTGAAATGGGCCTGTAAGGCATTGGGATTGATGGCAACCGATACGATGCGTCTGCCTATGACGCCGTTGACCGACGCTGCCCGTCCGGTAGTGGAACGCGCGTTGAAAAGCGCCGGTTTGCTGTAACTCTAAGGGAAATTTGATGGTTTATTCATTGCAAAAGTCGACGGTAGCAAAAGTCGTGGGTATTTCGCTGGTTATGATGCTGGCCGCCTGCACCACCGATCAGCGTTACAAGCGCCAGGTGAGCGGCGATGAGTCTTACCTCGATGCGTCGGTGCTCAAGCCACTGAACGCACCAGCCGGTATGATCCTGCCGGTGCAAAGCGGTAATTATGATGTTCCGGCAACCACGCTGAAAGGCGGCGTCGGCAAGCAACTGGATATTCGTCCGCCGGTGCAGCCACTGGCATTGCTGAGCGGTTCACGCGCGCAATATGCCGGCGACAGCGGTACGCTGCTGCTGGAAAACAACCCGCAGAACCAGAACCTGTGGTCGCGCGTTGTCAGCATGCTGCAGACGAAAAATATCGCAATCGCCTCACGTCAGGACGCCGGTCAGACGCTGACCACCGACTGGGTGAAGTGGAACCGTCTGGATGAAGACAACCAGTACGAAGGCCGCTACCAGATCAGCGTGCAACAGCAGGGTTACCAGCAGGCGCTGACGGTGAAAACCGTGGGCCTGCAGCAGCAGGGTAAAACCGAACAGATTACCGACCCGTCTGAAGTGCAGCGCTACAACGGCATGATGATGAACACCATCGTCGAAGGCCTGGACAAGCAGGACAACCTGGCAAGCAGCCAGACGGCCAACCGCTTCGGCGCGCTGGACGTGCAGAGCAGCGCCGATGACACCGGCCTGCCGATGCTGGTCGTACGCGGCCCTTACACCGTAGTGTGGGATCGCCTGCCTGCGGCGTTGGAAAAACTGGGGATGAAAGTGGGTGACCGCAGCCGTCCGCAGGGCACCGTCGCCGTAACTTACAAATCCCTGAGCGGAAGCGATTGGGATGCGTTGGGCGCCAAAGATCCTGAACTGAAAGAGGGCGACTACAAACTGCAGGTCGGGGACTTGAACAACCGCACCAGCCTGCAATTTATCGATCCTAAAGGGAAGCCATTGACCCAGTCGCAAAACGACGGCTTGGTGGCGGCCTTCCAGGCAGCATTCAGTAAAACCAGCGTTAACTGATTGAAAAGGGGCTACGGCCCCTTTTTCTTTGTCTAATACGGTATCGTTTGCGTCGCAGGTTTGGCACAATATACCCATGTGTGTTGTTAAAGAATTAATTGTATAAATTCTATACCCAAGAGATTTCAAGTGGCAGCCAACAACGCTGTCGTTTGAAAGGTGAAGGGTATTCTCTTATTGGAGTATGTAAGATGCAAAAGCTAGCTGAGTTGTATCGCGGAAAGGCAAAAACCGTCTACACCACCGAAAACCCTGATTTACTGGTGTTGGAGTTCCGCAACGATACGTCAGCACTGGATGGTCAGCGCATTGAGCAGTTCGATCGCAAAGGCATGGTGAACAACAAGTTTAACCATTTCATTATGAGCAAACTGGAAGAGGCCGGCATCCCGACGCAAATGGAACGCCTGCTGTCAGACAACGAAGTGCTGGTGAAGAAGCTGGACATGGTGCCGGTCGAGTGCGTGATCCGCAACCGTGCTGCCGGCTCACTGGTGAAGCGTCTGGGCATTGAAGAAGGCCTGGTACTGAACCCGCCGCTGTTCGACCTGTTCCTGAAAAACGATGCCATGCACGATCCGATGGTCAACGAATCCTACTGTGAAACCTTCGGCTGGGTGAACAAAGAGCACCTGGCGCGCATGCGCGAGCTGAGCTACAAGGCAAACGACGTGCTGAGCAAGCTGTTTGACGACGCCGGCCTGATCCTGGTCGACTTCAAGCTGGAGTTCGGCCTGTTCAACGGCGAAGTGGTGCTGGGCGATGAGTTTTCGCCGGACGGCAGCCGCCTGTGGGACAAAAACACCCTGGACAAGATGGACAAGGACCGCTTCCGCCAGAGCCTGGGTGGCCTGATCGAAGCTTACGAAGAAGTGGCTCGTCGTATTGGCGTCAAGCTCGACTAAGCGTTTTCGCGCTCTACGGGGTCATTCGGCCCCGTTATCCCCCTGCAATATTTCTCTCAGACTGCATTTCCGGAAAAATTCTACATTTCCTCCGCTGCTCA
The DNA here is from genome assembly GCF_027594825.1 of Serratia liquefaciens. NCBI lineage: Bacteria > Pseudomonadati > Pseudomonadota > Gammaproteobacteria > Enterobacterales > Yersiniaceae > Serratia > Serratia liquefaciens. Next base: position 1,523,492 of record NZ_CP088930.1, on the reverse strand, counting down.
GCACTTATAATGATCAACGTAACATGACAAAAACCTAATCTGGAGTTTATTTATGCGTTGGCAAGGGCGTCGGGAAAGTGACAATGTTGAGGATCGTCGCGGGCAGTCTTCAGGTCTGGGTGGCGGTGGTGGCGGTTTTCGTGTTCCTCGCGGCAAGGGCGGTATCGCCATTCTGGTGGTGGTGTTGGTGGCCGGCTATTACGGCATCGATCTCTCGCCGCTGTTGAACGGCGGGGACGTGAGCCCGCAAACTCAGCAACAAAGCGCCAGCATCAGTCCAAAAGACGATGAACTGGCTAAATTTACCTCGGTGGTGCTGGCGTCTACCGAAGATAACTGGAAAGAAGTTTTCCAGCGCATGGGCAAAACCTATCAGCCACCCAAACTGGTGATGTATCGCGGCGTAACCCGTACCAGTTGCGGCACCGGCCAGGCGGCGATGGGGCCGTTCTATTGCCCGGGTGACAAAACGGTGTATATCGACCTGTCGTTCTATCAGGATATGAAAACCAAGCTGGGGGCCGGCGGTGACTTTGCCCAGGCCTATGTGGTGGCGCACGAAGTCGGCCACCATGTGCAAAACCTGTTGGGCATCGAGCCGAAAGTGCGTCAGATGCAGCAGGGTGCCAGCCAGGCGGAAGTGAACCGCCTGTCGGTGAAAATGGAACTGCAGGCGGACTGCTTTGCCGGCGTGTGGGGCAAATACGCCGAGAAACAGCAGATGTTGGAAGAGGGCGACTTGCAGGCGGCCCTGAACGCTGCGCAGGCGATCGGCGACGACCGTTTGCAGCAGCAAGGGCAGGGACGCGTGGTGCCGGACAGCTTCACCCACGGCACTTCGCAGCAGCGCTACACCTGGTTTAAACAGGGCTTCGACAGCGGCGATCCTAACACCTGCAACACCTTCGCATCCCGTTAACATGCAATGCCGGAGCCTGACTCCGGCATTTTTTTCAGGTCTGGATCCACGGTTATGTTACTGGCAATGCAACAACTTATGCAGCAGCAGGGCATCAGGCGCCTGCTGGTGATCGGTGGCGAGCCGCAATGGTGTCGCCAGCAGGCACTACAACTGGCGGATACCCTGCCGGGCGACTGGCCCTGGGTGGGGGAAAACCCGCCGCCGGGTATGCAGGCAGTGGCGAGCGGTGCAGTGCGGACGCTGCTGGGGCAAGAACGCCTGCACGCGGTGTTTGATGCGACGAAAGGGCTGGATGTTGAAGCCCTGGCCGCGCTGTCGGGCACGCTGCGAGCCGGCAGTTGGCTGCTGTTGCTGACGCCGCCGTGGCAGCAGTGGCCTCAGCAACCGGATCACGACAGCCTGCGCTGGAGCGATTGTCCGCAGCCCATCACTACCTCGAATTTTATTCATCATCTGCAGCGGCATCTGGCGGCGGACAGCGAAGTCACCGTCTGGCGGCAGGGTGAGGCGCTGACGCTGGCACCATTGCTGTTGCGCCCGCAGTGGCAGGCACCGGACGGCCAACCCACCGCCAAGCAGCAGCGGCTGCTGGCACAATTACTGAATGCGGCGTCGGGCATCTGGGTTTTGACCGCCGCACGTGGGCGCGGCAAGTCAACGGTGGCGGGAATGCTGGTGGCGAACACCTCGCAGACCTGCTGGTTGGTCGGTCCGAGCCGCGCCGCTACCGAAGTCGCTGCCGAATGGGCGCAGGGGCGTGCGCAATTCTGGGCACCGGATGCGCTGTTGGCCCATTGCCGTGAACAGGACGTCAGCGACGTAGGGTGGCTGCTGGTGGACGAAGCGGCGGCGATACCCGGCCCGCAGCTGCAGCAACTGGTGAGCTATTTCCCGCGCGTTTTGCTGACCACCACGGTGCAGGGTTATGAAGGCACCGGCCGTGGTTTTTTACTTAAATTCTGCGCCGGACTGCCCGCGTATCAGTCATTGGGGTTAGATCAACCGATGCGTTGGGCGCAGGGCGATGCGCTGGAGCGCATCATAGATAACGCGTTGCTGTTTAACGAGCAACCTTCCTGGCAGGTAACGGATAAGCCGGTGAGCATCAGCGGGGCTGAGCAAGCCATGCTGTGCGCCGACCCGCAAAGGCTAGCGCGTTTTTACGCTTTGTTGAGCAGCGCCCATTACCGTACTTCACCGCTGGATTTACGGCGGTTGATGGACGCGCCGGGCATGCACTTTGGTCTGGCTCAGGTAGACGATGAAGTTGTCGGTGCCCTGTGGCTGGTGGAAGAAGGCGGGTTGAGCGCCGAACTGGCGCACGAAGTCTGGGCCGGTCGACGGCGTCCACGTGGCAACCTGGTGGCACAATCGCTGGCGGCACACGGGGGCCAATGGTGGGCACCGACGCTACGATCGCGGCGCATTACCCGCATTGCGGTGTTACCCGCACTGCGCCAACAGGGCATTGCTCGCGACCTGATCGCACAGCAGCGCGAGCTGGCCCAAGGGTTGGATTATCTCTCGGTCAGCTTTGGCTACACCGAGCCGCTGTGGCGTTTCTGGCAATCTTGCGGTTTTGAACTGGTTCGCATCGGCAGCAAGACCGAGGCCAGCAGCGGTTGCTATACCGCAATGGCCATCCTGCCGTTGAGCGAACAGGGCGAGGCGTTGCGCCATGCGGCCCATAAGCACCTGGCGCGTGACTGGCGCTGGTTGCAGCCACGTATTGATCTGCAAATAGAGATCCCCGGCGACGATGGCGATACGCAGTTGGGGGAGGACGACTGGCGTGAGCTGGCCGGATTTGCCTTCGCTCACCGGCCGCTGGAGGCCTGCCTGGGGGCGCTGCAACGTCTGCTGTTGGCCAGTCCGTTGCCGCTGCCCGCGCTGCGCATGCACCTGCAGCAGCAGTTGACGGCGGCAATTTGCGTGGAGCTGCTTGGCTTGAGCGGACAGAAACTGCTACTGCGCCGCTGGCGTCAGGAGGCGGGACTGGCGCTCGAACAGCTGGATGCTCAGCACGGTCTGCGCTGGAAAGCGTGGTCGCAGTCGTTGCAATAAATTGAAGATGTTGCTCAATAAAACCCGATTTTCCTGATTTCTCAGCGGCGTATAGTAGCTGGCAGAAACCGGGGCATCTGGCGCCGGACTGGATCTTAATCACGCGAGGAGTCACTGATGAAACATGAGCATTTCGTTGTCCAGAGCCCGGCAACACCGGCTGCGCAGCTGATCCTGCTGTTTCACGGTGTCGGCGATACCCCGGTAGCGATGGGGGAGATTGGCCGTTATTTCGCCAAAGAATTCCCGCAGGCGCTGGTGGTCAGCGTGGGTGGCCCCTCTGCTTTTGGTAACGGCAGCGGCCGCCAGTGGTTTTCAGTACAGGACGTAACCGAAGAAAACCGCGCCGAGCGCATTGCCGAAGTGATGCCGCAGTTTGTCGAAACCGTGCGTTACTGGCAGCAACACAGCGGCGTGAATGACGCCGGCACGGCGTTGGTGGGCTTCTCTCAGGGGTCTATCATGGCGCTGGAAGCCCTGAAGGTGGAGCCCAGGTTGGCCGGCCGGGTGGTGGCTTTCAGCGGGCGCTTTGCCAGCCTGCCCGACCAGGCGTTCGGTGACAGCGTGGTGCATTTGATCCACGGCGAACAGGATGCGGTGATTTCGGTGCAACATGCCCAGGCGGCGGCAGAAAGGCTGCAGGCCAACGGCGTCGATTTTACGCTGGATGTGGAAGAGGATGTAGGGCACGCCATTAACCAGGGCATGATGGACAGCGCGCTTGAACGGCTGCATTATTATGTGCCGCAGCGTTACTGGGAAGAAGCGTTGTTTGGCAAGCGTGGCGATTTGATCGCCTTTAAATAAGCTTCAGGGCGCATGATGCGCCCTGATGTCATTTTTTCTTCGGCCAGTCGTCTTCGTCGTCCCACTCGGCGTTATTGTCGCGGTGTGGCGGCAGCTTCGGCTTATCGGCCAGATAGCCTTTCACGTCGACGCGGCGCAGCTCTTTGATCCCGCTGATGATCATTCCCACCAGAATCAGCAGGATAATCCACCAGTAGTCCGCTAACCATTCCATATTCACTCCTTTCCTTCAGCGCGTATAAAACGCGAAAATATCGCTGGCAGATGGGCTTCAAGCCATTGAGCGCCGGCAATATCCTTATCTTTCCAGGCCGCCAACAGCAGCGCCGGCGTCAGCAGATGTTCGGCTTCCTGCGCCAGCGGGCGGTAGCTCAGGTGCCAGGGTTCCACCGCCACGCCGTCGCCGTCTTCGGTGAACGGGCGATAAAAGCCAAATTCGGCCATGTGTGCCGTCAGCCACTGATTGAGCGGGTAAAAGTAGCCGCCCTGCTCGTATTCCCACGGCTCCAGCTGCAGCTTTTGCCCTTCGGGCAACAGCGAGGGATCGTAGACATCCAGGTCGCTGCCCCAGTGATGGCGGCTGGCTCCCGGTAAGGCCGACCAGCGCAGAATCGCTTCGCAGCGCTCGGCGGCAGACAGCGGCATGATGTCGATCGGTCGACTGTCCTTATCTAATACTGGTCGCTCGCCGCAGAATTTTCCATTCCAGATCGCCTGTTGCCGCTCGAAATCACGAAATGTGCTGGCAGGTTGCAGATTAAACCCGGCGGCAAGCGCCGTCTGCTGCATGGCGAGAAACGCGGTCACGGCGGCAGGCTGCATGCGGTGGTTACCGCTCAACGGTGCCAGATGGTCGGTCGATCGCCCGGTCAGCATTTCTGGCGTGATCATGCGATCAATTGCTCCATGATGCGCTGATACATGCGGCTCAGCAGTTGCAGATCGGCGGCGTGTACGCATTCGTTAACCTTATGGATGGTGGCATTTACCGGCCCCAGTTCAACCACTTGAGCCCCCATCTGGGCGATAAAGCGACCGTCCGAAGTCCCGCCGGTGGTCAGCAGCTGCGGCGTCAGTTCGGAATAATGTTCGACGGCGTTAACCACCGCATCCACCAATGCGCCGCGTGAGGTCAGGAACGGCTGACCGGACAGACGCCATTCGATGCTGTAGTTCAGCTGATGACGCTCGAGCAGCTCTTCCACGCGTTGTTTGATCGTCGCGTCGGTCGATTCGGTGCTGAAACGGAAGTTGAACTGGACGAACATCTCGCCCGGGATCACGTTGTTGCTGCCGGTGCCGGCCTGCACGTTGGCAATCTGCATGCTGGTCGGCGGGAAGAATTCATTGCCGCGATCCCACTCTATCGCCACCAGCTCATTAAGTGCCGGCATGGCACGATGTACCGGGTTATCCGCCAGGTGTGGATAGGCGACATGGCCCTGAATCCCGTGAATGTGCAGGTTGGCGGTGATTGAGCCGCGACGGCCGTTTTTCACCACGTCACCGACGCGTTCGGTACTGGATGGCTCACCAACCAGGCAGTAATCCAGGCGTTCGTTGCGCGCCATCAGGGCTTCGACCACTTTAACCGTGCCGTGGGTTGCGCTGGCCTCTTCATCGGAGGTGATCAGGAATGCCAAACGCCCCTGATGGTGTGGATTGGCCGCCACAAACCGCTCGGCCGCCACCACCATGGCCGCCAGTGAACCTTTCATGTCTGCCGCGCCGCGGCCATACAGCATGCCGTCGCGGATAGTCGGTTCAAACGGCGGGTTGTCCCAGCGTTTTTCGTCGCCGGTCGGCACCACGTCGGTGTGGCCGGCAAATGCCAGGGTTTGCCCCTCGCCACGCCAGGCCCAAAAATTCAGGGTATCGCCGAAAGGCATGGGCTCAACGGTAAAGCCGATGGCCTCGAGACGTTCAATCATCAACGCCTGACAGCCTTCGTCGTGCGGGCTGAGGGAAGGGCGTTTGATCAGCTGTTGGGCCAGTTCGATTACCGGGCAAATCATGCGGCCACCTCGGAAATAAATTGCTGATAACTGTCGGCGTTGAAACCGAGCAGAGCATGCCCCTTGCCGTCGCTCAGTAGCGGGCGCTTGATGATGGCCGGTTGGGCCAGCATCAGTTCGATGGCCGCATCGGCATTGTCACAGGCGTTGCGCTGCGCTTCGTCCAGTTTGCGCCAGGTGGTGCCGCGGGTGTTCAGCAGCGGTTCCCAGCCCAAAAGTTCGACGAAAGCGCGCAGCTGCTGTTCGTCCAGCCCGTCGGCGCGGTAGTCGTGAAAGTGATAAGCCACACCCTGTTCTTCCAGCCAGCGGCGTGCTTTTTTGATGGTGTCACAATTTTTGATGCCGTACATGGTCAACGTCATGGAGTAAGAACCTTCTCTGCAATCCAACACCGGCGCGTGTGGCCGGTGGTAAACCGCCGGTGGCGGTGAAATGAAAACCAGCGACCAGCATGCCGAAAAATGGCGGGGAGTTCCACCGTCCAATGGTCTGAAAGCCGGGGAAAAGCTGAAAAAAAACGGCGTGCAATCAGTGCGGCGAATTTTGCTAATCTTAGTGCGCTATTCAGTCACCCTACATAAGAAGAAGATCAACATGGAAAAATATCTGATTGAAGTTGCCGAAAATGCGACGGAAGAAATAGAAGCCCTGATCGAAGCCGGGCTGAATCAATATAACGACGAGGTGACCGGTACCAACGATCGTCGCCCGTTGGCGGTGGTGGTGCGAGATCCGGCCAGCGGTGAAGTGTTGGGCGGCATCAGCGGACGTTCATCGTTGGGTATGCTGTTTGTGGATCTGTTTCATTTGCCAAAATCGCTACGCGGATCGGGGTTGGGCAGCGAACTGCTGCGCCGTTTCGAGCTGGAGGGCCGGCGCAGGGGCTGCGTTTCCGCCGTGCTGTACACCATCAGCTTTCAGGCGCCGAAGTTTTATGAACTGAACGGCTGGACGCGTTTTGGCGAGGTGCCCTGCCTGCCGGCGGGCACCAGCCGCGTTTTCATGATGAAGACGCTGTAGCTTAGCGGACCGTTACTCGTCTCTGACCTGTCGCAATTTATAACCCAGGTTCTTTTTCACCATCGGCCCTTCGGGGGAGAGGGGGAAGAAAACCCCGTGAGATTCACTTTGGTCTTTAGGCCGATGCTTCATTAAAGAGGGGGGCGCAGGTAACCATTCTGCTCCAGGCGTTCCAACGCCGCGCTGTCGGCATAGACCATGCCGGTAGTCAGCTCGCGGAAGCGGTATTTTTTGTAGAATGCCAGCTTGTCGGGAACCGAGTAGATAAACACTTTGCCGAGCGGCGCCAAATCCTGCATCACCCGATCCATCAGCTGTCGCCCCAGTCCCAGCCCCTGAAAGTCCGGATGGATTGCCACGTCGGCCAGATAGGCTACCGAGGTCATGTCGCTGATGGCGTGGGCGGTGGCCATCAATCGGCCGTCGCGGTAGCCCCAGTAGCAAAATTGGCTGTGCTGATAAACGCGTTGCAGCACCTGCGGGTCACGCTGGCCCAGCCCCGCGGCTTCCAGCAGCCTGGCCAATTGCGACCAGTCGACGCCATAGCTTTTTGGATCGGTGACAATCTCCATGTTTTCCTCCTAACCGATACGGTCCAGATCGGCAGCGTATTGACGGATGGCGCGTTGGTAGCTGCTGATGTCGCTATGCGAGGAGGTTTCCGCCAGCAATAGCAGCAGATCGGCCACCGCCTGTTTGGTTTCACCGAGGTTGTACAAAGTCATGGCGCGAAACAGGGTGATCTCTTTGGCTTCGGGAAATTCGGCCAGTCCCTGGTCGAAGGTGGCCAGCGATTGCTGATACAGGCCGAGCGCCCGGTAGGTACTGCCCAGCCCGAGCCAGGCTTCCTGTCGCTGAGGTGCCGGTAAATTGCGCGCCAGCGCCGCCAGGTAACAGGGGATTGCCTGTTGCTCAAACCCTTGCACGTCGTACAGACAGGCTAACTGATAGTGCAGCGCCGCGTCTTCCGGCCGTTGGCGGAGCTGCTGTTGCGCCAGTTCGGTGGCATCTTGATAACGGCCCAGCTCTTTCAGTTGTTCGATGGTCAGCGTAGGGGACATGACATGGCCTCAGAGAAATGGGGGTTTTTTATACCATTGGCACGCTACTACGGAAGAATTCCTCATACAAGGGATATAGAGATTAGAAATAAATCGGCCCCGTTATCCGGGGCCGATTAATCCTGTAGGACGATCAGAACTCGTGCTTCAGCGTCACCATGAAGTTACGTGGTTCGCCATAGTTGCGGGTGCTGTAGAAATTCACCTGCGAGTAGTATTTCTGGTCGAAAACGTTGTTCAGGTTCAACTGCACCGAGGTTTGCGGCGTCAGCTTGTAACGTGCCATCGCATCGACCAGCACGTAGGACCCTTGCTCGGCTTTGCGCTCGACAAATTCGCCGTTGCTGGCGCCCTGGACGTTGGCATAAACATTGCTCTGCCAGCGTGCGCCACCGCCCAGCGTCAGATCGCGCAGCGTGCCCGTCAACTGATAGGTGGTGAACAGATTGATGCGGGTACGCGGCTGCTCGGTGTTGAGATTAACCTTATCCTTGTCCTTCAAGGTGAAATGGGTGATGCCCAACTGGGCATTCCAGCCCTGCGCCAGTTCACCGCTCAGCTCGAACTCCACCCCTTTACTGGTTGCGCCCTGGCTCTCATGATAGGTCTGTTGCAGTGAATTGATGTTTTCCGGATTTTCATCCAGTACGCCCAGATTATCCTGAGTGATACGGAACGCCGACATCGAAACGTTGAGACGCTCATCCAGCAGCGCAGCCTTGATACCTACCTCTTTATTGACCCCTTCGATCGGTGCCAGATAGTGGCCGCTGCTGTCGAGCAGGCTCTGGTCCTTGAAGATATCGGTGTAGCTGGCATAGGCAGAAACCTGATCGGTCAGCTTATACACCGCCCCCAGGAACGGGGTCACTTTGTTCGCCGTGGTGGTGGTGGTGTTTTTAAAGCTGTTGAAACGGGCGCCGAGCACCAGATCAAGTTGATCCGTCACCGAGAAGTCGGCGCTGCTGTAAATCCCGATTTGCCGGGTACGGAAATCCTGCTGCGGCATTTTGTCTGACCACGTAGGCTCACCCAGGCCGCCGTTCCAATCCCTCAGGCTGCCGCTAAACAGCTGCGTAGTGCTGGCACTGCGATAGGTGCTGTAGCTGTGTTGCCAGGCGGAGGAGCTGCCCACCACAAATTTGTGGGTGCGGCCCAGCAGTGGAAAGTCCCCGTTCAGCTTCAGGTCTACCGCGTGCTGATCCCGGTAGCCTTCATAGCGTCCGGCGTAAGGGGTTGAAGGTTTCACCGCCCAGGAGTCCGGGTCGATCAGCCCGCCGAGGCTCATCGCCATTTTGGCATCGAAGGCCTGACGGCTGTGGGTGTAGTTGGCTACGCCTTTCCAGTCGTTAGCGAACTGGTGTTCCAGCGTGGCGAACTGGGTGCTGAGGGTAGTATCCCAGCTTGACCAGTCAGAAGCCCCGCTGTAGTGGCGATCCCAGTTGATCTCGCTGCCGTCGCTGAACCAGCCGGTTGGCAGTGCGCCGCCCCAGGTGGAAGCTTTTGGCCGATTTTGCTGATAGTCAGCCCCCAGACGCAGCAGGGTGGCGCTGGTCAGATCGGCTTCCAGGGTGCCGTAAACCGTCCCTTTGCGTTCCTGATGACGTTCCATGAAAGAGTGGCTGCGTTCACCGGAGGCGGCGACGCGCACCCTGACGGTGCCTTCATCATTAAGCGGAGTACCGGCATCGATGGTGGTGCGGTAGTGGTCCCATGAACCGGCGGAAAGCTCGGTACGGGCAAAAGGAGAAAGGCTGGAGGCTTTCTTCCTGACCAGGTTGATCGCCGCGCCCGGGTTACCGACGCCGTTCAATAATCCTGCTGCCCCTCTGACGATCTCCACGTGATCGAGCGTGATCGAATCAATCTCGGATTCCCCGCCAGAGAAGCCGGAGTCAAAGAAAGTGGGCACGCCATCGTATTGATAGTTATCAACGCTGAAGCCACGGTAGTTGAACGAAGAACGTTCGCTATCGTAGTTGCTTTCACTGACGCCGGTAGACCAGCGCAAGATTTCCTTCAGCGAGTTGGCGTTGAGATCGTCAATCAATTGGCGCGAGATCACCGAAACCGACTGCGGCGTATCCTTGATGCTCAACGGTAACCCGGTTGCCGTGGTCATCTGTTTGGTGGTGTAGGAGCCGGTATTCTCGGTGCTGCCGTCATCGCTGAAGGGGGAAGCGACCACCTCCAGGGTTTCTTCTTTTTGGCTGCGGGTGGTCTGCTCGGTGCCCGCCGCCTGCGCCATCATCACCGGGACGCACAGCAGCACGCCGCCGGAGAGGCGAATCATAAAACTAGCCATGGACGTGCCTCACAATCCGCCGAGATTAATTTTGATCAGGTAATCCTGTTTTTTCTCCATCTCTTCCTTGGACTGCTTGATGCTGGCAAACAGCTGCTGGCCGTCGGAAGAAAGCGCCAGGCTGTTAGGCAGTGCCTGGGTGGTGATGCTGTTTTTCACCTGATAGCTGTTGCTGTCGACGATGCTGATGCGCTTGGCTTCACGGTGAGTGATGTAGATCTCGCTGCGTAGCGGGTTAAATAACACCGCCAGAGAATTGATTACGTCAATCTGGTGCAGGATTTTCCCGCTGTTGACGTCCACAACCAGTACGTTTGGCAAGTCCGGATCGGTGATAAACGCACGACCGGTTTTGCTGTCCAGAGCGATATTGAGGAAGAAGTGTTTCTTGGTCGGTTCGACCACCACGCGTTTGAGGATCTTATGGCTGGTAGCGTCCAGCGTAATCAGCTCGCCGCGACCGTTAACGCAGTAGATATGGCCGCGTTCGCTGTCCAGCGCAATGCCGGTCGGGTATTCACCCATGTTGCCCAGCGTGGCAATTTTTTCCCGCTTGGCGGTATCGATAACCCACAGCACGCCTTTCTGCGCAGTACCGGAAACATAAAGACGCTGATTTTTCTTATCGAGTACCAGTTCGCGTGTAGGGACGAACTGATCTTCTTTCACGCTTTCGTTGAGTTGGATAGTGGCGAGTTCTTTACCGGTCTGGGTATCGATCACCGTGACCGAACCGTCGACGGTGTTGCCGATGTACAACAGATGGCGTTGCTCATCCAGGGCAGTGGCGAAGGCACGGCGCTTAGTGACGATATTGGCGTCGGTGGCCAGCGTGGCTGGGTTGACCCTGAAGACGATACCGCCGTTTTTTTCTTTGGCGAAGGAAGGCGTTGAGGCGGCAAACAGGGTGTTGCTGGTGCCATCAAAAGCCAGTTCATACAGGCCATGCCCGACCGGTTTGGTTTGGAATTGACTCTCGGGAAGATCGGCGGCCAGCGTTGAACAAGACAGCAGCAGCACGGCAGACGCCAGGGCGCTGAGGGAGAAACCTTTGCCTGAAGTGGACAGGTGCAACTTCATATACATTCCTTTACATCAGTTTACGATTCGCCGATGCTAATGATATTGATTATTAATATCAATATCATTTAATTAATCATATGAAGATATGAGTGTTTGGCGTTGAAATATAATGATTTATTAAATATCCCTTATAAAATCATGTTATTGAATAACGATGTTTCCGGTATGTTTAAAATCTGTAATGATTTTCATTTCGTTTTAATATCGAGAAATATCCGCTATATTCGCCCGGCGACCGTTAAGAAGTGTAAATAAAAAATCATAACGACAGGTCGCTACGGCGACGCTTGCAGTGGCATTGAGTGCCGTGCTGCGTTTTATGGCGTTAGCCGTTTTGGAAAGGCTTTGTGGGCTACAACACCCACCGGAAACAGGCTTTATTTAGGAAAGGAAATGATCAATCAACCCTCCATGGGAAAGGGATCGCGCATCGCCACGGCGATAGCGCTGGCTTTGATGTGCGCGCCTCAGGCTTACGGGCAGGAAAGCGGGACAGAAAAAGACAAGGATGCCTTGCAAGAGGATCAGGTCGTGGTGACCGCCTCCGGGTTCAAGCAGAATAAAAAATATGCCCCCGCCAGTATCTCCGTTATCGATAAAAAGACCTTCGAAAAGCAGAACAGCCGGGATGTCGCCGAAGCGGTGCAGGATGTCTCCGGAGTGTTCGTCAGCAACGGGGCCGGGAGCGAAGTGTCCGGCGATGTGATGATCCGCGGTATGGACTCGAGTTACACCTCGTTCATGGTCAACAGCATCAAACAAAATACCGGCGAGTCGCGCCCGTACGGTCAGAATATCGGTACCGAAGCCGGTTTTTTACCGCCGCTGGCGGCCATCGACCGCATTGAGGTGATCCGTGGCCCTATGTCATCGTTATACGGTTCCGACTCCATTGGCGGCGTGGTCAACGTGATCACCAAAAAGCCGTTTGGCGTACGGGAGTGGATTGGCTCGATTGCCGGCAACAGCTTCCTGCAACAGCATCAGGACTTCGGCAACACTCAGCAAGCGAACCTGTTTCTGATGGGGCCTTTGGTACCCGACGTACTGGGCCTCAGCCTGTCGGCGGACTACCTCGATCGTCGTGAAGATGAAAAGCCTAACGCCTTCAGCAAGAACAACAAAAAGGCGCTCGACATGACGCTGGGCTTCGCGGCCAATGAAACTAACCTGTTCGATCTCAATCTGGCCAAAGGGGAGAAAAAACGCAGTCGTTCGACCAAAGGCGGCGGTATGCCCTGGGGCTGGGATTTCGATCGCGATGCTCTGAGCCTGACCCATTCGGGCTGGTACGCGGATGACAGCATCGCCACCACCAGTTATTTCCAGTACGAAAAAGGCGAGTCGGTATATCGCTCCGTCAGCCTGGCGCCGCAGCATATCCAAACCGAAAATTACGTGCTGAACAGTCAGGCCAGGCTGAGCCTCGGCGAGCATAATCTGACCCTCGGCGCCAATTACAGCCGTGAAACGCTCAATGACGATTTCTACGCCGACAGTAAAAAAGCGCCGGGTGTCGATCCGGTAACCAAAATCTCGCGTGACGGCTGGGCGCTGTTTGCCGAAGGGCAGTGGAATATCGATGACTTCTCGCTGACCACCTCTGCGCGTATGGATCGGGACAACTACTTCGGCACCCACATCAGCCCCAAACTTTATGGCAACTGGATTTTAGACGAAGCCTGGGCGCTGAAGGGCGGGGTCTCTTCCGGCTATAAAAAACCGTCGCTGCGTGAAAACTCGGATCAATTCATTACGCCGCGTGGCAGCAACCCGCCTTATCCCTATCTGTCGGTAGGGAACAGCGAGCTGAAGCCGGAAACCAGCGTGAATACCGAGCTGGGCCTGTACTGGAACAACAACCGCGATTTGTCTTTCGACGGCACGGTGTTCTATACCGACTTCAAGAACAAAATCGCCGAAGTTAACATTTGCGAGGCGAGTGAAAATCACCCTTGCGTGGTTAACGGTTATAACGCCGACACCATTGATAAGTATTTCAATATCGGCAAGGCCAATGTGTACGGCGTGGAGCTCAATGCCGAGTGGCAGGCGACCGACAGTTTGAACCTCAGCGCAAACTATACGTTTAACAAGAGTGAACAGAAAAACGGCGCCAACAAGGGCTTTGCGTTGAATGACTTCCCGAAACACATGGCCAATTTATCCGCCAAGTGGGCTGCGGCTTCGGCATTGGACGTCTGGTCCAAGGTCAATTATCGCAGCCGTAACGAGGATACCGGCGATCATACTCGATATAACGCTTATGCCTTGCTGGACGCCGGCGTGATTTATCGCCTGGATAAGCACACTCAGGTGATGGCCGGCGTGTATAACATCTTCGATACTGCCCCTAAACGCACCACCAATTGGGGCGCCTATCCGCAGTTGGAAGGTCGTCACTATAACCTTGGTCTGCGCGTCGATTTCTAGAGCTAACTGAGTCAAAGATCGGCCGCTGTGCCTTGGCGGCCGGTTTAGATCTTTTATCTATCCCATTTGCTGGTTTGATATCGGAAGGGAATAGCCGCAGTTCTTGCTCGATAAGATAAGTACGAAAATGTGCACTATCCCCTGTTTTCGCGGGTGGTATCGTTCCCTAACCGCTTCACTTGCTCAAAAAACAGGCGTAGAATTCGCTTCGTCTATTAATTGAGGTTGTGAATTATTATGGTTGATCGTGAGTTGGGAAACTGGAAAGACTTCATCGATGAGATGTTAGGCAACTGACACTGCGGTAAAGTTGATAGCAAGGTTGGTTTATTTGTGGGTCATTGAAACACCTTGGGATCGAACCTCTGGTTCGAAATAAAGCAGCATCGGTCTCCCGACGCTGCTTTTTTATGCCCGTTATTTCCCGGCATCTTCCGTTTCGGCGGCCAGGGGTTGCTTGCCTGGGAACCGGCGGCGCACCAGCACGAAGAACAACGGCACGAAGAAGATTGCCAGCAGGGTGGCGGAAATCATCCCTCCCATCACCCCGGTGCCCACCGCGTGCTGGCTACCGGAGCCGGCGCCACTGCTGATGGTCATCGGCAATACGCCGAAGATAAAGGCCAGCGAAGTCATCAGAATCGGCCGCAAACGCATGCGTGAGGCATCCAGCGTGGCGGACATCAAATCCTGCCCTTTTTGGTTCAACTCGTTGGCGAATTCGACGATCAGAATGGCGTTCTTCGCCGACAGCCCGATGATGGTCAGCATCCCCACCTGGAAGTAAACGTCATTCTCCAGCCCGCGCATCCAGGTGGCGGCAACGGCACCAATCAGGCCGAGCGGCACCACCAGCATCACCGAGAACGGAATCGACCAGCTTTCATAAAGCGCCGCCAGGCACAGGAACACCACCAACAGCGAGATAGCGTACAGCGCCGGCGCTTGTGAACCGGAAAGGCGTTCCTGATAGGACATGGCGGTCCACTCCAGGCCGAATCCGGTCGGTAACTGGCTGACGATTTTCTCCATTTCCGCCATCGCGGTGCCGCTGCTGACGCCCTCAGCCGCTTCGCCGACAATCTCCAGCGCTGAGCTGCCGTTATAGCGTTCAAGGCGCGGTGAGCCGTATTCCCAATGCGAGGTGGCAAAGGCGGTGAACGGTACCATGCCGCCTGCGCTGTTACGTACATACCATTTGTCGATGTCGCCGGGCAGCATGCGGAACGGTGCGGCGGCCTGCACATACACCTTCTTCACCCGGCCGCGATCGACGAAGTCGTTGACGTAGGTGGAACCCCAGGCGGTCGACAGGGTGTTGTTGATGTCATCGATAGAGACACCCAGCGCCTGCGCCTTGCGTTGGTCGATATCGATTTGCAACTGCGGGCTGTCGTCCAGGCCATTGTGGCGCACCCGGGCCAGCAGCGGATTGGCGTCCGCCAGTTTCAGCAGTTGATCGCGTGCCGCCATCAGTTTGTCGTGGCCCAGCCCGGCGTGGTCTTCCAGTTCCATATCGAAACCGGATGAGTTGCCCAGGCCGGTGATGGCCGGCGGGCTGCTGGCGATCACCCGAGCCTCGTTAATCTTATTAAACTCCTGAGTCGCGCGATCGATGATATCGAAAGAGCTGTTGGCGCCGGAGGTGCGCAGATCCCAGTCTTTCAAACGAATAAACATGCGCGCCACGTTCTGTCCGTTACCGCCCGGCCCCGCACCGATAGTGGAGAACACCGACAGCACATCTTCTTTTTCTTGGGTCAGGAAATAGTTTTCCACCTTTTCCACGACCTTGGTGGTTTGCTGCAGGGTCGATCCTGGCGGCAGCTGCACCTGAACGGTGAACACCCCACGATCCTCCTGAGGCAGGAAGGAGGTCGGCAGCTTGATGAACAGCAGCGCCATCCCGCCGAGCAGCAACACGTAAATCAGCATATAACGCAGGCTGGAATGGAGCACCCGCGCCACGCCACGTTCGTAGCGGTCGGCGTTGCGGTTGAACATGCGGTTGAACCAGCCGAAGAAGCCACGCTTGCCGTGATGGTGGCCTTTGGCAATGGGTTTGAGCAGGGTGGCGCACAGGGCAGGGGTCAGGATCATCGCCACCAGCACCGACAGCACCATGGCGGAAACGATGGTGATGGAGAACTGGCGGTAAATGGCGCCGGTAGTGCCGCCGAAGAACGCCATCGGGATAAACACCGCCGACAGCACCATGGCGATACCGACCAGCGCACTCTGGATTTGGCCCATGGATTTGCGCGTAGCTTCCCGGGGTGGCAAGCCTTCTTCGCTCATCACGCGTTCAACGTTTTCTACCACCACGATGGCGTCATCCACCAGCAGCCCGATGGCCAGCACCATGGCGAACATGGTCAGGGTGTTGATACTGAATCCGCAGGCGGAAAGGATGGCAAAGGTGCCCATCAGCACCACCGGCACGGCGATGGTAGGGATTAGCGTGGCGCGGAAATTCTGCAGGAACAGGTACATCACCAGGAACACCAGGACAATGGCTTCCAGCAGGGTTTTCACCACGTCTTTGATTGAGGCCTTAACGAACGGGGTGGTTTCATAGGCGACTTTCGCCTCCAGCCCGTGCGGGAAATACTGCGACAGTTCGGCAATTTTGTCTTTCACCAACTGATCGGTTTGCAGCTCGTTGGCCCCGGACGCCAGCTTGATGTTCATGCCGGCGGCCTGCATGCCGTTATAGCGGCTGAGGTAATCGTAGTTTTCGCCACCCAGTTCGATGGTGGAAACATCGCCCAGCGTCACCAGTGAGCCGTCCTGATTGACCCGCAGGGTGATTTGTTTGAATTGTTCCGGCGTTTGTAACTGCGACTGAGCGTTAATGGTGGCGTTGAGCGCCTGCTTGTCGACGGACGGCGTGCCGCCGAGCTGACCGACGGCCACCTGCGCATTCTGCGATTGGATCGCGCTGACCACATCCTGGGTGGTGAGCTGGTAGCTGTTGAGCTTGTTGGGATCGAGCCAGATGCGCATGGCGTATTGCGAGCCATAAACGTCCATGCTGCCCACGCCGTTGATACGGCTGAGCGGATCCTGCAGGTTGGAAACGATGTAATCGGCAATGTCCTGCTTGTCCATGCTGCCGTCGGTGGAGACGAAGGCCACCATCATCAGCGTGGTATCGCCGGATTTCGACACCGTCACGCCCTGAGTCTGCACCGCCTGAGGCAGCCGCTTGATGGCCGCCTGCAGCTGGTTTTGCACCTGTTGCATCGCCTCGTTGGGATCGGTGCCGGCCTCAAAGGTCAGCGTCACCGTAGCCCGGCCGGTATTGGTGCTCTGCGACGACATATACATCATGTTGTCCAGACCGGTCATGTTCTGTTCGATGATTTGGGTGACGGTGTTTTCCAGCGTTTGCGCAGAGGCGCCAGGATAGTTGGCGCTGATGCGAACGTTCGGCGGCGCGAGGTTCGGGTACTGTTCCACCGGTAATGAAAAAATCGCCAAGGCGCCGGTCAGGCAAAGAATAATTGCCAGAACCCAGGCGAAAATCGGGCGATCAATAAAAAAATTGGCCATGCAGCGCGAACCTCGTTGTGACTTGTTCTATCTTTAAGACGCATCTGAATTGCGTTTATCAGCGGCTGGGAAGGATTCCGGCGCTTATGCACTTTACTCGGGAAGAGGGAGTAAAGCGTGGAGAAAAAAAGGAGATAATGTAAATAACGGTAGGAGAAACACGCAATATTGCCATCCTTGCCGTTAAAAACGTCATTAAGACAATTTTATTGCAATCAAGGACCTGACCGCTGGGGTTCCCGGAAAGTCATCAGGACTCACTTTAGAGCAGGAGCAAGGCATGGAAATTAACCCGGTATTTGCCCGTCGTCTTTATCTGTGCTGGTTAATCAGCCACAGCGAACGGCCAAACGTCCCGCGGCTGATGGAATTGACCGGCTGGCCGCGTCGCACCCTGCAAGACGTGTTGAAAGCCTTGCCGGGCTTGGGAGTGACATTGCAGTTTGTTCAGCAGGGCGTGCGCAATAACGACGGTTTTTACCAGTTGGAAAGCTGGGGGCCGATCAACAAGAGCTGGGTTCACCAGCACCATCAGGCGCTGCTTGCCGCCATCGAATAAACCCTCCCCGGCATGCCGGGGAAGCGTTATTGACTCCGGTGTTCCAGATACATCACCGTCGCGGCCACGCGTGAACGAACGTCCAGTTTGCGCAGCATGTTGCGGATGTGCACCTTCACCGTCTCTTCAGAAATGTGCAGTTGCGCCGCCACCTGCTTATTCGACAGGCCACGCGCCACTTCCTGCAATACGTCCAGCTCGCGTTCGGTCAGCTCGGCAAAGGGATTGTGTTGTTCGCTGCGGGATAACAGATAGTCCGCTACCGCATCGCTGATCACGTTTTGCCCTTCTGCGGCTGCGCGAATATGTTCCAACAGCTGTTCCGGTTCGCTGTCTTTCAGCAGGTAACCGTCGGCACCGGCGTCGATAAGCGCATAAACGTCGTTGCGCGAGTCTGATACCGTCAGCACGATGATCCGAGCATCGACGCCTTCATTGCGCAGCGCTTTCAGCGTGTCCAGACCGGACAAACCTTTCATATTCAAATCGAGCAGGATCACGTCCGGTGTCTGCTGCAACGCGAAAGTGATGGCTTCGTTGCCGTTGCTGGCTTCGGCTACCACGTTGAACAGCGGATCCAGCCCCAGCAGTTGCTTGATGCCTCGGCGCATCAGCGGGTGGTCGTCGACGATCATCACTCGGTAATTCTTCATCACCATGAAATATGCTCCCTGTAGCGAGTAAAGCCACTCAAACGCGCTGTCCAGCACGCTTCACAGTGGGACTGACTCTTATAAAATAGTGGTAATTGGCGCCACGAACATCCTGAAATGACCTTCGGGCTTCGCTAAACCGTAACGAAGGGTGAACAGTCCTGGTTTTATGGCGGAAACGTCAGGCGGACTTCCGTGCCGTCTGGCTCTCCCCGCTGGATGCGCAGCGTTCCTCCCAGCCGCGCAGCGCGCTCGCTCATGATGGTCAGCCCGTAGTGACCTTCAGGTTCATTCAGGCTGGCAATGCCACAGCCATCGTCAGCGATGCTGATCCTGTTGTCACCCTCGGCCGTGACCTCACAACGAATCACGATCTCCCGCGCATCGGCATGTTTGATGGCATTGAGCACAGCTTCACGCACAATTTGCAGCGCATGCACCTGCTGCTGAGCATTGAGCGCCTGGGAAGAAAGCCGACAGTGTAACTGAATCCGTGCGCCGGTAAGAACCTTTAATGGCGCCAACAATTGGTTCAGCGCAGTGTTCAAATCGGCCTCCTGAATATTCAGGCGGAAGGTGGTCAACAGCTCTCGCAGTTGGCGGTAAGCATCGGCCAGGGCCCGATCAAAATCGGCGATAATCTCTTGCGCATCGGGAGCACTGCCTGCCAGCGTGCGTTTGAGCAAGGTGAGCTGAATGCGTAAAAACGACAGGGCCTGTGCCAGAGAGTCGTGCAGCTCCCGGGCGATGGTGGCTCGTTCTTCCATCAGCAAGAACTGCATGTGCTGTTTCTGGGCGCGGTTAAAATAAACCCCACGACTCAGCATGTTGGCCACGCTCTGCATCAGGTGTGGGTGCGGCGGGTGTTCCTGATATTGCCAGCTCAGTTCCCCCAGCGGTTTGTCGCCCTGGATGATGGTCAACGATTGCCAGTCCAGCGTCGACGAAGGCAGACCACTGTGCAACTGCCATTCGCTGAGGCTGTCCGCCACTTTTAAGCGGATGCAGTGCAAATCTTCACTTTGACGCACGATATGCAGGATTTTCTCGAAGGCCTGCTGATCTATCTGCCGCACGCTCAGCGCCTGCGAGCAGCTGTACAGCACCTCCAGCGTCTTGTTCGCCTGCTGCAGGCGCTGGGTTTTCACCTGCACTTTCTGCTCCAGCGACTGGTAAAGTTTGGCCAGGTCTCCGGACATGGCGGTAAAGGCCTGCGACAGCACGCCCAGTTCGTTCGGCAGTGCGGTATCCAGCGGGGGATGGTTAAAGTCGCGTTGTTGCACGCGCTGGCTGGCGTCCACCAGGTGCTTGAGCGGCGTCACCACCTGTCGGCGCATAAAACGGATGCAAAACAGCACCAGGCCGATGATGGCGATATAGCCTACTACGCTGATGGTGGCGACGATGGTCAGTTTCAGCTCGGAATAACGCTGCAGCGCCAACACGAAATGGTCAATCTGGTTCACATAGCCGGCAACGTTGGCCTGATAATCTGCCGATTGGCCGGTCCGGATCTGCTGTGCCAGCGGTTGCCAGGCGTGCTGCAGCGACAGGTATTTTTCCTGCACGTCCGCGGGCACGTAAAAACGATCGAGCTTTTGCAATGCCGGGGCCTGCAGAGACTCCTGATACTGCAACAGGTGGTGTTCCAGCTCCGGGGCGGGGCGGGTGAGATCATAGGCCAGCCGGTAGCTCTGCATGCGCAGTGAACCGGCGATGTTGACCGCTTCGGCATCGCGCAGGCTGTCCGCGACGGTAGTCAGCGCCAACCCGGTAGAGAGCACGGACAGAATCACAATGCAAAACAGCGCCTTGGCCAGGCTGCTGGTCACTGAACGTTTAACAAGCAATCCTCTATCCTTCTCTCACAGGCAATGGGCATTGCCGGGTTTCATTCGAAAGCAAAATTATAACTTTTGCAACTAAAATGCGCGGCATTGTGCGCCAGGTCGTTCACCGCAGCGGTAAGCAGCCTACGTTATATAATCAGCTAGATAGCGTTTGACGGCAGATCGGCGGCGAAAACCTCGCGGCCCCCATTAATAGATTGATCTGGCGCAAGCTACCCCCGTATTTACCCCTTTAGGGGGATTATATACCCCCCGCGCTCCCCTTATCTTACCCCCGTCTTTCTCAGGGGTTTATACCTGTCAGCATGATGAAACCCATTGGGCGCAGCAGCAACAATAACAATACAAAAACAGGTTCTATTTACACGCGATGCCGTGTTTGCAATGTCAAGGATAACCAGCATGACCATATTGTCGCGACGCAAACTGCTCGGAGGACAATGGCGTCAGCCAACCGCTGCGATCCGCCCCCCGTGGTCGCGGCAACAATCCCTTTTTATTACCGATTGCACCCGCTGTCAGGCCTGCGTTCGCGCCTGTGACACCGGGGTGCTCATCAGCGGCAGCGGCGGTTTTCCCGAAATCGATTTCCAACGAGCGGAGTGCACGTTTTGCGGGCGTTGTGCGCAGGCCTGCGCGGAACCCGTGTTTCGTCCACTGACGGAAACCCCCTGGCGGCACTATGCGGTATTCGGTACTGCCTGCCTGGCACAACGGGGCGTGGAGTGCCGCAGCTGTCAGGACAACTGCGAGCCCCAGGCGATCCGCTTTCGGCCCCGCTTAGGCGAAATGGCGCAGCCGATGCTGGATGTGGCAGCCTGCAACGGCTGTGGCGCCTGCGTCGCCGGTTGCCCGACCGGTGCCGTCACCTTAACCCAGAGCGAAAATAATAATGATGAATAGCGAATGGCATGTCAGCGGTCTGGTCGTGCAGGCGAGACCGGAAAGCTTTCCCCAACTCGTCACGGCCTTACTGGCGATCGCTGACACGGAAATTCCGGCGCAGGATCAGCAGAACGGCAAGCTGGTGGTAGTGATGCAGGCGGCATGCTCGCAAGGGCTGCTGGAAAAAATTGAGTCGGTGCGCAATCTGGAAGGCGTGCTGGCGGTATCGCTGGTTTATCACCAGCAGGACACTCAAGGTGAGGTAACGCCATGAAACTCAGTCGTCGAGACTTCATGAAAGCTAATGCCGCGGTAGCCGCTGCGGCCGCCGCCGGGCTGACTATTCCCACGGTGGCACAGGCGGTGGCGGGCAGTGCTGACGCTATTAAATGGGACAAGGCTCCCTGCCGTTTCTGCGGCACCGGCTGCGGGGTGCTGGTCGGCACTCAGAATGGCCGTATCGTTGCCTCGCAGGGCGATCCGGACGCGGCGGTCAACCGTGGGTTGAGCTGCATCAAAGGCTATTTCCTGCCAAAAATCATGTACGGAAAAGACCGACTGACTCAGCCGCTGCTGCGCATGAAAGACGGCCAGTACCATAAGGAAGGCGAATTTACCCCGATCAGTTGGCAACAGGCTTTCGACGTCATGGCCGACAAGTTCAAGCAGGCTTTGAAAGAGAAGGGCCCAGAAGCGGTCGGCATGTTTGGTTCCGGCCAGTGGACGGTGTGGGAAGGCTACGCCGCTGCCAAGCTGCTCAAGGCCGGGCTGCGTTCCAATAACCTGGATCCGAACGCACGCCACTGCATGGCGTCGGCGGTGGTGGGCTTTATGCGCACTTTCGGCATGGACGAACCTATGGGGTGCTATGACGATATCGAGCAGGCGGACGCCTTCGTGCTGTGGGGCTCCAACATGGCCGAGATGCACCCGATCCTGTGGTCGCGCATTACCGACCGTCGCCTGAGCAACGAGCACGTCAATGTCTCGGTGTTGTCCACCTTCGAGCACCGCAGCTTCGAGCTGGCGGACAACGGCATGGTGTTCACGCCGCAGACCGATTTGGCGATCATGAACTACATCGCCAACTACATCATTCAAAACAACGCGGTGGATCAGGACTTCCTGAATCGGCACGTCAACTTCCGCCGCGGCGCGACGGATATCGGCTACGGCTTGCGTCCGACCCACCCGCTGGAAAAAAAGGCGAAAAACCCGGGTTCAGATGCCTCCGAGCCGATGAGTTTCGAAGAGTACAAAGCCTTCGTGGCGGAATACACGCTGGAAAAAACGGCCCAAATGAGCGGCGTGCCGGAAGACCAGTTGGAAGCGCTGGCGAAGCTGTATGCCGACCCGAACATCAAGGTGGTGTCGTACTGGACCATGGGCTTCAACCAGCATACGCGCGGCGTGTGGGCCAATAACCTGTGCTACAACCTGCATCTGCTGACCGGCAAGATCTCCAAACCCGGCTGCGGGCCGTTCTCCCTGACCGGCCAGCCTTCTGCGTGCGGTACCGCGCGTGAGGTCGGGACTTTCTCTCACCGTCTGCCGGCTGACATGGTGGTCACCAACGAGAAGCACCGCCAAATCGCCGAACAGAAATGGCTACTGCCGGCCGGCACCATCCCGGCGAAAGTCGGTTTGCATGCGGTGGCTCAAGACCGTGCGCTGAAAGACGGCAAGCTGAACGCTTACTGGGTGATGTGTAACAACAACATGCAGGCCGGGCCGAACATCAATGAAGAAAGGATGCCGGGCTGGCGCGATCCGCGCAACTTTGTGGTGGTGTCCGATCCCTACCCGACCGTCAGCGCGTTGGCCGCCGATCTGATCCTGCCGACCGCCATGTGGGTGGAGAAAGAGGGCGCCTATGGTAATGCGGAGCGTCGTACTCAGTTCTGGCGCCAGCAGGTGAAAGCGCCGGGTGAGGCGAAATCCGATCTGTGGCAACTGGTGGAGTTCTCCAAACGCTTCAAGGTTGAGGAAGTGTGGCCGGCCGATCTGCTGGCGCAAAAACCGGAGTATCGCGGTAAAACGCTGTACGACGTGCTGTTCGCCAACGGCCAGGTCAATAAGTATCCACTGTCGGAAATCCCGGCGGACCAGCTCAACGATGAGGCGCGGGAAGTCGGTTTCTATCTGCAGAAAGGCCTGTTTGAGGAATATGCCGGTTTCGGGCGTGGTCACGGTCACGATTTGGCGCCGTTCGACAGCTACCACCAGGCGCGTGGTCTGCGTTGGCCGGTGGTGGACGGCAAAGAAACGCTGTGGCGCTAC